>JAVQWQ010000106.1:0-8317 GCA_033578915.1 Chitinophagales bacterium | reverse complement strand
TTCTACAATGTAAGTGCATAATGCAACCTTTTATAAATTATTTCAGTATAACATATTAAATCCCTCCCTGAGGCAAAACCTCAATTCAGAAGTCTTTTGCCATCAGCCTTTTTAAAACACTAAACCATGTGATATGAGAAAAATAGCTACCCCATTGTTTATTGCGCTGATGCTGGCATTGCTTTCCAGCTTTGCCAAATCGGGACAGCGTGTACAACAACAGAAAGCATACGAAGCAGTTTGGCTTCAGAGAGTATAAACATTTGTTTACTCTTCCAGTATAATGTCAAACTGTACCAGATCCACAAAATCTTTTACCCTCACATCTATATCTTCGTGTGTGAGCTCTTTTAGCCTTTCTGTGCCGAATTTTTCCACGCAAAAAGATGCCATGGCCGAGCCGTATATAATGGCACGCTTCATGTTTTCAAAGCTAATGTCCCGCGTTTTATCAAGATAGCCTGCGAAACCGCCTGCAAAGGTATCTCCGGCACCGGTTGGGTCAAACACATCTTCTAATGGCAGAGCCGGTGCAAAAAACACATTATTGTCGTGAAACAGCAGTGCGCCATGCTCCCCTTTTTTGATTACCAAATACTCAGGCCCCATATCCAGTATTTTTCTGGCAGCTTTCACCAGAGAATATTCATTAGCGAGTTCACGCGCCTCAGCATCGTTAATAGCTAAGACATCAATGAGTTGAAGTACTTCCAGCAATTTGGGTTTATAGGTCGCGGTCATCCAATAGTTCATAGTGTCTAGTATGATAAGCTTAGGCGGATTTTTTAGTTGCTTTAGCACGCTGTGCTGAAGATTAGGGTCAATATTGCCCAGTACTACAATATCGCTTTGCTGATAGGCATCGGGTATTACAGGATTAAACTCTAGCAATACATTCAGCTCAGTTGCCAGCGTGTCGCGGGTGTTCATGTCTAAGTGGTATTTGCCGCTCCAGAAGAAGCTCTTTTTTCCTTTCTTAATTTCTATGCCGGTGGTATCAACACCTCTTTGATTGAGCAGTCGTAGTTCATTTAAGTCAAAGTCATCTCCGATGACAGATACCACATTAACTCTCTTCGAAAAAAATGAGGCGCTCCAGGCGATGTAAGTTGCTGCTCCCCCAACGATTTTGTCTGTTTTGCCAAACGGTGTTTCGATAGCATCATACGCCACTGTTCCCACTACCAATAAACTCATAGAATTATTTTTAAAAATTTAGCGGCAAAGATTGACAGAAATATCCGATAATTTTAATTTTGCAACTCACAAATTCCTCCTTAGCTCAGTTGGTTAGAGCACATGACTGTTAATCATGGGGTCCCTGGTTCAAGCCCAGGAGGGGGAGCAATAAGAAAGTTTTAGTTCACCAACACATCTAATTCCACGCCTCTATCACAATTGATTCAATCTTGAATTATACAATATTTAATCCATAATTATCCCCTTTTCGTGAATCAACATGCCGCTTTCACAGCGGAGAATTTTAGCGGGGTAGCGGTCAATTAGCAAATAGTTGTGAGTAGCCATAAAGATGGCTGTATTATGTGTTCTGTTGATGCGCAACAATAAGCGCATTATCTCATCACTCGTTTCGGGGTCTAAGTTTCCGGTAGGCTCATCGGCCAATATAAGAGGGGGATTGTTGAGCAACGCTCTTGCAATCACAAGGCGTTGTTGTTCGCCTCCGCTGAGATGCACCGGATATTGATATATTTTTTCTGCCAGCCCGAATTCCGATAAAATTTCTTCGATCCTTTCTTTAATGGTTGATGCGCTCTTCCAACCCGTAGCTTTCAGCACAAACTCGAGGTTTTCGAACACATTCAGATTGTACAGCAAATGAAAGTCCTGAAATACAATACCTAATTTTCTGCGGAGAAAGGGTATCTGACGGTTTTGTAACGAGCGCAGGTTGAATCCACATACCTGGGCACTTCCAGAGGCCACAGGAAGCTCTGCGTAAAGTGTTTTTAGCAGGCTGCTTTTTCCGCTACCGGTTCTACCGATAAGATAGATGAATTCGCCGGGTGCAACAGAAAATGAAACATCACTTAATACAAGGTTATCTCCCTGTTTTACCGCAACATTTTCGTACTGTACAACCGGCTCTTTAGTCATTTTGCCGAATAAAACATTTAGTTTTCAAATGGATGTTTTTCCAATGGTAAACGTGCAAATGGATGATAGTCTCCTACAAGTCCCCTTGGTTTTTGTGTGCGTATTTCGTACACTATTTCGATGGAAGGGAGCGCCTCCATTAACCCGAACCCTTTTCCTTCGAGAATGTTTCTATAGCTCTCGGTATGTAGTTCCGTAAAGCCATCGCTGAATTCTATTTCCTCACCTTCCAGCAGCATGCTGCGATATGTTCTTTTGCCGGTGGCTTTTACCTCATCAGGTATAGTGTTGTAGTTTATGCTTAAAAACCAACGTACACGCGCTTTTTCAAACTCCAGAAAGCCGGCAGCCCTGTCGTGCGTATGCAGATGAACAATGTTTTGCTGTAGTTTACCAAAAATAAAATAGAGCATATCGTAAAAGTGTACACCAATATTCGTAGCGATCCCCCCGCTTTTAGTGATGTCGCCTTTCCAGCTCGCGTAATACCAGTTGCCGCGCGAAGTTATATAGGTAAGGTCGAGTTCGTATTTGGTGTTGCGTGGGTTTTCATCTACTCTTTTTTTAAGAGCAACGATGCTTGGGTGCAGTCTCAGTTGAAGAATGTTGTACACCTTTTTGCCAGTCTCTTTTTCCAAATCCGCCAGAGCATGTATATTCCACGGATTGAGAACCAGTGGTTTTTCGCAGATTACATCTGCGTAGTTGCGCAGCCCAAAGCGGATATGAGAATCGTGCAGAAAGTTGGGAGAGCAAACGCTTACATAATGAACCGGCCTGCCGCTTCTTCTCAACTTGTCTATATGACGGTCAAAGCGCTCAAACTCTGTAAAAAAACTTGCATTTGGAAAATAAGAATCTATTAACCCGACACTGTCGAATTTATCAACGGCTGCCACTAGTTCATTGCCGGTGTCTTTAATGGCTTTCATGTGTCGCGGTGCAATGTATCCGGCTGCTCCTATGAGTGCAAAATCCATGAGAAACTTAATTGAATTTAAGCTGATTCGATGAGCTAAAGTAGCATGAAATTACACAATTGCATTTTATAGTTTTATTTTTACTGATCTTTATACGATATGAGGAGTATTTCGCAGGCGGATTTTATTTTAAATGCAGATGGAAGCATGTATCATGTTCAGTTGCTTCCCGATGAAATAGCAGACATCATTTTCACGGTAGGTGATCCTGAGCGTGTTTCTGTGGTTAGCAATTATTTTGATGAAGTTGAATTAGCTCGAAGTCACAGAGAAATCATCACACATACCGGATACATAGGAAAGAAACGGGTTTCTGTCATTTCTACCGGTATGGGCACCGATAATATAGATATTGTGATGAACGAGCTGGATGCTTTGGTGAATATAGATTTTGAAACACGAATGCCTAAAGATAAATTTAAGCAACTGACTTTTATCAGGCTTGGAACTGCCGGTGCCTTGCAGCGCGATATTTCGCTTGGCAGTGTTATCCTTGCAGAAAAAGCTGTCGGCTTCGATGTTTTGATGAGCTATTATCGCCATTTACCGGCAGACCCGAAATTTAATGATGCAGTTAAAGAATTTCTTTTTTCCCGAAAAATGGATATACGTTTCTATACCACGGCAGCCCATCCTCAACTGCTAAATATCTATTCCGATATTTCTCGAGGAGTAACAATATCGGCTCCAGGCTTTTATGCACCTCAGGGAAGAAGGCTGAGAATTACTCCCGTTTTCGAAAATATGGTTGCTCACCTCTCTGAATTTACATTTGACACGCATCGCTTTACCAATATGGAAATGGAAACAGCAGGCATCTATGCACTAGGGGAAATTTTTGGCCACCGTTGCCTCTCCTTCAATGCCATATTGGCCAATCGTCTCGAAGGAACATTTTGCAGCGATCCTCAGCAGGCGGTCAGAAAAATGATTGAAAAAGCATTGGAGCGGGTCGAATACCTGTAACTATTGTTTTATAAGGAGTTGCTGCCCAACTTTTATATTGTTGTCACTCAAACCGTTCCACTCTTTGATTTTCTCAACCGTTGTGTTGAATTTTCGCGATATGCCATAAAGAGTTTCTTTGGGTTGAACTGTGTAATACATGATTTGGGAGGGCATAGAATGGTCTGCTGCGATTTGTTCTGCAGGAACGAAAAAGTTGCGGGTGGTAACCGGATGATAAATTCTATCCGGCGCGGACACAACAGGCGCGGCAGAATTTGAAGATGCAGAGATGCTTTCAGTGCTTGGAGAAATTAACTGTTGCTTACTCTTCTTTAAATATTCTTCATAACTCATTGTTCTGGGAGGAGAAGGCCTTCTTTTCATCAAATAGATTGTTTCGCTGGCTAGGGGCTGGTCGTTCATCTGCATTCTGTTTTTCTTATACAGCGAACGAATTTTGATCCCATGTAGCTGAGCAATATTCCACATACTCTCTCCTTCCTTTACCAGATGATAAGGTACGTCTCCTTTGTTTTTTTTAGGGGCAAGAAATATAACATTTCCCTTCTTCAACATATCCCCTGCTACAAGGTCGTTGTATTTCAAAAGCCTTGAGATTTCAATGTGATGTTGTTGGGCAATTTTTTCAGGAGTAGTGTGCTGTTGTATTTCAATACAGGCAATTCCGTTGATAAAAAGTTTTTCTTGCACTCTCTCATTTTCGGCTTCTTGTGAAGAATTAGTACTATGGATAGAATGCGAGTCTTTCTTCTCTTGTTCTTTTTTTGCTGTAGAATTTTGTAGGTCATCGTATTCATACAATTTGTAGTCTTCAATCAACTTGATGAGAATTTCAGCATAACGAGGGTTAGTGGCGTAGCCTGCCGCTTTTAGGCCATGAGCCCAACTCTTGTAATCCTTTCGGTCTAAAGTAAAAAGAGAAGCGTATCGAGGCCTTGAAGTGAGAAAATCGGAGTGGTCGCGATAGGAATGTTCAACAGAATTGTAAATGCGAAAGCACTCTCCTTTTGCGTCATCGTCATAGATATAGCCCGGCCCGCTCCACTCTTTGTGGCATTTAATGCCAAAATGGTTTTTTGCTTCTGTTGCAAGAACCGACCTTCCACAGTTGGATTCGTGAATGGCTTGAGCCAGCTTAATGCTGGCCGGTATCCCGGAGCGCAACATTTCTTCCTGAGCTAAATTTCTGAAAGCTTCAATATAATTTATTACATGCTCAGAAGTAATTACGCTTTGAGAGTGCAAACTAAAAACCAAACCAATAAGCATTAAGAAGCTATAGAGCCTCATAGTAAGCTATAACTATTAATCACATAAAATTAATGCTAATCTTTTGATAAAAACGTGATTACTCACAGCAATGTTGTGTGGATGTATAGCACATAGTTCAAAAATTATTCACCTATAATGATTCGAAGAAATTTCTTACAGAGTTGGCTTGGAGATTTTTTAAAACTACAAAGTCTTCATTAATCCGAAGGCAAAAGCAGGTTTTCATGGGTTTGTTTCCGCAGTTGGTGGGTTGTTTCTCTATCTGTAACAAACGAGGCTACAGTTTTGTGAAAAATTTACAAAATGAAACATCTGCTGTTATTTGCCATGCTTTCACTATTGTATAGTGAGCTGGCGATTTCCCAATCCATCAGCCCAGAAGTTGTAGCCTCCTGTGGCCGCAGCGTTACGGCTCCATCGCTCCAGTTGTCCTACACGGTGGGAGAACCGGTTATTACTACATTAACAGCCTCATCAACCATTATAACACAAGGTTTTCACCAGTCTTACAAAAATACTTCCGTACACCTTTCAGACAATATGAGCGCTTTAGCACTAAAGGTTTATCCCAACCCTACTTCTAACAGATTATTTATTCTGAGTAGTGGTTACGATAAGCCAGTTAGAATTCGTTTGAGCCACCTTAGTGGAGCTATAATGTATGAAAACCGATACACAAGCACTACTTCTATCGAAATAGATCTCTCTCTTTTTTCTGATGGGATGTATATCATGGATGTAAGCGATGATGAGGGAAGGAGAATGGCAATTTATCGCATAGAAAAAATTTCTTAATCATTAAAAATCAAATTCTTATGAAAACAAAAAAATCAATTTTTTTCTCAGCACTGTTAATCTTATACAGTGCGTATTTAATTGCTCAGGCCCCACAGCGATTCAATTATCAGGCAGTAGCACGAGATGCCTCCGGAAATGAGCTTATTAATCGAAATATCAGAGTTCGTTTATCTGTGTTGGATGGAAGCCCATCCGGGCCTAGCGTTTTTACAGAAATACATAACGCTACAACCAATGGGTTCGGCCTATTTACGTTGGAAATAGGAGGTGGCACGCTTGTAAGCGGTTCATTCTCAGGAATTAACTGGGCATCCGGCTCCAAGTTTTTAAAAGTTGAGGTTGATCCTAATGGAGGCAATAATTTCGCAGATCTAGGCTCTTCTCAATTATTAAGTGTTCCTTATGCTCTTTATGCGGCAAATTCTGGTTCAGGCGGAGGCGTTGGCCCTACCGGCCCTACCGGCCCACAAGGTTCTGCTGGCCCTGCTGGTCCTCAAGGCCCGACTGGCCCTCAAGGTCCTGCCGGTACAGTTGGCCCTACCGGCCCAACCGGTCCGCAAGGTTCTGCAGGTACCGCCGGCCCACAAGGCCCGACTGGCCCAACCGGCCCTGCTGGTACTGTTCCAAACCTTGCCGGAGATGTTACAGGTGCTCCTTCTACTAACACCGTTACCAGAATACAGGGACGCGATGTTGCCAATACAGCCCCAACTAATGGCCAAGTACTTTCGTGGAATAACGCTCAAAACCGATGGGAACCAACCACTGTTTCAGGGGGTGGAGGTGTGAGTGGCAGTGGCACCATAAATTTTGTTCCGAAGTTTACTCCAAACACCACTACTCTGGGCAACTCATCTATTTTTGACAATGGTAATGTGGGTATCGGCACTACCTCTCCAACAGCGAAATTACATGTCTCATCAAATACTGACGAAGCAGCTATTTTCAATGCTAACGCCCCAATGTACGCCAGTATTTATGAGTCAGGCACTTATCGGGGTTATTTTGGCTCATATTCAGGCAATCCAGCAGACGTTGATTTTGGCACAGGTATTAATACTACTGGAAGAGTGCATTTAACCATTCAGGCGAATCCTAAGCTTACTGTTGATACCAGTGGTGCCGTAGGCATCGGGATAACGAGTCCTTCAACATCTTTTCCCGGATCTGAGTTGGTGGTGCGAAATAGCGGAGGGAATTCTGATGTAATTGTATCTACAGGCAACAGTGCTTCTGCTTCGACTTTTAGATTAGTAAACTCCGGATCTGCTAGTTTTGATATATCAAAACATTCTTCCTCAACCTCCGGAACATTTATGGGTATCCCACTTGCAAATACCGCTCTTTTAAATAACATCAGTTCAGGTAATATGGCTATTGCAACGGCCGGCTTTATGGCTTTTGGAACAGGTGGGCCAAATGAGCACATGCGCATTCTGGCAAACGGCAGCATTGGTATTGGTACAACTGCTTCTAACGCAAAAGTTGAAATTTCATCTCAGAGTAGCATAACAGCACCTCAATTAAAATTATATGAAACTTCAACCGGCTTCGCCCGCTTGGAATTTCAAAATAGCTCTGGAAATAATTTCTGGCATGTAGCAGCACTAAGTAGCTTAGTACTGCAAAATGAACGATTTAATATATATAATGGCACTCGCGGAGATATCCTAAGCATTACCGGAGATGGAAGGGTTGGTATTGGTACATGGAGTACGCCCATTGGTACACAGTATCGTTTACACGTTGTAGGCGACACTGTAGGTATATTTTCAACCTCAAGGGCTACCGGCGTTTATGGTCAGGCCATCGGCAATGGCGTAGGTTCAGGAGGCTTGTTGCCTCCTGCCTCTGGAGTTTATGGAGAAGCAATCGGCAGCTCAAATACCGCCGGTATATACGGAGTATCAGCAAATTCCGGCTGCACTAACTGTACAGGAATTACGGGTTATGCCCAAAACAATAACACGGCTATAAGAGCCATAGCCGCCAGCGTTACAGCTACTGCCCTTGAGATAAATGGTTCTATAAAAGTTAGCGGCAGTAACAAAGCAGTATTTCAAACTCCCCCGCTCACAACGGCTTCCCTTTTTATAACTGTTTCCTACTCAGGGGCATCCGCAACAGATTTATTGATTGTAACACCTGTGTTTCCTGCCGGAATAGGAGTACCTCTTGCA
>JAVQWQ010000105.1:0-8480 GCA_033578915.1 Chitinophagales bacterium | reverse complement strand
GAAATATATAAGACAACCCTAATTCTACTGCTCCTTGTCCAAAGGAAGCTGTTTTGAGCTCGCTTAAATTAAAATCATAACTTATTACCCCCTGGAAATTTTTGTAGTCAAGGCGGATGGTGCTGATAAGCGCATCAGGTAATGGTTGTGCAAAGCGAGAAAATAAACCAAATGATATGCCATTGCGTTCATCACTGAACACATCAAAAATGTATTGCACAAAAGCTCCGGTATTGAGTTGCCATTGTTGATTCCATACAAACATGACCGAAGGTAAAACATTAAAACGTTCTGTAACATCTATTACAGCTCCACTATGAGCTGTTATTAAAGGTGTTCTCTGGAAATTCTGCACAACAAATCTTTCGTCAGCTCTCAAAATATTTGTGTAAGATAATCCCAAATACCAACTAAGTCGCGAACGAAAGGCAATATGATATCGCAGTCCGGTACCAATATTAAAATTAGTAACATTTGAATTTAAGTTTTCATTCACACCGTCTGAAAAAATTGCCTTAGATGTATTGATACTAAAGGTGCGAACAAGTCCTTGAAATCCGATGGCCAAAGAATGTTTAGTATCGCCTTTGCCAAGACCTTTCGAATAGGAAATGTTTATGGCGCTGTTTAAATTTCTTAGTCGAAGATCTCCAGCCTGGTCGCTTAAAAATTGTATGCCTGTCCCTAAATAATTGCGTTTATATTTTCCTCTTAAAAAAGCAGCATCTAATGCTAAACCTACTGTTTGAAAAGCATCTGTCCACGGTTGAATACTAAACCATTGATTTCGGTAAATGCCCGATACGCGCAAATCCCCCTGAAAGAATCCTGCCATAGCAGGGTTGAGTTGCATAGGAAAAGCATGAATTTGAGAAAAGGCAACCTCTTGTGAGCTTAGTTTTATTTGTAAAAAAACAAATAGGTTTACAGATAGTAAAAGACTTTTTTTCATGTTTATGAAAAAGCGGGTGAATGCACGAGAAAAGTTAACTACGCATCTACTCTTGCATATTTTGCATGCGCTTCAATGAATTCTCTGCGTGGCGCCACCTCATCACCCATAAGCATGCTGAAGATATGGTCGGCCTCGGCAGCGCTTTCGATAGTAACCTTTTTAAGAGTTCTGGTTTGCGGATTCATGGTGGTTTCCCATAATTGCTCTGCATTCATTTCTCCTAAACCTTTGTAGCGCTGAACTGTAACACTATCTCTGCTTCCACCCTTCGCTAGTCGTTCAATGGCTGCATCACGTTGCTGGTCGTTCCAGCAGTATTCTTGTTCTTTGCCTTTTTTTACAAGATACAAAGGCGGCTGAGCTACATATACTCTCCCTTCTTCAATGAGTGTTTTCATATATCTGAAAAAGAAGGTGAGGATGAGCGTAGTAATATGCGAACCGTCAACATCGGCATCGCACATAATGATGATTTTGTGATAGCGCAGTTTTTCAGTATTTAATGCTTTGCTGTCTTCGGCAGTGCCAATACGAACACCTAAGGCTGTAAATATGTTTCTTATTTCATCATTATCGTAGATTTTATGCTCAAGTGCTTTTTCTACATTTAGTATTTTCCCTTTGAGAGGAAGAATTGCCTGAAAATTCCTATCGCGTCCTTGTTTGGCTGTACCACCGGCCGAATCTCCTTCTACGAGGAAAATTTCGCATTCTGCCGGATCTTTGCTACTACAGTCAGCTAACTTGCCCGGGAGGCCTCCTCCATTAAGCGCGCCTTTGCGCTGAACCATCTCGCGCGCTTTACGCGCTGCGTGGCGGGCCGTAGCAGCAAGTATGACTTTTTCAAAAATGATTTTTGCTAATCTGGGATTCTCTTCCAGATAGCGTTCCAGCACTTCTCCAAAAATTGTATCCACTACACCGCTCACCTCGTTGTTGCCCAGCTTTGTTTTGGTTTGACCCTCAAATTGAGGCTCAGGCACTTTGACAGATATTACTGCCGTAAGGCCTTCACGAAAATCATCTCCGGTTATTTCAACCTTTACTTTTTCAAATAATTTGTTTTTATCTCCATAAGATTTAAAAGTTCGCGTGAGTGCTCTCCTGAATCCTGCAACATGCTGTCCGCCTTCGATGGTATTTATGTTGTTTACGTAACTGAAAATATTTTCTGAAAAAGAACTATTGTATTGCATCGCAACTTCAACCACAATATTGTCTCTCGCACCCTCTACATAAATAGGCTCAGGAATTAGAGGTTCTCGTGAACTGTCAAGAAACTTGACAAATTCTACCAGCCCGCCCTCGCTATAAAAAGTTTGTGTCAGAAAATTGCCTTTTTCGTCTTTTTCTCGCTCATCGGTGATAGTAAGTCTTATGCCTTTATTCAAAAAAGCCAATTCGCGAAGGCGGGCAGACAAGGTTTCATAGTTGAATGTGGTCGTAGAGAAAATACTACCATCAGGCTTGAATGTTACTATAGTGCCGCGATAGTTAGTGGGGCCTAATTCTTTAACAGGATAAAGAGGCTTTCCGATTTCGTATTCTTGGATGTACTTTTTACCGCCCCTGTGTACTTCCACAACAGTATGAGTAGAAAGCGCATTCACGCAGCTCACGCCAACGCCATGCAAACCGCCGGAGACTTTATAAGAATCTTTATTAAACTTTCCACCGGCATGTAGCACGGTCATTACTACTTCGAGAGCACTTTTTCCCTCCTTCTCGTGTATATCTACCGGTATTCCCCTTCCATCATCTTTTACAGTAATGGAATTGTCTTCATGAATCGTTACTTCTATATTTTTTGCATATCCGGCAAGCGCTTCGTCTATAGAATTATCTACTACTTCATAGACAAGGTGGTGTAAGCCTTTTACACCGGTGTCGCCAATATACATTGCAGGACGCTTGCGAACTGCTTCTAAGCCATCTAAAACTTCAATATTGCTTGCAGAATAATCGGAGATATCAGTTGCGTTTTCCTGAGTCGCAGCCAGGTCAGATAATACCATATTTTTTGTTCAATAAAGCAATGCTAAGATAATAATTTACATGTCCTTAACATAGCTGTTTTTACACAAAGATTCTGAAAGGTGTGAATAAAATAAAAAGGGCTGCCTTGTGGAGACAGCCCTTTTATTGCAAAGAAAACAGTTTACTTAGTAACCCACTTGCCTCCGCCATCTTCGCAAGCTTTTTTGGCAGCATCGTAGGCATCTTTTTTATCTTTTTCACAAATTTCTCCACTTTTAACGCCAGATACTTCGCACTGCCCGCATTTTTTACATGCTTGAGTTCCTAAGAGAAGGGCTGATACAACCAGAATGGAAAAAAGCTTTTTCATAGATTATAAAATTTTGGTTAACGAATGCTGCAAAGCTAATACGTAATTTCAAATAAACAAGTTTAACAATATGTTAATTAGTTTGTTTTAGTGTGTTTAAGAATAAATTCCGTTTTTTCAACAATAATAAACGGGCTTATTTCAAGCATACATCTAAAATGTTTTTTTGGGCAGGAAGGCCTCCCATAGCGGCTGCATGGCCTGCAAAATAAACTTTTGTGTTCAATCATGGCATGTGGTTGTTGGTTATACTTATTGTATTTTGGAAACACTCCAAATTCCGGAACCGTTCCTCCCCAGATAGAAACAACCGGTTTGCCCAGAGCTACTGCGATATGCAACAAACCGGTATCGCCCGAGATAACTAGAGCGCTTTGTTTGATAACAGAAGCGCTCTGACTGAGATTTAACTTTCCGCAAAGGTTTATAATGTTTGAATGTGTTTCTTTTAAAATAATATTTGCATTCGATACATCCTCAGTTCCTCCCACCAATACAATTTTATACTCAGGATTTTTGATTAAAAACTGGCTGATGGCAATTCTTGCTTTTTCTGCCGGATATATTTTAGTGAAATGTTTTGCTCCGACTACCCATGCGATATATTGTTCTTTTTTCAGTCCTAGCTCTGATATGTTTACTTCATCTTCAGGTGAAATAAAATAGTTCATTCCTTCATCATCATCTTTTATTCCTAATGCTGCAATGGCGGCAAGATTTCTGTCAGTAATGTGTATTTTTTCCGGGAGAAAGTTTATTTTAAAATGAACTAACAGCCATTTTAAAAAACTAAGTTTTTTTACGGTGAATGTGTTTCTCCAAAGCAAAAGTTTTATCAGATTAGAACGTAAGTTGTTATGTAAATCAACGATAATATCATAGTTTTCTTGGTATAATTCATAAAGCAGATGCATTAGAGGCTTGTTAAGCAGAATTAATTTGTCAATATAAGGATTATGCTTGAGTATGATTTCATACTCGGGCTTTGTAAGAAAGTGAATATCGGTATTAGGAAGTCGTTTTTTTAAACATCTTATTACCGGAGTTGTAAAAACAATATCTCCTATGGATGAAAATCTGATGATTAAGATTTTTTTCATTCAAATATTTATCATCCTCAAATCATCAGATAAATGATTCAAAGTTCGCCGGCAGGCTTTAACGAAGTAAGGTAACTGGACCTTGTTGTTTAACTTCTATTTTTTTGCCCGGCTGGCTGGCATCCTCTTCATAAAACACAATGTAGTAATGATAAGTTCCTGCTGGCTGGGCTTCATTATTGTATGTGCCGTCCCATGCTTCCAACTTATTATGAACAATTTGTCCCCATCGGTTGTAAATTTTGAACTCTAATACATCAGGGTTATAGTTAGATACAGGGAAGAACTTATCATTATTGCCATCTCCATTGGGCGTGAAGGCATTTGGCATTTTTGTTTTGGCGCTAACATAGATATAGATGGAATCTGTACCGATGCATTGTAAATTAGGATTATTGGCATCCCTAACACGAATACTGTATAGTTGATGCACTATGGGCTTTGCTGTTACATCAGGGCAATTAGTACAATTCAGTCCTGTTGCCGGTAACCATTCGTAAATGGGATTAGAAATATTCTGAACATTTGCATTGAGTGTCACAGTTTCACCCAAATTAATGAAAACAGTATCTCCTTGGGGCTCAATATTGACCAAAATCGGAGCAGGCTCATAAAGATTAACTTTGTAAGTATCAATACAAAAGTTTTTGTTTTGAATTATAATTAAATATTCACCATTTTCCAGGTTATCAAAAACACTATCTGAACCAAAAGGACCTGAATTCAAAGCATATTGTATGGGCGCATTAGGGGCGTTAACAGTGGATACAGTTATCTTTCCGTCTGCAAAGTTTCCGTAACAAGAAGTAGAGTCTGCTATGATAGAAAACTCATCGCGTGGAGCGGGAATTATGTTATACGAACCTACAACAATATCGCAGCCTCCCGCATCGGTTATTCTTGCGGTGTAGTTTCCGGCCGGCAGATTAGTGAATAATCCATCAGATGAAGTAAATTGTTGCTGGCCATTATCTACAATATATAATAAGGGAGGTGTACCTCCTGTGGCCGGAAAGGATATGGTTCCATCTGCACGTCCATAACAAATATTTGGTGTTCCCGTTACAGGAGTTGTATTGATCCTTGGTGGCTCTACAATTGTTTGGCTCCCTGTTGCAGTGCATCCATTAGCATCGGTTACTGTAAAACTGTAGTTGCCCGGCCCGAGATTAATTGCCGAGTCTCCTGATTGGGTAACTGGAGGATTCCAATTGAACGAATATGCAGGTGTTCCTCCGCTTGGATTTATCGCAATAAATCCGGTGTTGGGCTTGTCGCATCGCACATTGGCAAATGTAACGTTATAGGTAAGCGGAGAGGGGTTAATAATGGTATAGCTTTCAGTGTTGCGGCAACCGTTGGCATCTGTTACGGAAACAGTATATGTTCCTGCTTGCAGCCCTGTAAGCTGGGTGCCGGAGAATCCTTGAGGAAACCATTGAATGGTTAACGGTGGTGTGCCTCCTGTCGGGTTAATTTGTATGCTTCCGTCATTTGCATTATGGCATGAAATGTTTTTTACTGCCGCATTAAAACGAATAGAATCGGGCGAGGTAATCGTAACAGAGGTAGTAGCACTACAGCCATTTCTGTCTTGAACGGTAACTGTGTAAGTACCATTAGCTAAGTTAACTGCCCAACTGGAGTCTTGTACCTGTGGGTCATTCCATCGGTAGGAGAAGGGGCCTAACCCCCCTCTTCCGTTAGCCCAAGCATAACCTTTGTTATCATACCAGCAAGTGTTGTTGCCTTGCGCTCGTATCTCGGCTACAAGACTATCTGTTTGCGTTATGGTTACTGTGGCAACAGCAAAACATTGATCAGCGCCGGTAACAGTAACCCTATAAGTTCCTGCGCACAAATTTGTTGCAGTATTTGAAGTACTTCCTGTACTCCACAAAAAGCTATATGGCCCCACGCCTTTGATGGCACGAACTCTTGCAACGCCATTGCATGCCCCAAAACAGGAAACGCCTTTACTGCTATCTATAAATGCAACAAGGCTATTAGGTCCGGGATTTACAAATCCGGCCTTTACTGCTGAGCAACCGGATACAACATCTGTAACTGTGACTGAATAAACTCCAGCAAGTACATTGCTAAGCGTTTGTGTGGTAGAATTATTTGCATCATCCCATTGATAAACATAATTACCTGCAGGGCTCGGAATTGCTGTAATAGAGCCGTCATTGCCACACTGCGCATCAACAATGTTGAAATTGATGGTAGGTGTTGGAGCAACATTAAGCCTAATACTGTCAACGGCTCTGCATATTCCGTTGGCAGCAATTCCTATAACGGTGTATGTAGTTGTTATAGGAGGAGAAGCAACTACTGTGCTTCCTGTGGAAGAAGACAAGCCAAAAGAGGGCACCCATGAGTAAGATGCAGCGCCACTTGCAGATAGTGTAACGTCTTTTCCTGAACAAAGAAAAGCAGGGCCGCTAAGGGTTAATGTAGGCTGCGGATCTACGCGAAGATAGATCGTTCTGTAAGGAGAATAACCGCAGCAATCTGAAAATATTCGCAATCTGATGGGATATGTCCCCGGCGTATTAAATATGAGATTTGTTAAAGTTTGATATTGTGAACCGTTGTAAACAGAGGGTGTAACAGCGCCTCCAAAATCCCATTCATAGCTGGTAGCGCCATTAATTTGAGCCTGAAAGCTGGCCGTCTGTCCTGCGCATAAGAAAAAAGAATCGGGAGCAAAAGGATTTGCCGTTGTAAGAATATTAGGAATGTATGATGATTGACTAATCGCAATATTCACAAAACCTGCATAAAGATTATTGCCAAGGGTAATATTCTTTCTGCCTGTATTTGTATAAATAATCGTAGATGGCGAGGACGAGCCAGTAGCAGGAGAGGCATCTGCTCCGAAATTCCAATTTGCTATTTGAGTAGTTGTTTCATTGAACGTAATCGCTGTGTTAGTACAACTTGTATTTGTAGCTGTAATTACAGGTTGCGCTGCGAGATTGAAGATTGTATCGGAACTTTGAGGAGCGCTGCCTCCAACTATAAATAGTCTTGAAGCTATACCCGGTTGCCCGTTTCCACCATTGCCACCGTTACCACCGTTTCCACCATTGCCCCCGTTGCCGTTAGGCGAGTTATCGCAAAAGCCAAATAATCCATCGCTGAAACCTTGTCCACCGGCACCTCCTTGTCCGCCCGTCCCCCCTAGACCTCCCTGACCACCTTGTCCAGGTTGTCCTACTGTAATGCTAGACTGTATGAAATTTCCTGCCAGACCATTATTTATTAAAACAATACCAAATGAACCGCCACCGCCATATCCTCCTGTGCCTCCTGTACCACCGGAGCCACCGGCACCACCACCGCCACCACCGCCACCATCTGTTCCAAAAGTAGCTCCTCCGGCACCCCCTCCACCTCCTCCGGGCAAGCCGTTTCCTCCATTGCCGCCATTGCCTCCCTGCGAACCTGGAACAAAAAAGCCAGCAACAAAAGTGCCCGCGCTTCCGTTCGCCCCGTTGGCACCATTTACACCATTAGCGCCTGGATTACCCGGCCTTGCTGAGTTTCCAGATATAATTCCAATCTGCTGACAGGTAAATCCTCCTCCACCCCCTGCACCGCCTGCTCCGCCTCCATTTTGGCCATTGCCACCCGAAGTACCATTTGAACCTCCAATGAATGAACCAGTACCACCGTTGCCTCCGTTTCCACCACATCCACTTATTCCACATGCGCCTAAACCTCCATTTCTTCCATTACCATTTCCACCGTTAGCGCCATTAGTACCATTAGTGCCATTTGTCCCGTTAGCTCCAGCGGAAGCATTTCCTACAATAATTTGTGTGCGAACAATATCGTAGTTGGAGCAATTTGTCATGTGAATACCGTAAGTTGATATGCCGAAACTGGAAGAGGGCGGTGCATCGGCAACTCTTATGGTCAAATCCTGAAAGCGAACATAGCTTACAGAATTTAAATATATGGCTACGATACGTGGTGCATTGGGTAAACCTTCGATATTGTTTATGCTTCTGAATATTTCAGTAATTCCAGGTTGGCTACTCTTAGTCCAAGTTGTAGCATCATAACCACA
>JAVQWQ010000104.1:0-8481 GCA_033578915.1 Chitinophagales bacterium | reverse complement strand
TAATCGTTGAAAATACTAATGGTTCTGAAACCGCCTTTGATAATTGTTTTAGCTTTCCCCGTACTTAGATCAAGACGCCTTACCCTATATTTTCCAAAGTCATTTTCAGCATATAACAAGACATTGGTGTTACCGCCTGCCCGTGGCTGGTAATACTCTATTTTTCTTTTGTAACGAAATGGTATGATATACTTTCTTTCGCGTTTAAAAGTTTTCTGGCTTTCATTAGTGAATCGTTCAAGGTAATAATTAAACCAGTCCGTTAGCGTTTCATCTACCCCCTTACCGATAACAAATTGAAATCCGTTTTCAATACTTCTGTTCACCCTGGATAAATACAGCAGGTTGGCAACCGACTGCTTACCATATCTTTCTTCTATATAATGCCAAAGAGAATGTCCTACAAAAACAGCCTCGTCAGGTTCTAATTTGTTTAATTGAGTGTAGCGCCCGCTAAGAATTCCATCGCGTAGGCGATCTTCAAGATTGCTGTTCCATGGCTCTGCATAATATTCTATAAAACCTCTCCTGAACCAATCGGGCATGTTCATCACAAAAGCATTCTGTACAAATTCCACAATAGTGACACCGGCCAGCAGCCGTTCCATCAGTATTTCTGCCATACGCTTGCGCAACTGATAATCCAGATGCGCATGCGTTCCATCGAAGTAGATAAATATCTTGTTGGAAGGAATTTGCGTAGTACCGCCCGGATTTTGACGAGGCTCGTAAATACCAATGTTGGTTTGATTCAGTTCATTAATACTGTTATATATCACTATGTCTATTTTACCTCTGAACTTCATGTCCAGCAGGCGCTGAAGCTCCTCAGCAATACTTTCTGACTGCCTAATGACATACTTTGCTACATCCTGGCCACCCTGATAAAAATATACCGTAAAATGATCTGTTTCATAATATGAAAAGATGAAATCTTTATACTGAATGCGATTTTGCCCGAAAGTTACATTAGAAGATTGACTCCATGAGACTAATGGAAGCAGGACGAAAAAATAATAATAAGCAGCATTCAATCGCATCCCTTAATATAAAAACGCTTGACCGGCTTTATCGTTTGCAGCTTTTTAATGTTTAGTTTAAAAACTGATCCGAAAATAAGAATAATAGCAGTTGAAAAAATAAAAGTGAATTTTATGTGAAACAACTTTCATTTAGCGCGGCAAAGTAAAACCACCGTTAAAGTGTTAGAAAAATTAATACAAGCCTTAATCTGGTTTTCTCTTTATAAGTAAAGCCCAACTGTATTTCAACCAATTTTCATAACTTGTTAATAAGGCGTATTGAAAGCCTTGTTTGCCTTCCAAAAAACCTAATTTGAAAATGTAAGAAGAAGAAAATTTAAAAAGAGGGCTGAAAATTGCCTTTAGCAACAAAGCCCAAAAAGATTTACGAGCATGCTTTTCTGCACTAAGCCTTGCATATCTTTTAATTTACGAAGATGTTCTTCTCTGCTTTCGTATGCAATATGAAGTATATTTCCTTTTAAATGGAAAATAGTTGCTCCGTTATGCATGATTATTTTTTCATGCACAGGAGGGTTATCCCAGCTTCCCTTATTTCTATTAAACAATCGTATTCTTTTAGATGAATTGATACCACCGAATCTCATCCATTTACCGCAATAAAAATTTTTGATTCCAACTGAATAGGCATCTGCTGTAAGCAAACCTTTCCGTATGGCATTTAGTTCATTTATTAAGACATCGTCAGGCGCTTCATCGGCATCAATACTCAATATGAGATTGTGCATCGCACATGCCGTTGCAAACTGTTTTTGCTGTCCGTATCCCACAAAAGGATTTCTGAAAACACGAGCGCCATGTGAGCGGCAGATATGTTCGGTCTGTTCATTAGTATCTTGATTTAGCACAACCACAATCTCATCTACCGCACCCTTCAAAGCCGCTAAAGTTCTAACGATGTGATTCTCTTCATTGTGCGAAATAATGGCGGCAGATATTTCAGGCATGGCTGTGTTTGGTGCGCTGTAAAAATAATAAGAGCCATACGGCACAGAAACCACTGCCCATTTGCTCTTCCAAGGTTGGCTCCCAAAAAAAGGAACTTAGTAATACTACATAAAAAACTTTAAACATCCAGCTTGTACTGTTCCATTTTACTGCTACTGGAAAAAGCAATGCTGCTAGGGATAGAATCATGCCACTCCAACCAATAGACACCCACCACCATAGATATTGGTTATGTGGCAATTTTTTTTGCGATTCGGCTAATTGAGGGTAATACATATCATACCACCGATGCATTTCTTTATAAATATCTCCATAACCACAGCCATAAAAAGGTTGTTGTCGGGCAAGCGCCCACCCCGCCTTCCATGAGCGAAGCCGCATCCCATCGGAGGCATCGTGAGTTTTATGGCTCAAATACTCCATAATATCATAGCGCATGTAATTTATTTTGTTTCTTAAACTTGGCATGGTTGATAAAGCAATCGCAGCGCCCATTGCACTTAATAAGAAAAAAATAAATATTCGCTTAAGTCCTAACGAATGCCGGTTAATAAACAAAAAAACAGGAATAGCGGCATACAGAGAAAAAAGAGCACTCCTCACACTCAACAGATGTAGCGCTCCAAAAAAAAATATGGCGAGTAATGCAGCTAATACTTTGAGTTTCCCGTAATAGTGAAAGTAAAGCCATAATGATGAGAAAAAAGCCATTACCACTAATAGAGAATATCGTATATGGCTATGCGGTGTCGGCACATATCCACCACTCAAAATAGACTGATTAATGGTCTCAAAATGAATGAAATAATTAACGAGTACAACAGACACACTAATAGCGAATATTAGAGTATAACTCCATATTATTTTCTTGAACCAGCTATCGCTTATTTTAGGCAGTATTGCAGAAGCAACAGGCAAGAATAAAAAGGGCAAATAAATGCGCGCAAAATTCAACCAGTGCTGTTTATCTGTACTCCATATGCCTGATACCGCTACAAGCCCCCACAACATAGCAGGAACAATATTTGATTTATCAAAAAATAGATTTGAAAACCTCTTACGCCACACATATAAAACCGCTGCCAGAACAATACCTGCCATACCTAAGCTAAGCATGACACGAGATAAAGAAAACCCTGCAAAAATCATTACCAAAGACCCAAACCAAATATTATTACTCCAATGCATCAAATTCATATGACTCCATTTCACGGTTTGGCATTTAAAGTTGAAACATAAAATTAATTTAGCTGCTTATCAGCCATAAAGATGCATTTTTCTCATGTTAATGATTTTGGCACGCTGGCAAAGGCAATTACACAGGTAGAGAATGCGCTTCCCGGATATGAGCAAACACTCCTCACGCTAAACCCAAGGACTATTCCTGTGATTGGATTTACAGGCCCGCCCGGCGCAGGTAAAAGTACTTTACTAAACGCAACTGTGGCTTCCTTATTAAGCCAAAACAAAAAGTTGGGCCTCTTACTGGTTGATCCCTCCTCACCCTTTAACTTCGGCGCATTACTTGGGGACCGCCTGCGTCTTACAGCACATTTCAACAACCCCAATCTTTTTATCCGCTCTTTGGCATCGCGCGGTTCGCTAGGTGGCTTGAGCGATACCATTGTAGAAGTGCTAGAGGTAATGAAAAGCCATCCCTTCGATTATATCTTCATAGAAACAGTTGGGGTAGGGCAAAGCGAAGTAGAGATAGCCGGACTGGCCGACAAAACAGTTGTTGTATTAGTTCCGGAAGCCGGAGACAGTGTGCAAACGATGAAGGCCGGTATCATGGAAATTGCAGATGTTTTCGTAATCAATAAATCTGACCGACCGGAGGCGGAGGCGCTGCTGCAGGCTTTGATTAACCAACTCCATCTGGCAGGAAGAGAGACTATTCCGGTCATAAAAACCGTAGCAGTTGAAGGCATAGGTGTTGATAATCTTATAGAAACATTTTCACAACAAAGCCAGATAAACCGCAAACGAAAACTTAGCTTACTGCTGAATAAAACGCTGCGTATCATTCAAAAAATACGCATGCAAGATATTGATACTTCTTTTATTGCAAGCGCTTTAGAGGAAGAAAGCAAGCACGAAGGTTTCAGCCTATACCGATTCGTAAAAAAAATAATTGAAACTCCGGCTACGATGAAGAAGTCGTGAAGCCATCAACTGCTCATTACATTCTGCATTTTCCGCAGAATGGAAATTTACAGGAATCTATTAATATCAGACAAAAAAGCCGGCTGTAGTCTGGCCGGCTGATCGCTTGTCCGTTTAGAAATCCATGAGATCAGTTATGGGGATGCGAATGCTCATGGGGATGCTCATGGCCATGACCGCAGCCTCCGCTTTTACTTGGATTTGAAGGCTGAGCGCTGGCACGGGCCGGGCAATCTTTAGAGCAATTTTTTCCCTTGTTCTTTGTGCAGCAGGCCGGAAGATTACCATTTGCATCGCGAACACATGCTGCTCTGGCTTCAGCAGTCACACAACAGCCTTTCTTCTTAGAGCGTTTTTTACCGTGCTCATGAGCGCTAACAAAATTTGCACTAATCAACAGTGCCGTTAATAGAAGAACAATAAATCGTTTCATAAAATAAAAGTATTAATTTTTCTCTAATTCGGCAAAGTACCTATAACGGTAATACCTCCTTTTACTTTTTGTTTCATAGACACCTCAATCTTTGTGCCTAATGGCAAAAACAAATCTACCCTCGAGCCAAATTTAATAAACCCCAGTTCGGCTCCTTGTGGCACATCATCCCCTTCATTCAGATACCAGCGAATTTTTCGGGCAAGTTTTCCAGCTATCTGGCGTATCAACACCTCTATGCCATCCTCGTTTTCTATCACCACAGTGTTGCGCTCATTTTTTTCAGAGCTTTTGGGATGCCACGCTACGAGATATCTGCCAGGATGATACTTTTGATACGTGACTGTTCCCGAAAGAGGTGCACGGTTGACGTGCACATTTGCAGGACTCATAAAAATACTTACCTGAATTCTTCTGTCCTTAAAATATTCCTTTTCCTCCACCTCTTCTATAACTACAATTTTTCCATCGGCAGGAGCTATCACTTTGTTATCTTCTGTAACTAATTCTCTGTATGGTAAGCGAAAGAAAAAAGCTATCGCACCCAGTACTAATAATGATAGACCCGTAAAGGACAGCAGCACATAAGAATCATCCGTTAAAAAGGAAATCACACACATCAGGCATAACAGTGTCAAACCTGTATAAATAAGAGGTTTTCGGCCTTCTCTGTGTATCGTAATTCTTTTCATCTTACAATAATAAATGCGAATGTAAAGTAGAAATCTCAATATTTTCAAAACGTTAAGGGATTGAAAATGTTTCACGGACAGTTGCAACGCGCAACTCATAAATGGTTTTTAATGAATTTTATGGCAGTTTAGCCCTGCGCAAATCAAGTAGATTCTGAGCATTAACGCTCACACCGGTTATGCCTGGCTGTAGCAACCTAAGAACTTCATCATAGTAGAGCACTACCACTGGCGCATCTTCTATTATCATAGAGTCAAGTGTTCGGTAATATATTTGCCTCTTTATTAAATCATTTTCTGCCAAAGCAGCTTCATAAATCTTATCAAACAATGGATTAGAATATCTAGTATAGTTTGGCGGAGCGCTGTTTTTGCCGTAAAATACTGCGAAGTAATTTTCCGCATCAGGATAGTCGGCCAGCCATGATCCTCTGAACCATCCTACTTTCCCGTTGCTCATCCATTCGCGCAAAAGAGAGGCCTGGGCTATCTCCGGCTTTGCTTTTATCCCAATTGACTCCAACTGCTTGCAAACCAGTACCGCTATATCGCGATAAGATTCGTTGGTGTATAGCTTGAGCTCTTGTCCCTTGTATGCAGATTTTTTTAAATAATACAATGCTTTTTCTTTACTGAATTCATACCCTTGTAGCGTAGAATCAAAAGAAGGTATGCCATAAGGAACAAATCCATTCTTCCCCGATCTGCCCAAACCGTTTCGCAGAAAATGAATAATCTCCTCCCGATTAATGCCATAATTAATCGCTTTACGCAGGTTTTTATCCTTAAATGGATTAGGTTCATTTCCTGAACCTAAATAAAAGCCAAGGTACTCTGTGTTGAGATATGGCGCTTTCTGAAAAATTGCTTTGCCGGCCCAGCTTTGCTTCAGCCTACCACCATCGTCCAATATCTCATCAATATATGCCGCATCAATCCCCGAAATCATATCCAGTTGTTTTTGCTTGAAAGCGAGAAACTCGGTTTTCTTATTATCCATGAAACTGACTTTCACACCATCCAGGAAGGGCAAAGGATTTCCATCTTCATCTCTTTCAAAATACTTTGAATTTTTTGATAGAAAAAGTGCTGTACCCTCTTCCCATTTTTTAAAGCAAAAGGGCCCGGTGCCCACCGGATGAGCGCGAAAATCTTTCCCGTATTTTGATACCGCTTCTTCAGGCAGTATGCTGCAATACTGCATGCTTAATATTCCCAGGAGCGGGGGAAACCTTTGTTTTAACCTAAGTTGAAACACCGTATCATTTATTGCAACGAATGGGCCTTTTTCCGAAACTTTACCATTGAATATCCATGCTCCGGGAGAAGCCACAGCAGGGTCAATTAATCTGCTGAAGCTGTATACCACATCCGATGCGGTAACCTTCCTGCCAATGCCGTTGGCAAAACACTGGTCATTATGAAAAAAGACATCATCTCGCAAATAAAATGTATAAGTCAATCCGTCTTCAGAAATCTCCCAACGCCTGGCAAGCGAAGGGACTATATTCATTTGTTCATCCAGTGCTACAAGGCTGTTGAAGATTAAATTGCAAGCCCAAATCACTCCCTGATCTTTAGCGAAAGCCGGGTCGAGAGAACTTATGCCGGAGGCCTGGTTATATCTGAACACTTTTGGCTGCTGTTGTGAGGTATGCTGACTGCAACCCGCAAGGAAAACGATGCATAAAACAACTATCCAATTTCTCATAATGCTAATGTATCATGGAATAACAAATTACCTATCAATACCCTGCTTTTTCAAAAACATACTTATATAACTATGCAGTAAGTTCAAAGGATATATATTCGCGCAACTATGGAAGTTACCTATATTAATCACCTGAAAAACCACGAAGGCCAAGAAGTTCTTCTGAAAGGCTGGAATGCAAACAGGCGCGACAGCAAAGGGCTGGTGTTTATAACCTTGCGCGATGGTACCGGTTTTGTTCAATGTGTGATTGATCTGAATCAGGTGGGCAGTGAAATGTTTGAACAGGCAAAACACCTGCCATTAGAAAGCGCATTGGCAATACGGGGAAAAGTTGTAAAAGACGAGAAACAGTTTGGAGGAGTAGAAATTCAAACCACCTGGCTTGAAATCATATCTGTAGCCGAAGAATATCCGATAAGCAAGAAAGAGCACGGGCCCGATTTCTTACTTAGCCACCGCCACCTGTGGCTGCGTTCGCGCCGCCAGTGGGCTATCATGCGCATACGCAACGCTATTATTTTCAGCATACATGAGTTTTTTCAGCAGCGCAACTTTGTGCAGATGGATGCACCAATCTTTACGGGCAATGCCTGCGAGGGTACAACCACGCTGTTTGAAACAGACTACTTTGGCCAACCCGCCTACCTTTCACAAAGCGGACAGTTGTATGGCGAAGCCATGGCAATGGCGCAGGGATTAATCTACACCTTTGGCCCCACTTTTCGCGCAGAGAAAAGCAAAACACGCAGGCACCTCACAGAATTCTGGATGATAGAACCCGAAATGGCTTTCTACGACCTGCGCATGAATATGGACCTGATCGAAGAATTCATTCGCTATGTGGTATTAAAGGTGTTGGAAAAATGCAAGCTGGAACTCGAAGTGCTAGAACGCAACACTTATTATCTTGAAAAGGTCCGAGAGCCTTTTATACGCCTCACCTATGAAGAAGCAGTGGATATTTTAAAAGGAGAAAAAAAGGTAAACGGCAAAACAACCCTTGATCTGCTGGAAGAAGACCTTCTCCAAATAAAAGAAAAAATCGAAGCTTGCAAACAAGAAATTGCCGAACGCGAAGCAAAAATCGCCTCAGGCAAGCTTTCGAAGGGTGAAGCCAACTTCAATAGAAATAAAATCGATACGCTTAAAAACGAGATAGACGAATTACAGGAAAAGGCGGGCAATATTCCAGTGGATAGAAAGTGCAAAAAACTTTCAGCGCGGCAACGACTTTGGCGGCAGCGATGAAACTGTGCTCACCCGCATGTTCGAACATCCGGTGATGGTGTATAACTGGCCTGCGGCCGTCAAAGCCTTCTACATGAAAGAAGACGAAAAAGACCCTAAATATGTAAAAGGTGTTGACCTCCTTGCCACCGAGGGTTATGGCGAAGTGGTAGGAGGTGGAGAGCGCGAAACAGACCTCAACAAATTGATACGAAAAATTAACGAGCATCAACTGCCGCTTGAAGCATTCGAGTGGTA
>JAVQWQ010000103.1:0-8507 GCA_033578915.1 Chitinophagales bacterium | reverse complement strand
AAATATTCTCATTTTAAACAATACCTCCTCTGTACTTCCGGAAAAAACAATTTGCAAGTCGGCTCAGGTACAAATCGGAATACCTCCCGGTAGTGGCAACGTAAATTATGAATGGTTATACCACCCATCACTGAATGAACTATTTGTCCCCAATCCTTATGCTTCTCCTGATTCCACTACTACCTACACACTTTTGATCAGAAATGGACAATGTACAGATACGGTTCGCCAAACAGTTGTAGTTTTTTCAGATGCTATCAGTGTTGATGCTACTGTAGCCCAATGCCCCGGAGATTCGGTAAGGCTTACAGCCCGAAATACTCAACCTGGCCAGCTGTTAAGCTACGAATGGTTTCCACCCTCTCTTATTTTATCCGGCCAGGGCACAGCCAATCCTTTAGTCAGCCCACCCAGAGACACCACCTTCAGAGTATCGGTTAAAAATCAACTGGGCTGTGTTTATGAAGCTGATGTGTTTGTGGATGTAGTATCGAAGCTGCCATCCCTTAATGCTTATTCCCAGCCATATACCATAGGTTATGGAGATACAGCCCAGCTTGCCTTTACAGGCGAAGGTGTAGCGAGGTTTGAATGGAAATACGACTCGACACTCAGCAGCATTAATATTCCCGATCCAAAAGCCTTTCCATTACAAACTACTATTTATACTCTTTTTGCTGAAGACAGCAATGGGTGCACTGTGAGTGATACCACAGTCGTGTATGTATTCAGGACACCATGCAAGCAGGGAGGGGTTTATTTGCCAAACGCATTTACCCCTAATGGAGATGGAAAGAACGACATATTAGTTGTTCGTAGCCTTAGCATTACTGAGTTATATTTTGCGGTCTATGATCGGTGGGGGCAACTGGTGTTTGAAACAAGAAATCCGCAGCAAGGATGGGACGGCAGTTATGGCGGTAAGCCACTCGATAGCGGAGTATTTGGTTATTACCTGAAAGCCAGGTGCGACAATGGAGAATTTATCGAAAAGAAAGGCAATGTTACGCTTTTAAAATAACAGGGGTATGGGAAGCAAAGTGCATATTAAGATATGTTTTTTTGTAATGATTTTATTGGCCTTGCTTAGGCCAACAAAAGCTCAGTACATCCACTTTTCTCAATTTGGATTTGTACCATTGTATGCTTCTCCGGCTTATACTAATCTGATGGATGGAGACTTTAGATTCAATGCTGTTTACAGAAATCAATGGGCTAGTGTTCCAGTTAACTACAACACTGTAGGAGCTACTGCAGAAATGAATTTTTTCCAATTCGAAAAAGGAAGCAGATTGGGAGGAGGCTTACAGTTTTTTTACGACAGAGCCGGTGATTCACGCTTCACTTACATGCAAGCTGCATTACCTTTAAGCGGCACTGTGCGTTTTGCAAAACGGCATTGGGTAGCGGCAGCGGTAGCTCCGGGCTTTATTTATCGCAATTTTGACCCCTCTCAGCTAAATTTTGATAATCAGTTTACAGGCGATGCGTTTGACCCATCTGTGAATCCAAATGAATCATTTCCACGCACAGCATCTTTTGATTTTGATATTTCACTTGGCCTTGCATATCAATATTTAAAAAATCCTCGCAGCGGACTCTTGTTTGGAATTTATTATGGCCACATCAACCAGCCGGCTTTATCTTTTTTCAATGATTCGGAATTAAGGATGGGCAGTATATTTTCTGCTCACTTGAGAGGCACTGTTAAACTAATAGAGCGTTTGGATGTAGTACCCGAGTATTTTTACCGTTTTCAGGCAGCAAGTGTTTTTCTTGGCGATGTGAATATTCAGGAGCATTTAACAGGCCTTTTTTTCAGAACATATTTAGAATATACACTTAAGAGGCGCATAGCGCTGAATACAGGCGTGTATAGCCGCCTCAACCCCAGAAGAAAAACAGTTTCTCTTTCCAACAGAATCATCGAAGCAGTTTATCCATTGGTTGGTATTGAGGTCAACGCTTTTAAAGCCAATATCAGCTATGATATTAATCTTTCCTCCTTTACTCCTGCCACAAGAAATAATGGAGGTTTTGAGATAACCCTATCGTATGAAATTTCGAGAGTTAAAAAAATTAGAAAGAATATAGCAAGCTGTCCGGCCTTTTTGTAGCAGATTAGTTGGCTAACTCAACTTTGACTTTCAGCAGTTCATCATTCATTTCAACTGTTTCGGCTGCGTCTAATGAATCCACAACATCAATTTTACGCGCGAGAATTTCGTTAGATATATAATCACGAAAATGTGCTAAAGCTTTCTCGAATGCTTCGTTTTTCTGTACCAATACATAAATGCGGTCTAGTACCTGAAAACCTTTGTCTTTTCGCAGATTCTGAATTTTATTGACAAACTCGCGTGCGTTGCCCTCATGTTTCAGTTCATCGGTTACATTAATATCTAATGCCACTGTAATTCCCTCATTACTGGCTACCAGCCACCCCGGAATATCTTCCGTGAATATTTCCACATCTTCTTTTACAAGCCGAAAAGGTTCATTATTAATAGTTAGTTCAATGTGTCCGTATTGCTCAATGTGTTTTATTTCAGTCTCTCCAAACGCTGAGACAGCTTCTTGTATGAATTTAATTTTTGAACCAGCTTTTTTTCCCAACTCGCGGAAGTTGGGTTTAATCTTTTTCTTCACCACTCCGGAATCATCTGATACATATTCTATCTTTTTTACGTTCACTTCGTTCAGAATATATGGCTCTATCTTTAAAAAATCTTGCCTTTGTTGTTCGCTTACGATAGGTATGAGTACTCTTGTAAGTGGTTGCCGTACCTTTATCTTTTCCTTTTTCCTTAGCGAAAGAATGAGTGAACAGGTTTTTTGAGCAAGGTTCATTCTGCGTTCCAGATCTTTGTTGATAAAACCTTTTGTTGGTTCTGAAAGCAAAGATAAATGCACGCTCTCTTTACGACCATTTAGATTGGTGTACAGCCAATCGGCAAAAAATGGAGCAATAGGAGACATAAGTTGTGCAACAGTTTCGAGGCAACAGTGCAATGTTTTATATGCTGCCTGTTTGTCATCGCTCATTTCCCCTTTCCAAAATCTTCTTCGGTTCAACCGTACATACCAATTGCTTAAATCTTCATCCACGAATTTTTCGATGGCACGCGCAGCTTTTGTAGGTTCATAATCATCATAGTATTGTATTACATCTTCTGTAAGTGTATTCAGTCTCGATAAAATCCATTTATCCAACTCAAGAAGATGAGGATTATCAGGGCTTAAAGGCAGCCCGCTGTTCAGGTCAGGGCGATCTATATTTGCATACAGGGCAAAAAAAGCGTAGGTGTTGTACAATGTGCCGAAAAAAGAACGTTGTACTTCAACCAGTGATTCAGTATCGAATTTCATATTATCCCAAGGGTCGTTGTTGCGAATCATATACCATCTCAATGCATCGGCTCCGTATTTTTCAATAGTCTCAAACGGATCAATAACGTTGCCGAGCCGCTTGCTCATTTTATTGCCGTTTTTGTCGAGCAGCAAACCGTTTGAAACTACATTTCGGAAAGCTATAGAATCGAACAGGGCAACTGCAAGCACGTGAAGCGTAAAGAACCAACCGCGGGTTTGATCAACACCTTCGGCAATAAAGTCTGCTGGAAAAGATGATTTAAATTTCTCGGTGTTTTCAAATGGGTAATGCCATTGTGCATAAGGCATTGCACCACTGTCAAACCACACATCTGCCAGATCAGGCACACGATACATGGGCTTGCCACTATCAGATAGCAAGACGATTTCATCTACAAATGGTTTATGCAGGTCATTTATTTCATCGGGATTAGAGATTCCTGCTTCTTTTGCTTTTTGCATTTCTTGTTTCAACTCGTTGAGCGATCCGATGCATTTGATTTCGGATTTATCTTCTGTTGCCCAGATAGGAAGAGGTGTGCCCCAAAAGCGCGAGCGCGAAAGATTCCAATCCACTACGTTCTCCAGCCATTGGCCAAAACGTCCCTTGCCTGTATATTCCGGTTTCCAGTTAATAGTATTGTTTAGAGCAACTAGTTTGTCTTTTATCGCAGTTGTTTTGATAAACCAACTGTTGAGCGGATAATAAATGACCGGTTTATCGGTGCGCCAACAATGAGGGTAGCTGTGTTCGTATTTTTCACTCTTAAACAGTTTGCCTTCTAATTTGAGTTTCAGAATTAAAAGTTCATCTACACTGAGGAAGCTTTTCAGATCGGCTATGATGTTGTTTTCTCTTAATATTTTTTTCTGCAGTTGAAACTCGGTCTCTTTTTCTTCTTCTGAATAATATGCTTCTTTTACATATCGCCCTGCATGTGGGAAAACAGGGTCGTTGACCGCTTCTGTAAATCGTCCGTTTTTGTCCACAAGCGTAAGCGAACCAATGCCATATTGGCGTGCAATTTTAAAATCGTCTGCACCAAATGAAGGAGCTATATGAACTATGCCTGTTCCTTCAGTAGTTGTTACAAAATCTCCCGTAAGCACATAAAATGCATCTCCGTCTTGTGGCTGTGTGTAGGGTAGAAGTTGTTCGTAACGTAGCCCCTGAAGCTTACTGCCCTTAAGAGTCACTGCAATTTGATAAGGAATTTTTTTGCCTCCTTTTTCGTAGCTTTCGAGTGGTATGTTGCCTAAATCAGGCTGGAAATATTTTTCCATAAGGGATTTTGCCAGCACAACATAGATTGCCTCATAATTAAAAGGGTGAAAAGTTTTTATAACCGTATATTCAATGTCACTGCCCACAGCAAGTGCAGTATTGCTGGGAAGTGTCCAGGGTGTGGTAGTCCAGGCAAGTAAATAAACTTTTGAACTTTCGGGTAAACCGATTTTAGTCTCCTCGCCTTCACATAATTTAAACATCACTACTGCAGAAAGGTCTTTCACATTCTTGTAGCACCCCGGCTGATTTAATTCATGAGCACTTAGTCCAGTTCCTGCTGCAGGCGAATAAGGTTGGATGGTGTAGCCTTCGTATAGCAAACCTTTATCGTACAGCATTTTAAGTAATGCCCACAATGATTCAATATAGTCATTGTCGCAAGTGATATATGGGTTTTTTAAATCTACCCAATACCCCATTTTTTCGGTAAGTTCATTCCATGCATCTGTAAATTTCATTACATCTTCGCGGCATAGCCTATTAAACTCAGCCACAGATATGGATTTGCCGATATCACCTTTTTTTATGCCTAATGTTTTTTCTACATTTAATTCAACAGGGAGGCCGTGCGTATCCCAGCCGGCCTTGCGCTCGACTCTGTAGCCGCGAAGTGTTTTGTAACGGCAAAACAAATCTTTGATAGTGCGGCTCATTACATGGTGTATGCCAGGTTTGCCGTTTGCAGAAGGAGGGCCTTCGTAAAACACAAATGGCTTATTCTCAGGGCGCTCTTCTACACTTCGCTCAAAAATTCTGTTCTCTTTCCACCATTGGAGGATGGGTTTATCTATTTCAGTCAAGGAAAGTTGTTCATATTCCGGGTAGGGATCGTCAAGGTTATTCTTTCTTTTCATGTACAAAAAAATTTTGCCGGCCAAAAATAGCACAGCCGTTTACTTGTATAAGACTTTATTATTAATCTCCGGAATTAGAAAATAATTCTTTTTCTGAAACTATTTGTATAGGGTCGCCATCGCTCAGCTCCTTATTAATAGCTCTGAAAGGAGCTTTAACTACTGCAATGCCCTCTTTCAATCCATCTGTGATTTCGATATACGCTGCATCCTGAATGCCCGTTTTTACAGGTACGGCAGCCACCTTTTTTCCGTCTGTAACAAAGACGATTTCTTTTATTTTTCTTTTCTTTTGAAGGTTTTCGTCTCCTTTTTGCTCTGCTTCGCTATACCTTTTCAATTTAGATTCCTCATCTTCCCTTATGGTTACTGCCTGAATCGGAACGGCCAGAACATTCTCCCTGAAGTTGGTTTTTATGTCTGCCGTTGCACTCATGCCGGGCCTAAAAGGATAACGTAGTCCTCTTTCTCTGTTCAACAAATCAACATAAGAATCTCTTAGTATCTGAAGTTTTACAGTAAAGTTCGTGGCCTGCGAAGAAAGTAGAGAGCTCGCAGAAGAGCTATAGGCAATATGAGCGACAACAGCCTTAAATTTTTCTCCCGGGTAAGCGTCCACTTCAACGTCTGCAGTGTCGCCCACATGTACCCGTAACACATCGTTTTCATTTACATCAACATACATCAGCATATTATCTAAATCAGATATGCGCATCATTTCTGTGCCGGTCATTTGTGCGGTGCCGACCACACGCTCACCCTGTTTTACATTCAGCGAGGTAATGATACCGCTTATAGGAGCATATATTTTTGTGCGCAACAGGTTTTCTTTTGATTGTTTAACCTGAGCTTCAACGCTTGCAACATTAAAGGTAGCTGCATTAACCTGCTCTTGAGCAGTTTTATAAGCGGCTTCTGCTTGTTCCAATTGTAGTTTAAAATTTTCAAATTCTGCATCAGAAATCACTTTTTGTGCGTGCAATATATTGTTGCGGTTAAAGTTTACCTGTGCCTGTTTAAACTGTGCCTGCGCCTGAATAAAGTTTGCCCGGGCGCTACTAAGATTTGCCTTTGCCTGATTGAGCGTTGCTTCAGATTGTGCTACCAGCGATTCGTATATAGAAGGATTGATTACGGCAAGAAGATCGCCTTTTTGTACAGAGTCTCCCTCTTTTACCAAAAGTTGTGTTATCTCTCCGCTCACTTCTGAGCTTACCTTTACTTCGGTTTGTGGAGCAAGTTTGCCGCTGGCCGTAACTGTTTCAACAATATTTCTTCTGCTCACCTTTTCGACAGCAACTTTTATTCCGGCTTTGCCGCCAACCCATCCCATTCTTTTAGCAAAAACTGCCAGAAAAATTAAAAATACTACCGCTATTGCGAGTCTCTTCAGCGTTTTATTTTGATTCATGAGTTTTGAAAGGATGGTTTATTCGAGCGAAATTTTTCTTCCTTGTAAAGCGTCAAGCATTTTCTGTCTGAATATAAAAGTGTATTTTGCCTGAGCGAGCTGCGATTCTGCAATAAGCATGTTGGCGCGCGCCCTTTCTAGCTCCAGGGCCGGTGCTAGTCCGTTTTCAAATCTGCTTTGTATGGCAGCAAAGGCTTGTCGGGCCGCCTCGGCACTGGCTATGCTTGCCAGATAAGATTCGTAAGCTGCGCGTGTATTGGCATGCATTTCTATCACTTGTTGACGCACTTGATTTTTTCTGTTTTCAATTTCAAGCTGCCGCGCTTGTAACTGGACACGCGAAATCTGTTCATTAATTATGCGCTGCCCTTTGCTGATAATAGGCAAAGAAAACGTAATGCCTGCCATTTTTCGCAACGTTTGGTTAAGTTGTTCGCCAAAGGGCACTAAACGAAAGTCTTTTGGCACAGGTTGAGGAAAGATACCACCTACATAAGTGGTATCGTAACGGGTTGGCCTTTTATTCTGGTCCGAGAAGTTACTTCCTAAACTTGCAAAGACCGCAATAGAAGGACTAAATGCGCTTCTTGACATCTTAAGCGTATAGAGTGCGCTTTTGGCTCTCGCCTCCGCTGCCTTAACCGCGGGATGAATGGCCAAAGTATTTTTTATCAGAGCAGATTGCGATGCTGTCGTATCTGAATAATATTTTTCAGGAGAAACCTCAGGTACAACTACATCAAAACCGCTTTCATCGTTTATCATCAGCAAGTTTTTCATGTTCACAACGGTCATGTCGTATTGCGTTTTGGCGTTCACCAGTTCTACTTCGCTCCTCGCTTTTTGTGCTTTGGCTTCCAGTATGGCTGCTTCGGGGAGCAAACCGTTGCGCACTCTTTTCTCAGTTATTTCAAGCTGTTCACCAACCAATTTGAGCTGTTTTTCTGCAATTTTAACCATCTCACCTGCCATAATTACATTAAGGAAGCCGGTGAGTACGGCCATGATAATGTTGTTTTTTACATCAGCCTCGTCAAAAGATGCGGCCAGCATCTCCTGTTTGCTGCGTTGAATGCCGTATATTTGTTGAAGTCCGGTAAATATGGGCATCGAAGCCTGAATATTTCCGGTAAGCGTTTGCAGCCTCCCTTCTATGATGGAAAAATTAAACTGGTTCACCGAATTACCCACACTAAAAGTATAATTAGCATTTGCATCAATATTTGGTAAAAAAGTGTTGAGATAGCTTTGTGTAAGTTGCTTTTGCATCACCTGTTTTTGCAGGCCGGCTTGCTTTACGTTGATGTTGTTTTTCAGCGCATGGTCTATACATCGCTCAAGTGTCCACTGCTGCGCGTGCAAGCCCCAGCCGCATAAAACTAAAATCCAGATGAATATATTCACTTTTCCCGACACAATGCGCAAAAGTAAAGTATTACCCGAAGCGAAAAACATCTGCACCATTAAATTTTCACCGGACGGATGTGCGATTGTGTACTGAACTGAACTGATGATTTCGAGTAGAAAGTTGAGCAAAAAATTTACATTAAATTAAGTTTGTTAGGGGGTGTCCCTGCGAACT
>JAVQWQ010000102.1:0-8517 GCA_033578915.1 Chitinophagales bacterium | reverse complement strand
GTAGGAGACGATGCTTTTTTTAAATCCCTGGAATATTATCTTAAAACAAATGCTTTTCGCGCTGTTGAAATTCATCACTTGCGATTAGCCTTTGAAGAAGTCACAGGTCGTGACTTGAACTGGTTTTTCAACCAATGGTTCATGAATAGCGGGCACCCCAACATCACTTACCATTACATTTATCAAGATGATACAGTCAAGGTTGTAGCCGAGCAAGAACAAAACACCAAGAATGGATATATATTCAAATTGCCCTTAACAGTGGGTATTTGGGATTCTTCGCGCACATTGTTCTACGACTTCAGCTTCGAGAAAAAGAGCGACACTTTTAAAATTCCATTTCGGGGAAGGCCTGTGCTTGTTGATGCGGATGTAGAAAGAATATTGTTATGCTCCAGAAAAGATGCCAAATCATTACAGGAATATATATTTCAATATAAACATCATCCGAATTTCACTGCCAAGCTGGAGGCACTGCAAAGATTAAAAGAGGTACAAAAAGATAGTCCCGAAGCCCGCGATGTGCTCCTTAATGCCTTGAACGATACATTCTACTTCTTTAGAAAATTTGCAGTTGAAAGCTGCTATTTCAGTGGCGCAGATTCATCTTATTTAGTTGATAAACTCAAAAACATGGCTCTACATGATCGAAATGCCTCAGTGCGAACAGCTGCCATTCAAAAAATTTCGCGAGTCAAAGATCCGTCTCTGAAAGCATTCTTTATTCAATGCCTGAACGATAGTTCATATGCTGCCACAGCAGAAGCGCTAAAAGCTATAAATTCCCTTGATACAAGCCTGGCAATGGAGTTGTGCAAAAGGTTTGAAAACGAAAATAATCTTGAAATAAACGATGCGGTTTTTTCTGTGTATGCAAACAGTAATTCGTCAAAATACAATGAATTCTTTACAAAGAAATTTTCATCTACCAAAGGATACGCAAAGTATATTTTGATGTACCACTACGCCAACTATTTGGGAAACATGGATAAAAATATTGTTCTTGGTGGTATTGAAACACTAAAAAATCATTCGTTGGTTGGTGATACCCGTTTATTGCTATCTGCCGGAAAGGGAGCCTTGAGAAGAATTGTAAAACAGTTTGAAGAAAAAAAGAAACAAGTGGTCAGCGATAGCTCTTCATCAACAGCTTCTGACTACGAAACTATAATCTACGCTGCAAATGAAGCCCTGAATGCCCTTAATAAAAAAAATAATGAAGAAAAGCGAAACTAAGTGAGGGAAAAAAATCCATATCATCAACTTCCGGATGAGGATTTAATACACAGGTATCAAAATTCCCACGATGCTGCCTATATCGGGGAGTTATATCAGCGATATGTTCATTTAGTTTACGGAGTGTGCTTAAAATATCTGAAAGACGAAGAGAAGTCAAAGGATGCTGTGATGGACATATTTGAGAAGCTGATTAAAGATCTGAAAAGACATCACGTAAAAAATTTTAAACCTTGGCTACACACAGTAGTAAAAAATTATTGTATGATGGAATTCAGAAATGAATCCCAGACAATCAGAAAAAAAATAGAACTCCAGCAATCCAACTTACTGAATGTACAACGTGATATGGAAAATGATGCTTTTTCGCATCTAAATGAAGTAAACGAAAAAGAGTGGTTGCTGGAACATCTGCACGAGGGGATAAATGAGTTAAAAGAAGAACAAAGAAGATGTATTGAGTTATTCTATTTACAAGGCAACTCATACCAGAAAATTTCTGAAATAACTGGATTTACGCTAAATGAAGTAAAAAGCCACATACAAAATGGAAAGCGAAACCTGAAAAACTATATAATGAATAAAAATGAGCGGCAAAAGGAAGAGTAACATTCCTCTTACTGAAAATGGAGTTATTACTGAAGAGGCCATGCTTGCCTACCTCAGGGGCGAACTATCATCAGAAAATGTAGTAAAATTTGAAAAACTGCTTGCCGAAGACCCATTCGCACAAGAAGCGCTTGAAGGATACAGACAAAAAGAAGTACAACATTCTCTTAAAGAAAACATTAACGACTTAAAACAAAGGGTAATTGTCAGAAGCGGGGCAAAGAAAAAAATCGCTTCATTTTCTGTTTTGTACATATTTCGTTATGCTGTTGCTGCTGTAATTGCCGGAATTTTTATTGCGCTTACATTCTTTATCACACGTTACTTTGATAAAAAGTCTGACCTGGCATTAGAACGTGAGCAGTCTTCTGTAACAGTAACTCCTAACGAAAATGGTCAAAACATTTTAAACGCAGACAGTACTACTCTGCAAAATGGAAAAGAGATAGAAGCACTTGCTGAAAAAAGTTCATTAGCTGATTCTACAAATATTACTATAAACAGTAATATTCCTCAAGGCCTTCAGGAGCCAGCTTATCCCAACGCACCTTCAGCAGAAACCCGAGCAAAAACAGAAACAAATTTTGAAATATCTCCTGCTGCAAAAGTTAGCACAACACCAACAGGCAATAAAGATGCCCTTAGCGGTGAAATTAAAAATGCAACTCCTGCACAATCCATAAAAGAAGAACCTAAAGCTTTATCAAAAAATGAATATGCAATCACTGACCAAAAATATGCAATCACTGACCCAAAAAATTTGTCTGTGCAGTCAACTACTATTTCCGATAAAGATGTTTCGAAAACGAGCGATAAATTTGAAGATGGCGAAGAAGTGTTACCATTAAATATGGAATCTGCGATGGAAAACTTCAAGAAGAAAAACTATAAAGCAGCAGCTAAACAATTCAACAAGATCGCCGAAAGAGAACCGGAAAATTTAGATGCCATTTACTACGGTGGCATCAGCCTCTATATTAATGGCGACAATAACAAAGCGCTCAAAAACTTTGAAAAATTAATTGAAAAAGGGAAGAAACACACCGATGGGTCTAAATGGTATAAGTCGCAGATTCTTCTTCGAAAAGGAAAAAAAGATGAAGCATTATTACTTTTATTTGAGCTAAGTTCTTCGACAGGAATATTTCAGGAGCGCGCAATCGAAAAAATTAACGAACTACAGCGCTAGTCATCGAAAAATGCGACTTAAAAGTGGATTTGCAAATTTTCCCTTAGGATCGAGACTATGCATTAAACCAACAAAATCATCAAATTTTTCATACTGCTTTTTTAGATAAGAATTACCAACATTAAATTCCTTACCCCAGTGAGGTCGGGCATTATACTTGATGGCAAACTGCTCAAAAAAATTTAATATTGAATTCCATTGTTTATCGAAGTGATTATATGTGCCAATCCATAATGTATTTCTTCCATAGGTGGGGCTTATCCAGAAATCATCTTTACTGCTAACCCGTATTTCTTGTATAAAGTTGAAAGTAAACTTACTTTCCCTAATCAAGGTATAGTACTCCTGCAACACTTGCTTTGCTTTCGCAAGCTCAAAAGCCCACTCAGTTTCTCTATGCTTTGGAGGTGTGGGAACACGAAAAACTCTATAGCTTTTATCAATGCGATGGCTTTGCTTATCAAACTGAGCCGTGAGGAGAAGATTTATTGAGGGCCTTAGAGATGGCCTCATATTACCCACAAAAACCATCATCCTGTAAGCCCATACTGACAATACAGTGTCTTTATAAAATTGTTTTAATACAGACCTTTGAACAGGTTTCTGCACCCTATTACAGAGATAGACTACCCCTTTATTACAAGGAGGTAACCACCAAATTTTGCAATGGTCGTTTGTATTTATGAATTCATCAAATTTTTCAATGATTTCAGAAAATGGCAACGCATAAACCTTTTCGTGAAGATTAAACGCATCTGTAACGGAAATTGTTACTTCGGAGATAACTCCCATAGCGCCTAAGCTTACCAAAGCCGCATGAAAGAGTGTTGAGGTTTTATCAATATTTACTTTAGACCCATCAGCGAGAATCAAAGAATAGCAATCTATAAATGATGCGAGAGTTCCAAATTTAATACCCGTGCCGTGAGTAGCAGTGCTAATTACGCCCGCAATACTTTGCTGGTCTATTGAACCGAGATTTGGCAATGCCAAGCCATTTTGATCTAAAATTTTATTGAGTTGCCAAAGCTTAATACCGCTCTGAACAACTACTTTTTTATTTAACTTATCAATCTTGATAACTTTATTATAGTGCTCGAGACTTATCAATATACCTTCATTGCTAAAATGATCATTCCATGAATGTAAGCTACCGCATACTCTAACTTTGCCGAACTCTGCTACAATTTTCTGAAGCTCGTTCTCAGTCTTGGGAAATACTACCTTAGAAACACAAACAGAAACGTTGCCTGCCCAATTATATATCTGCTTTTGAAACATGATAGTACTTTGCGAGCTGTAAGTTTAATAACTTACACGCATATAGGACCAAATATCTTGTTTCATCAAAATAAAATATCAACCTTCTCGCGCTCAATCATTTTTCGGAGGTTAATGAGCGCATAGCGCATTCTGCCTAGTGCAGTATTGATGCTAACGTTGGTATGTGCAGCAATTTCTTTAAAACTGTAATCATAATAGTGGCGCAATATCACCACTTCCCGCTGATCTGCAGGCAATTTATCTATAAGGCGTTTTAATCTGTTTTCTTTAGATTCAATTTCTTTGTGTTTTTCAACCGGAGTATCTTCAACTCCAATAAATTTGAAGATATCCTCTCCTGTAGAAGTGGTAACTTTTAGTCCCGGAGCATTCCTTACTCTTCTGAAATAATCTATACAATGGTTGTGAGCAATGCGAAGAAGCCAGGAAAGAAATTTTCCCTCTTCGTTGTACTCTCGGGTGCGCAGTTTTTGTATGGCTTTAATTATGATTTCCTGAAATAAGTCTTCTGCAAGATAGCGATCACGGACCATTACATAAACAGCAGTAAAAACTTTTTGCTGATGGCGCTTAATCAAAACTTCTAAAGCAGCGTTATCTCCATTTAGAAAATTACCTAGAAGTTCACTATCGCTTAACAGGTGAGCTTTCATACAATTTTGTTTTAATGGTGAACAAAATGTAGAGCTCTAAGCGATAGGCAGTCCTTTTTTTATAGGTTTATTTTACTGAATATGTATTTCAAATATACTTATTTTTTTTTCAAATGTTTCAAATATGAAAAGGATTTTTCAGCGGAGAAGTGTAATGGTACCTTTTTTAAATACCTCCTGATCGTTTGTGCAAATTCCCTTTACATACCAAACATAAACGTCAGACGAGCATAGTTGACCTCTAAATGTGCCATCCCATCCTTCTTTAATGTTATCTGTTTCAAAAACAACATTGCCCCACCTGTTTGAGACAACAAAAGTGGTGAGTTTTTTTAGCGATTTCCCGCGAACAAAAAGTTTATCATTCAATCCATCACCGTTAGGCGTGAATACGGTAGGAACAAAAATAAAGTCAGGATCGCAGGGGAGTACTCTAATCTGAGCTGAATCTGTGGATTTACAGCCAAATTCATTGGTCACTGTTACCCTGATCCATTGCGACTGATTTGCTGTTAGTGTGGGGGAAGGACAATCCTTACATGTCAATGAATCAATACTAAACCAACTGTATTGAGTTGCAGTGAGTGATATGGCGCTTAGTTCAACATCTGTACCTACTGCAATAATCGTATCTCTGTAAAGCTCAACTTCTGGGAGAGGATCTACCCTTACAAAGAAAGTGTGCGTATCGGGGACACAAAGCGGGCTCTTAATAATTACTTTAAAATTCATAGAATATGGAGGAGTGGCAATAGGATCTTCCTGATTAGGATTATCTAGATATGCAGCGGGATACCAGAAAAATGCAGTGTCGTTGTAAGATGCTTCCTGAACTGTAATATCGAGTTTAATAGATTCACCCTGGCATACGGAAGTATCTTGTATAAAATCTACCTTAACTGTGTCTATCACAAAAAGGGAAACTGTATCATAGACATAACAACCAGGGCGGTTTCCTAAACGATTTTCGCTATAAACAACCCAGGTTACTGTGTCCACTGCATAAACTGTCGGACATATCGCCGTTGGCGAACTTATATTTACAGGAGGAGACCACAGGGCATTATCAACATTTCCCGCGCAAATTACAGCTGTTTCTCCTCTGCATAAACGGAAAAATCCATCAGGTTTTACGTCAAGTTTGGGGAGATCTTCTACATATAAATTAACCGTGTCCTTAGCTACGCATCCCCAGATAGTTGATGCGGTCACTACATAACTTATGGTATCCGGAGCATTAGAAACAACAAATTTACAAGTATCACAATCCAGATAGTCTGAGGGTTCCCATTTAAAAAAGTCGCCATCCGGCAAGTTGAATTCAACGGTAGCTCCAATACAAACAGAGGTATCGCGAAGATTAGGATATGGATATTCATCTACATACACTGATTCCGTAAGCGGATAGGATACTTTGCAGCCCTTGTTATCTTCTAGCAATAGAACCGGCCTGATATAACCAGTATCATATTGAGGATCTGAATAAACGTGTGTTCCAGTGAAATACACTGTATCTCCATACACGATGGGAATACTCTGCACAGCGCCAACGCGCCATTGTATAAAGGCACTTTTTGTTTCGTATATTTTTCCGGAGAAAAATACAGTCAAAGGCCTGCACCCATAAGGAGGAGTAAATTGAACATTTTCTAAACGCGGGCCAAGTATTCTGATCAATTTAGGTTTAACAATTGAATCTCTGCAAATTCCTTTTTGGCCTACTAAGGATACATCGTAATCGCCAGGGAAGTAATAAGGATGAATAGGACTGAATTCATTAGAAGGCACTGAATTATCCCCAAAATACCACGTAAAGGTTACCCCTGCAGTATCCTGGGTGGTATTGATAAATTGAGCAGCAAAGGGCGGACACGGTACAGTTATTGACGTGTTTGAAAAATCCAAACCTAAGCCTTGTATGCAAACAGGTATAGATATAGATTTTCTGCAGGTATCTGTTTTAGATATTGCCGTCAAGATAACATTATAGGTTCCGTTTTGCGCGTAGGTATGATACACAGTTGAATTAGTTGGTAAGCTACGGGTGTTTCCGTCTCCAAAATCCCATAAGTAAGTAAAGTTAGCAGGACTTTGCGTTAAATTCCTGAACTCAATTTGTTCGCCTGCACACGGGCAACCCGATAAAGGATTACCGGTTTTGGGATCTATTGCTTGTATTCGAGGCACTATTACTGTAGGCCTTATAATTGCATTTTTAATAACCGTATCCTTGCATCCTACCGAATCAGTTACAATAAGCCTGACATTATAGGCCGGGTTGCCTCCGCTAAATGTCCATGAAGTGTCTCCCTTAGAATTAACACTTCCGCCAAACCCTGCATAATTATTTGTAAATCCCCAATTATAGTTAACTATTGGCGCTGTGTTAGCAATACTGGTACTTCTAAAATTAACAGTTAGTGGCTCACAACCGCTTGTTTTATCTACAACATAGTCTGCCTTAGGTTTATGTATAGTGATGTAATTAATTCGTATTATCGAATCCTGGCAAGGCAAACCCCTGTTAATAATAAGCTTAACCGTATATTTACCTGGTGCATTGTACCTCTTTACGGGATTTCTTTGTATGCTGGAATCGCCATCCCCGAAATACCATATCCATGTAGTGCCAAAATTAGTCGAATCTCTAAAGGATAGCGGCTCACCCACGCACGCGTTTTGCTTGTTCACTCCAAATGATTTGTTTGGAGACAGTAAATTGACCGGCTTGGTAATAGAATCAATACAGCCTGTTGTTATATTATATACATATAAAGTAACATTATAATTTCCGACTGCAGGATATGTATAAGAAATCCTGGTTGCTGTATCGCGTGGTGTCGTAGGAAGATTAGTATGAAAACGCCACCACAGTGAATCTGCACCCTGCGACTGAGAACGAAAATCAACCTTTAAAGGATTGGTGCATGATGTCAAAAAATCAAATTCTGCTCTGGGAACTAATGATTCGATATAATCAACCTTGGTAACGGTTGTAGCGCATCTACCGTTTCTAACAGTAAGCGTAACGGTATGAGGCCCTATTTCTTCGTATAAATGAGAAGGATTCTGCTGAGTGCTTGTTCCTGGGCCGAAGTCCCAAAAATAGGAAGTTCCTCCTGAACATAAACAAGTAAAATCTATCGGAACTTTAAGGCAAGCCTGACGAGGAGTAGCAACAAAATCAGCCACAGGCTTCGGGCTTACTGTTATAGTCGCTCGCGCTGTGTCAAAACAGCCATCAGCGGTTTGAACACGCAGCCAAATATTGTATGTACCGGGGTTTTGAAAAGTATATTGAACAGGTGCATTACATTGTGTAGAGAAGATTGTAGAACCATCCATGCTCCATTGACAACTTACTATTGGTGAGCCTACAACGGTAGCATTTCTAAATCTTAGTGTAAGTGGGGCACAACCGGCAGTAGAATCTGCATCAATCACAGCCGAAAATGATTGAATACAGACATAATTTGGCTTAGTAACGCTGGTAACACATCCCTGAGCATTAGTTGCTCGCAGCGTAACGTTATAACAACCGGATTG
>JAVQWQ010000101.1:0-8698 GCA_033578915.1 Chitinophagales bacterium | reverse complement strand
ACGCCTGTGTTACGACACAGGCATACTGCGGGTGCCTGTTTAAAAGGAGGATTTAAATTTTTTAGCTCGGGAGTGAATGGTGTAACTGGTGATTTTTACATAGGATTAGGCTATCGCTATAACAATATTAAAGAAACTATACCCGGAGAAGATTCAAGAATTATCGAACCTGAATTTATTATTTTAGGAGAAAATCCAACTGGCAGGTATCACCAACTGGATATAATAATAGGAGTATCTATTGGTATGTATTTTAAAAGAAAATCTGAAATAAAATCTTTGCATAAACTTCCGCTTGATAGCAATCCCTGAACGGAAAAATATTTATCAAGACAAAATGAATAATAACGACTGGGTCGTAGAAACACACCCCCGCTGGTACAAAGATGTGCCCGATATGGAGGTATTAATTCTGGGAAGTTTCCCCCCTCACTCCAGCCGATGGCATTACCCTTTTTACTATCCCAATAAACAAAATCGCTTCTGGAAAATATTATCGCATATCTCCGGAATACAACTCCATGATTATCCGAAAATGGATGAGCGCTTTGTAGAAGAACGATACAACATTATGCTTGCGCTGAAAACGGGAATACAAAATTTAGGTTATCAAATCAAGCGCAAAGGGCGCAGTTCGTCAGACACAGATATTCAAATAGTACGTTATCATAATATTCTGGATATTATAAATAAAAATAAGCAGATTAAACACATTCTGCTGCCCGGATATGCAGCACCGAATAGCACCTATCGGGCTTTTATAAAATACCTCAAAGAAAAAGGTATCCTTGTAGATGAAGTTGAAAAACCAATACCCGGAAAAACTACATTTTATATAGAAATAAAAAATAAATCCATACCATGCACTGTAGTAAATTCAACCTCAGGGCGCACTTCAATTCCATTTCACACTTTAGTAAAACAATTTCTTGTAGCATATTCGGGTTGATTCTGCCTGTAAGTCTTACTTTTGGTCGCGATGAGTATCCCAAAGAGAATATCCTTATTGTCTGAAGTTGCAGAAGAGTGGCGAAACAAAGAAGAGCTTAATTTGATATTCTCAAATGCCTTTGCCCACAATGGTTTTTTTGAACCGCAATTTTGCAGATTCAGCTTCGAAAACTTATGTGATAATTATCTGAGTGAAGAGAAATTACTTCAATGGCTTAAGCCGTATCACATAGAGGACGACTTTAGTTTAAAGAAACGCATCGGGATAATTTGTGCCGGAAATATACCCTTTGCGGGCTTTCATGATTTTTTATGTTGTTATGTGTTAGGTATTCCAGTACAATTAAAATTAAGCTCAAAAGATACGGTGCTTATGCGCTTTTTAGTCGAAGAAATCATAAAAAGAGACAGAGAATACGCTGCTCAGTTTGCGATTACAGAACGACTGCAACATTTCGATGCTGTTATAGCAAGCGGCAGCACAAGCGCAAACCGCTATTTTGAATATTATTTTGGAAAGTATCCAAATATCTTAAGAGGTAATCGCACCAGTGTGGCTGTTTTGGAGGGTACGGAAAGCGAAGACGAACTCAGGGCGCTTGCAGATGATATTTTTCTGTATTTCGGATTAGGATGCAGAAATGTTGGCAAGATATTTCTGCCTAAAAATTTCGAAGTTGAAAAACTTCTGCCAGCCTTTTCAAAGTATGCCTGGATACATCAAAACACAGCTTATATGAATAACTACGATTATAACAGGGCGATATTACTGATTAATCAAACACCGCATATAGCTAATGAATTTGTCATGTTGCAGGAAAGCGAAAAGCTTCATTCACCCGTGGCTACTGTATATTATGAATTCTATGAAAATCGCAAGGATTTGATAAATAAATTGTCCGCCTTAAAAAGCCAAATACAATGTGTTGTGGGTAACACAAACGGTTTTATACCCTTGGGGGGAGCACAGAAGCCCTCATTGAACGACTATGCCGACGAAATTGATACAATAGCGTTTATATTAAGTTTGTGAGACTATGATGTGATGTATTTTGCGGGCTGCTTTGATACAGGTTTATTTTTACCTAGCCTGAGCAAAAGTCGTTTGTGAGTATTTTTGATGTAGCTGTTGTCGTTAAAAATTCTCGACATCATTATGCTTCCCTCAACCTCGGCCACACTGCGCTCCGCTAGTTCAATAGCAATTTCTTCAGGATATTTTTCGCTGTATATGTGCTTAACGGCATTAAAGAAATCCTGAAAAAATTCTCTGATAATCGGATTGAATTCAGGTATTACCAAGGCGCTTTCTACGCCCATGTTGCCGTATAATTTTCCTGTTTTATTATCGTAGAAAATTTTCTCTGCGGCTTTAATCATATTTTTAAAACGCTCCTCCGCGGTTAAGCCCTTCTCGTATGCTTTAGAAAACACCTCATCTTTGAAATATTTATGCACATAGCGTATTACCTTTTCCATCAGTTCCTCCTTGCTTTTAAAATAGTGATATAGGCTGCCCTTTAGGATACCACAAGCCTCTGCTATGTCGCTCATGCTGGTATTGTGGTAGCTTCTCTGTCTGAAAAGAATCAGCGATTGTATAATAATGTATTGTTCATCCACTTTTTGCTTAGGCATGCGTTGATTATGTTTTAGTCAAAAATATAAAATCAGATTATTTACCAAACAAACGTTTGGAAACCATAAAAGCAAAGAGGCGCAATAATTTATATCTTCGTATTATGAAAGATAAGCCTTTGGTACTGGAAAAGAAGAACGTAAGCGTTTTCAACAAAGATGTGCTGGAGAATAAAGGGTATCGCTATACTCAAAATGCTCCCTATTCTTCTTATGTAGCAAACCTGAGGCAAACACAAGAAACGCTTAAGCTCATTGGTGATGCCAAAACGCTGATTGATATAGGTTGCGGTGATGGGACTTATACTGCCGAGATTGCTCAGGCTCGCCTGGACTTAAAAATAAGCGGATTCGATCCTGCTCATCAGGCAATTGAATTAGCCAGACAAAAACATTCGGGAATTGATTTTCGGGTAGCCAACTTACTCGATGCGAATTCTTTGCCACAGGAAGAGTTTGATGTAGGTGTTATCAGAGGTGTGTTGCACCATCTCACAGATCCACCTTTGGCAATAGAAAATGCAGCCAGAATAGCCAAAAAACTCATCATTATTGAGCCGAATGGAAACAATCCCATCCTTAAAATCATCGAAAAAACATCTCGATACCACATTGAACACGAGGAGCGTTCATTTTCTCAAGCAACTCTTAAACGTTGGTGCAGAGAAAAGGGCCTCAAAGTAGAATCGCTAACTGTTATTGGTTTTGTTCCTTTTTTCTTTCCTACGATACCGGCCAAGATAATTTACTTTTTTCAACCTTTTTTAGAGCTGTTTTGGCCTTTGAAAAAATACTTCGGAGCACAAATAGTGATTGTAGCTACCCGCAACGCATAACATGGAGCATCCGATAGCAGCAGTTGTAATCCTTAATTATAACGGAAGAAAATATCTGGAGCGCTTTCTTCCTTCTGTAGTTAAATACACCGTTGATTATTGGACAAAAATATATGTAGCCGACAATGCTTCTACAGATGATTCTGTAAGTTTTTTACAAGAAAATTTTCCTGAAATAACAATCATTAAATTTGATAAAAATTACGGCTATGCTGAGGGCTACAATCAGGCGCTTAGGCAAATAAAAGCTGATTATTATGTACTGCTAAACTCAGATGTAGAAGTAACTAAAGATTGGCTTCAACCCTTGATTAACATAGTAAAAAGCGATGAAAAAATTGCAGCCGCACAACCAAAAATTCTCGACTTTAACCGAAGAGATTATTTTGAATATGCGGGGGCAGCAGGAGGGCACATGGATATTTTAGGATATCCGTTTTGCTTAGGTAGAGTTTTTGACCATATAGAAAAAGATGATGGACAATACAACGAACAGCAGCCTGTGTTCTGGGCAAGTGGGGCCTGTTTTATCGTGGATGCAACTGTATTTCACCGGCTGGGTGGATTCGATGGCGATTTTTTTGCTCATCAGGAAGAAATTGATTTCTGCTGGCGAATATTGCGTTCAGGCTATGAAGTTTGGAGCTGCCCACAGTCAAGAGTATATCATATAGGCGGAGGAACTTTAAATTATCAAAATCCACAAAAGGTTTTCTTGAATTTTAGAAATAACTTATTTGTGCTCACTAAAAATTTGCCTGCCACCTGGCTCATTTTGATATTACCTCAACGACTGATTTTAGATGGCCTTGCTGCTATTTACATGTTTTTTAAAGAGAAGAGTATAGCGCCGGTTTGGGCCGTCATCAAAGCCCATTTCGCATTTTATGCTTCTGTATTCGCGCTTGTAAAAAAGAGAAAAGGAATACGCCTGCCAAATAAACTTCCCTTCACGATGTATAAAAAAAGCGTGTTGTGGAAATACTATGTGCAAGGTAAAAAGACTGCCAGAGACATTTTAACAATACAATAAATGTTAGTCATTCATTCAATTTTTATGTAGCTCACAATTGTTTTTTTATCCGTTTCGGTAAACGGGATATATGGCTGTGCGTAATACGTACCGTCTTGATAGATCGGGCTTCCTATCCATAAAAACATGTGTTTATCCGGAATAGCACAATATTCTGGAGTAAAATGTGCAGTTTCTTTTCCGTCAACCCACATTCGAATTTGCTGTGGTTCCCATCGCACCTCAAAGGTGTGAAATCGCTCAAACCATGAAGGAGGAAGATCTTCGCCCAAAATATTAGCAGAACGTTCAGGAAAACGATCTATGGCATATTTTCCTGTCCATCTCTCCTCGCCCGGCTTGAGAAGCACATTTGGGTTTCGCATATAATCTACCACTGCATAGTTTATATTACACATCCTGTCCCAGGCTTGCCATAAACGTGTTGAGCTCCACACTTCAAAATCAATTTCATATAGTTGAGTATTCCACTGCGGGTCGCGCAAGTAATGATATGGATTTGTTGTGTCTATCGGATCGGGGGTTAATTGATATAACCAAATGTTGTGTATGATGCCATTTGGCCTTCCCCCTCTTCCAATCATAGGTGCTAGCTTGGCGCGAATAGTAATATGGCCGTATTTAAACACCTGCCCCATCTTGAATTCGCCCCAGGTTTTTTGTTTTAGTTTTGGAGTGGAGCCGGGAATAAGAAGCTCTATTCCGTAAGGAGTTACACGAACGTTTTCTTTGCGCTGACCGTACTCTGCTTTTATCATTGGAGCCTTAGCAATGCTGCCGGTGTAAAAATCTTCGTGTTTCCAGCTTTCACTGATAATGTCTTTAAACCAACCGGTGCAGGTGTCGCATAGCTTTTTCTCTGTCTTATGAAACGGAATATATAAATGGCCGAGTACCGTATCGTTTGTTCCATCAAAGGCCTCTTCCAAAAAGGTAAATTTAAAATGTCTTGGGCCAATGTACGCTATATTGGATTTGTGGCGAAATGCTTGGTCGTGTCTCATCTCAAAAAATGGGTTCACCTCTTTCCAATCTGTTTTTGCGCTAAATAAATTACTTAAAGTATCCGTTGCAGCAAGCAATAAGAATTCATAGTTGCCCGGCCTTGCAGGTATCTGGGCATCATCGTCTGTTTCATCCTTAGGATCAAGGGATATTTGATATGGTATAAAGACTTTTGTTTTTTCATGAGGCTTTAAAGTGATTTGAAATACATCAGAAGCACCGTAGTAATTATCTCTGACTTTAATAGAATCGCTTAGATTTTTAACATCATACCAGTAACTGGTATTTTGATAAAAGAGCCTTAGAAAAAAAGTTTTTTCCTCTGGTATAGTGTTTATTACTTCGGCTATAGCACGAACGCTTTTATCTGAACTTAAACAAGGGTTAGGAAAGGCAACTTCTGCATACTTGTAAACAGTATCAGAATAATGATAAACACAGCGAGGACTGTAAATATGCCTATAATGAAGACATAAATCCGGGCTATGCCCTAAGGGTAAAAATTTCACCTGCAAACCACATTCCAACTGCTTGAAAGTATCTTTATAATTAACCAGTTCAGGAAAAGAACTATTTAATTTTTTTGTGTGATAGTATCTAACAGGAAGTTGTATTAAAAGTAAGGCATTGTCGTAAAAAGCCTTCTCGCTATCTAATTTGCTCGTAGTTTCTTTTTCTGCAACCAAAAAAATTAAACAAGCGGCAACCAAAGCGCCCACTACGGTCCAGCGGAGAATATGACTACCTTGCATACGACTTTGATTCTACTTCAGCTTGTTTCTTGCTGATTTCAATGACAATATTTACATACATGCTGTCGAGCAGTTGAGGATGGAGAAGATAATAATTAAAGCTTTCTTGAAATTGTTTGGAGCTTATCTGATGTTTTTCAAATATGGAATGATACAAACTTAAAGTGTTCCTTTTTTGAACATCTTCTGAAATCGCTTCACGCGAGGCTATAGCATCTGCCAGGTGGATATCAAGCAAAATGTTTTGCATTTTAGAATATGGAATGATATGCTCCGGGATTTTTTCTGAACTCCAGCGACAGGCTGATAAAAAGTATAACAAGACGAATATCGAATATTTTTGAAGCATGAACTATACAGTGAACATAAAAGCTTTTTATGATATTCAAAAAGAATGCGAACGCTTTGGTGCAAGGCTTGTTGCTGTTTCTAAGCTCCAACCGAATGATAAAATAATTAAATTATATGAAGCCGGACAAAGAATATTTGGAGAAAACAGAGTACAGGAACTCTGTAATAAAAAGCCTGAGCTTCCGGGCGATATAGAATGGCACTTCATCGGACACCTTCAAACCAATAAAGTCAAATATATTGTCCCTTTCATAAGCCTGATTCACTCCGTTGATAGCGGGCGCTTGCTCTCCGAAATCAACAAACAAGCGATGCGCTTCGGCCGTGTACTTCCATGCCTTTTACAATTCCACATCGCAAAAGAAGAGAGTAAATATGGATTATCTATTGAAGAAGCACATCAATTATTAAACAGCGATGAATTTCACAACATGAAGAATATAAAAATATGCGGTGTTATGGGCATGGCTACCAACACAAACGATAAAATACAAATAGAAAAGGAGTTCAGGCTATTAAAAAAAATCTTTGATGAACTAAAAGTAAGCTATTTTGAAAATAACACTCAATTCAAAGAAATATCCATGGGCATGAGCAACGACTACCTCATAGCGCTGCATTGCGGCAGCACGATGATAAGAATCGGCAGTAGTTTATTTAGTTTATGACAAATAAATGGCAAACCAACAAGGAGAAAAAAAGCGTAGCAATATCTCGAGGGCCTTAAGAAAAGAAAGCAAAAAAGTCTTTTATCAATCTAAGAAGATTTTGTTTATCTAACAAGAAGCACCATACCTTTTCGCTCTACTTTCACACCATCAGAAGCAGTGAAACGGATCAGATAACCATAAGCGCCCATCTGGGCAGGTTGGCCGTCATGAGTCCCATCCCAGCCAATATCCGGTGAGTTGCTTTCAAAAATTTTAGCCCCCCAACGATTCCATATTGTCATACTATAGTTTGCCGGAGAGCCAAAAATAATAGTAGGCTTAAAAATACTATTTACTCCATCCGGGACAAATGCATTAGGTATATAAATCACCGGACGGTGTTCAAGGCAAAACACATTAGAAAAACTACTTAGCGTATCGTTATACACTCCTGGAATATTTATCTCATAAACCGCTTCAATCCTGTAGCAAAAAGTTCCTTTCTCACTTAATAAAGAATGCAGAGAATCTACTAATGTGTTAGTTCCAACAGGGATAGTGCGATAAAGCTGCAATGGGCCAGAACCAAAATTTCTGTACAAATTCCAGTATAATATTGTAGAAAAACGCGCAGCAAAATCGTTCCACTGTAAACCTGCAGAGTAATAGTCGAGAAGCTCCGCTGAAAGATAAATCGTTTTAATAGAATCCTGGGATATATATTTAGTGTTACAACTATCTACTGCCTTGATTCTATAGTATAAGGCGCTATTTTGCGGATTCGATTGCCTATCATTATATGTTTCAATTGTTACAAGCGGGGAAGGCACATTATATTGTTGCAGTAAATTAAACTGCGAGCCGTTGTTGCCCACCTCTACCTGGTATAACGTTAGTTCGGCTTTTGGATCTACCAACCAGCTAATATCAATTGTATTGTCAAGATTTACTGTAGCATTAATAGGGTGTAAATAATCGGGCGATTGCACTATTTGAGGCACAAAACACACATAATTGGAATGCGCGCGGATGTTAGTGTCTTTTGAATTTACTGCTTGTATGCTGAAACACAATGAATCACCGTCATTAAAGTCGCTATAAGAAAAAACCTGCGCAGCCGTATCATTTACTCCAGCTACTACAAAAGGGCCAAGATTTTTACTTACCAGAATGCGGTATTCTTTCACGCCTCCTTCCCAATTTTCATATCGTGTCCAACGTAGGTTTACGCTGCGCTCACATTGAGAAGTGGAATAAGTAAGCAACATGGAGCGCTGCGGTTTGGTATTGAAAGAACTTATCTTGCTGCAACAATCTGCCGCAGAAACCGTGAATGCGACAGATGATGCCGAAGGGTCTGCAACAGGGTCAATCACGCTGGTACTAGAACGGCCATATACAGTATCAAAAGGCTGAGCATTGCCGTTGGGCAAAGCATAATAAACAATGTAAGCACAAGTATGAGGAGACGGGCTTTGTTTC
>JAVQWQ010000100.1:278-8835 GCA_033578915.1 Chitinophagales bacterium | reverse complement strand
AAGTAATGGTATCAGGGGAATAAAAAGGATAAATTACACGAGCGTTAGAGAAACCGTTTGCCTTGATGCCCGCCTGAAATACCATCTTCACATTGCCTTCTTCCAAAATAGGCAGCTCAATAGGGTATTGGTTGCCTCCGAGATAGGTCTTATTTGCTTCAATCCAGACATCAGTTATCCCGTGTGTATTTGCGCCTTGCCCGGAAGTGGTTACCAAGCCTACCTCGTTAATTCTAAGATAGAAAGGATAGCCATCGTTGGGCATCTTACTGCATTGACTGCACAGGATAATAGCAAGCAAAAGAATCAGAGCGTTTTTTTTCACTTGTAGTTATCAAAATGCTACTATAACGACAAAACCCATTTTTTTAATATATAGCGGTGCAAATCTATACACGAAATCAAATAATCATTCGTGGACGCTTATATTTGAAAAGAAATTAATCCTCAAGATGATATGAGCTGATTTCATCATTGAGAAAAACGCTATCTTCATGATAAATGGTTTTCTTGGGTTGCTGAATGTGGTTTTTGCCGTTGCGTTGCTTCTTTCTGCTTTTACTTCGTATATTAATCCCAACAGCATCTGGCAGCTTTCTTTTGCCGGCTTGCTTTTTCCTCCATTGCTGGTTTTAAATCTGCTTTTTGTCCTCTTTTGGTTGCTGAGAAGGCATGTAAATGCCGTGATCTCCGTGATTTCTATGATGCTTTGTTCAGTTCACATCAGCGCTGTTTTTGCACTTAATCTGAAAAAAAACGATGAAACTTACCGACTATGTGTAATGAGTTGGAACGTAAAAAATTTCGATTTGTACAACTGGACAGGCAACAAAGCCACTCGGCAAAAAATGCTTAAAATCATAAAGGAGTTTAAGCCCGATATTTTATGCCTGCAGGAATTTTATACCGATGAGGGCGTGATTATGGACAATATCTCTTATTTAAAAGACAGCCTCGGCTACGCATATTATCATTTTGACCCATCTGTTTCACTTCATCGAACTCATTGCAACAAGCCCATTTATCAGCGTTGGGGAGTAGCCACTTTTTCAAAATTTCCTATTACAGGGCAAAAGAGGGTAGATTTTGCCAATTCTTTATCAAACGACTGCATTTATACCGATATAGTTGTTGAAAAAGATACGCTTAGAATCTTCAACATGCATTTGCAGTCGTTACACTTGGACGAGAAAGATTATCAAACCCTACAGAAGATGGAAAAGAGCGGAATACCAGACTGGATACCTATGAAGCGCATATTGCGCAAGATGAAGTTCAGCTATCAAAAACGCTCATACCAGGCAGAGCAGGTTGCTAAATTCATTCGTAAATACAATGGTATGCAACTTGTCTGCGGCGACTTAAACGATATACCGGTGAGCTATACCTATAGAACGATTATTCGCTCAAAAAATCTGAAAGATGCTTTCGCGCAATGTGGATTTGGCTTTGGCGGCACATATGTGATAAACCCGTTTTCGCCATTCCGGATAGATTATATTCTTGGAAGCGAGCAAATAAATTTTTTGCGTTGCAACAAAATAAATACAAAACTAAGCGACCACTTCCCGGTGTATGCAGAATTCACCTGGTAGCAGAACAAATTACTTTGCGATTACCAGGGGCTTGACCTGTTGCACTGCTCCGTTTTGAAAGCGCACATAGTAGGTGCCCTCTGCAAATCCTTCATTCTCAAAGTCAACCTCATAAGTTCCTGCAGCCATATCTTTTTCAACCAAAGTTTTGATTTGCTGCCCCATAGGATTGTAAATCTCCACTAAGGTGTGGTTGCCCGCTGTAGTGTAGCGGATAGTGGTTCGTGTAGTAAAAGGATTGGGGTAAGCGCTGATTAAATTCAGGCCAGCGCTCTGGTTCAGCTCTCTGATTGACACGGCTGTGCAACTCGAATTTTGAACCAGTGGCAAGGTTTGGAAATTTTTCAGAAGAATAACCGTGTCAATATCGGATTTAGGCACACATAGCCAATCTTGCAGTATCGAAGCATATACAGAACGGAAATCGTATTGCATCGGCAGATTGTCGTTGACGGTTGCGTTAGCAGGCAGGGTGGGATTATTTCCGAGAATGCCGGGTATAACCTTATTGCCAAAAATGAAAAGAGGAGCAGCAGCCCCGTGATCTGTCCCCATGCTGAAGTTTGAAATAATTCTCCTTCCAAATTCAGAATAAGTCATACTAATCACCCTATCTGCCAATCCTAATTGTTGCAAATCTTTATGAAAAGCGCTGACAGCATCCGAAAAGATCTGCAACAGATCGGCATGCATACCTTTGGTAGTATCTGTATCTTCTACCTGCGAAGCATGGGTATCAAATCCAAAAAGGCTTACCCAATATATTTTTGTTTTTAGTCCACCGGCAATGAGACGTGCCACTATTTTTAACTGATTCGCCAAATCGGTATCAGGATAGCTAATTTGCGTAACAGGTTTATCGTAAGCATTTTTTACAGCATTCCCTAATTCAATCGTGTTTTTCTTCACCTGCCGAATATAGGCCACTTCTTTGGCAAAAGGTTTTTGAACGGTATAGTTATCTTTAATGGTATTAAGGAAAGAGTAATTCTGCACCTGATTATTTTCATCCAGAAGTAAGGCATAAGACATATTCATGTAAGGGCCCATGAACACCGGACTATTAATTCCTCCGATTTGGATGGCCAATGGATCGGGCATCACATTATTGGGATAATCGTATGGATAGTTAGGATATTCATAGTTGAGGTATCTGCCCATCCATCCGGTGCGCAGATACTCGTTGGAGTTGGAAGCAGAGGTCCAAATATCCATAGATCGGAAATGTGAGAAATCCGGGTTGGGATAACCCACCGATTGCACGATGCGCACCTTACCCTCGTTGAACATTTGCTGAATACCGCTCATAGAGGGGTGAAGGCCAGTGCCGGGATAACCATTAACAGGCAGAACTTTATTTTCCGGAATTAAAACGTTGCTACGAAGAGATGCCATGGTTGAGTACTGGTCCAAAGGCAAAACAGTGTTCAAGCCATCGTTGCCACCGTTCAACTCAATCAGTACAAGCACATTGTCGTTGTTTCCCCTAGCCCCGGTAAGCGCTTCTAGTTGTGGCGATTCTGCAAAGGCACGTATGCGAAGCCCGTTTAAAAGCAACGGAACCGTTACCGCCGGAACAGATGTTTTAATAAATTGTCTTCTTTTCATAGCGAACTTTAGCTTAGTTGATATTCATCCAGGCTGGTAATATACTTCAACACTGACTTTAGTCTATCGGTTACAGCCTTCTTTTTATTCGGATTGTTTGGATTGTTTTTATAGTCATTCCATAGTTGAGTCCACACATTCGGATTGGACTGGCCACCCAACATAGCCGCCCGAATAAGTATTTTATGATTGGAAGACAAAGGATGTGTGAGTAGATGTTCGATAACTTCGTCAATAACTTTATCTACATTATCCGGATTAGGATATTGCTCCAGCCAGCGTGCTGTGTCCACTGCAAGTTGACTATTGCCTACATTTAAGCCCGCATATACAAGGAGGTCAGTGAATTGATTGCGCAAGGGGAGTGTTACAGTGCTTATCCATAATTGATGATAGTTTGGCTCCTGATGAAATGGTTGCCATCCGGCCACAGTGGGCGGTGCTAGAACTAGTTGTTGAAGTGCAGTTCCTCCATATAGTCCAAACTGCTGCCATATAGAGTACTCGGCCTGAAAATCGGAACCCGAAGGCATAATGGCATTGGTTTCGCGCAGCGAGCCGATGAGCAAATCCATTGGTTGCTTGATAACAGCCCCAAGATTGTAATCGTCAAAAAAATGTTCGCTGTTAAAGAGCAGTCGCAAAGGTGCCTTAATGTCGTAACCGGATGTACGGAAAACGTTGGCCATAGGAACAATCACGTTGGCCTCTACCTGCGCGTCAATTTCATAATACACAAAATAGCGGTATAGTTTTCTGCAGATAAACAAGGCCGTGTCGTTAACCTGAAAAATCATGTCTAGGAGCTCATCCAGTTCTTGCTGGCCGGCGCTGCCGCTTTTTCCGGCAATAGTGCGGTAATTAAAAAGCGCAGAAAACTGCTTATTTCCCGTGTCGTGTTTACTGGAATCGAAGGTGTATGTAACACTGTTGCTTAGTATGCGGTAGCCGGTGAGCACCCGTGCAGCTTCAATCACATCACTTTCTTCATATTTCTGCCCTCCATCTTTACCTATGGTAAACAGTTCAAACAGTTCTCGCGCATAGTTTTCATCCGGCCTGTTCTTGGTATTTCTGTCTCCGTTTAAAAAACGCAACATGGCAGGGTCGAGGGTAATAGCCTTCACCATGTCTTTAAAGTTACCCAGGCAGTGCTGCCGTATTGTAGCTACGTGCTTGTATCCAAAACGGGCATCCACATATACTTGAATATTTGTGCCAAAATGGTTCAGCCAAAACAAGACCATTTTCTCTTCTATGCTGCGTGCCTGTTTGGCCATGTTTCTGGTGCACCAAGCCAGAAGCGAAAGCGCCCTGTTAACATTGGAGCTTACATCAAAAGAAGCGTTCACCCATGTTTGTCCCAGCGCTGCACCGGAATCCTGCCCATAATAGTTTAAAGGCGGAGCAGGCGGCTGCCCTGGTGTGAGCAATTCATCAACAGCCTGCGGCAGTGTTTTTCCCAAAAAGTAATTGATATCCTGATAGGCTGCGCCAAACATTGTCCTGCGCAACAGATGAGCTACTTGTTTTTTTGTCCAAGGCCCGTTGTAAGGATCTACTCCTGTTGTGCTGCCTCGCGAAGCTGCAGAATGTGATACACCCTCAGAGGATTGAAAAATACTACCCAAAAACTTTCGTCTGTTCATAAAATATTAAGAGTAATCAAATATAACATCCAATCAACAACAAGCCAAATTATTGCCTTATTAAACAGCCTAATTGGTAATTAAGAGTATGTATGGGGTGTCCTCTGCGGCCTCGGCCTTCGCTTCGCTCAGGGTCGAGGCCGCAGAGGCCAGGCTGCTACGGGGTTCGCTCTCGCTTCCGCCGCGACCGCGCTGCCCGGTCGCTGAGCCGGTTGAAGCGCAGCGCGGTCGCGGCCGCTCACTTCGCTCGCGCCCTCCGCATCCCTCACCCGTTTTTCCATCAATCTCATATACAAATTCAGGCCGATTAATTTCATCAAAATGTACAAAAAATTATCTCGCTGCTGCAAACACAAATCCTTTAATAATTTAATTCGCTATTGAACAAGAAATCAGCGAAACTCAATCTTAATCAAGAGATAGTATCTACGATAATGGAAATAATTTTTTCTTCGCGCTTGTGTTGCGCAACTATATAACTCAGATTATTGATTTCTTTTACCCTCTTTTCTCAAAAATATTCGACAGGCAAACTTTTCGGTATGCCGCATGCGGTGGCAGCAACACCCTTTTGGATATTTTTTTATATTACATCAGTTACAACTTCATTTTAAAAAAACAAATTATCCATACCCCCGTAATTGCTATAAGTCCGCACATCGGTGCATTTCTACTCGCTTTCAGTATTACATTTCCATTGGGTTTCTATCTCATGCGTACAGTGGTATTTACCGATTCCTATCTAAGGGGAAGAGTACAGTTATTCAGATACTTTTCCGTAGTCATGTTCAGCTTATTTCTAAACTATATTTTCATTAAGTTTTTCGTTGAAGTATGTCACTTCTACCCTACCGTTTCAAAAATCATTACCACAGCTATTGTGATTGTATTCAGCTACTTTTCACAGCGCAAATTTTCTTTTGCCGGCAACCGCTAAGCTATGGCGCTGTTTTTCATTTTAGCGAGGTATTGGTGTAATGCTTGTTTAGGTACTTAGCCCAGTAGTAAAGTTAACAACAAAACTAAAGCGCTGCATACTACAACTTCAAGAAGCAGCGGCCCGAATATTTGTTTCACTGCATAAAATGCGATAAACAACAGAAATATAAATAAAATCAGTTTGAAAATTTCCTTGTAAGAAGGAACTTGACTGCAGAATTTGATTACCCAGTAGTATTGAATAACAAAAACCAGCACATGAGTAGCCAAAGCTGAAATTGCACACGCCAACGCCCCAATCGTTGGAATCAGAATGATATTGATAGTAACATTCAATAGCACGGCAATAGCAGAGATAGTGCAAAGTTTAATTAGTTCTCCTTTAGCAGTAAGAAATGGGCCTGTAACATATAATCCCGTTGCCGGTATTAGATTAAGCATGGTAAGAGCAAAAACTCCAACCCAGTCAGATTGATGGTGCTTGTACAATATTCCTATTATTTCCTGGGGCCAAAGCGAACAAAACACTGCGGCAGGGGCAGAAAAAATAATTATCGTGTTTAGTCCGAATGTAAACAGCTCTTTGTTGTTATTTCTGTTCTTGAATCCAGAAGCAAACATGGGCAGGAGTATCACGCTGAACAAGTAACCAATCTGATTGGCTGCATCAAACACCCTGTATGCTGCGGCATATACGCCTGCCTGATAATCGCCACCATCTCGTGCCATCATTTTCAGCAAAACAGAGTCCGTTCGTGAATAAATTGTCATGAGAAACACCAGCAATGCAAAAGGAAAGGTAGAACGCAATATGCGGGCACGAAATGCATGATTCCACCACACAAAAGCATGGGAAAATGCTTTTGCCCTTAGCGCCATGAAAGCGGCCGAGAGAGTAATAAATAATGCCAATGTCTGAGCGCCCACATAAGAAAAAATATCGAGTGGAAAAACCTTTGTCCATAAAAGCACTGCACAGAAGATAATGGCAAGCAACCTATCGGCAACAGAAAAAATGCTATCTGTCTTAAACCAATGCAATGCTTGCATATTTGAACGCAAGAAAAGTATGAAAGAGAGAAGGATTTGGTTTACAACAAGCATGAGCAGCAATTTAAACTCTGTTCTGCTCATCCCACGAGCCATAGCCGGAAGAAAGGTTGCTGCGAGGTACAGCAACGACAATACACATTTAAGTAAAATAAGATTGGTAAAGTAGGAAGGCAGGCGCGCCGGCGAGCGCGACACAGCCCTGCTGTTAAATTGCGTTAGCCCCACATCAAGTAAAACACTGAAAAGTAATGAGTAATTGAACGCTGCAAAGTATAAACCGTAATCTTCGGGGCCAACACGGTTTTGTACATTTCTATCAATTCCAAAAATCCAGAACGGTTTTACCAACAAGTTGGAGCCTATAAGTATAGCTGCATTGAGAGCAAATTTTTTTTTCATGTTGCAGACGACAACTGTTGGCAAGAAGTTATTTCTTCCCCGAGGCCTTTAGGGCTTCGTTCATGCCTTTGATGACATCAGCAGTAATGTTGTACGCCTCATCGCAATAGAGTAATGGGCCGCCTTTGATATGGCTGAAAATAAAGGAATACCTCTTATCGGCATTATATTGCAGCAAGAACGAATCGAGGCGGGACTGCAATTCGCGGTTAAACGCTTGCTGTTCTTCCAGAAACTGTTTTGCCATGCGCTCGCGCATATCCTCCAGTTCCATTTGCTTTTGATACATCTTTTTTTGCGCTTCTTCTGTTTCGCTGCGCGTCATCATCGGAGCTTTTTCCTGCAAAGCATAAAGTTCTTTTTCAAACGCTGCTGCCTTTTGCGAAAGCGTATTTTCTATATTTCTCTGGCGCTTTTCCAGTTCAGCTTTCTTTTCTTTAAAGAGGATATAATTTGCTTCCAGGCTATCAAGATCTACGTATGCAATCAAGCCTTGTTGCCTTGTAGGTTGTTCAGTTGCATTACTGCTCTTAGACGAATTGTTTTTCTTAGCAGATGAGAAATGTAAATAATAGAGGTAACCTAAAGCTGCAACCAGCAGCACATTAAAAGCGATCAGAAAAATACTTTTTTTATCCATGTAGTTAATATTTTTGAATAGATGGGTCTATCTCGTCTGCCCATGCAAGAATACCCCCTTTAAGGTTATAGAGATTTGTAAATCCGTGAGCGTTTTGCAGGTATTCTATCACTCGGGCGCTGCGTGCTCCGCTGCGACAATGCACAACCACTGTCTTTTGGCGGTCAAACTTATCCGTTTGGTCCGGGACTTCGTTCATCGGGATAAGCAAACCATTCAGGTTGCATATTTCATATTCATGCGGCTCGCGAACATCTATGAGTTGAAAATCGTGGCCGTTGTCTATCATCTGTTTTAATTCCTGAACCGTTATTTCCTTTATCATGGCCTAAAATTTTTTTGACACTGTAAAGTTATTTAATGAAATTATTTTAGATTTTAAATGCCTTTTTAGCGTTGCAATATCGAAAAAGAGTTCATTAGTAACGAATGCTCTGCAATTATCGCCTCCGGTATTGTGCCGCAAAAAAAGTTTTATAGTGTCGCGATAGCATTGTTTAGGCCTGATTAGTTCAAAAGTATGCGTGCGGCAACCTCCTCCGTATTTCACTTTAACCGCAAGTGATTTTTTGGGGTTGTCTGTCCAGTACGCCTCCTGAATTTGAAATGTTTTGCCAGCTGAAAGTTCATTGATTTCTGTGTTGGAACATGTAATTATTCTTTTGCAATAGCGA
>JAVQWQ010000100.1:0-264 GCA_033578915.1 Chitinophagales bacterium | reverse complement strand
TTTTTCAGAGTATCTACTGCATATTGGCCAGAACACAAGCATTTATCCTTTGGCTTACTTTGTGCAACAAGATTCATCACTGCTGTCATCACTAAGCAAAATGAAATGAGATATTTAATATTCATTTACCTGAGAATAAATTTATAAAAGAGCATTTTATCTTTTTGCTGAAGTTGTAAAATATATAGCCCTTTCTGCAGCCCTTCCAAAGACAAAGTTGAATTTCTTTCATTAAAGCCATTTACTGCATAAATTCTTTTACCT
>JAVQWQ010000099.1:0-8864 GCA_033578915.1 Chitinophagales bacterium | reverse complement strand
CTGTATTGACTTCATGCGCAAAAAGAGGCTCCAAACCACCTCGCTGGATACTTCACCCATTGTCAACGAAGAAGGTGAAACCCCTACAATATCCGTAGCAGATGCCAACCCAAATCCGGAACAAAGCGTGATAAAAGAGCAACGCGCTGAACGCATCAGGCAGGTAATAGAAAAGCTTAGCCCCAAATACCGCCAACTAATAGAGTTGAGGTATTTCGATGAGTTGAGCTATGAAGAAATAGCCGAACAGCTTGACCTTCCGCTAGGTACCGTTAAGGCGCAACTCTTCCGTGCAAAAGATATGCTATACGCACTGCTGAAATCGAGCCAGGAAAAAATCTGAATCTTAGCTTAAAATATATCATGAATTAGTTTTCTGGTACATCGCTGAGAAATTTTGCAGAAAACAGGCTACGGTCTCAATACCTTTAAAGAAGTTCCACACCCCGAAATGCTCGTTGGGAGAATGGATGGCATCGCTGTCTAAGCCAAATCCCAGCAACACTGATTTTATACCTAATACTTCTTCAAGCATGGCAACAACAGGTATGCTTCCACCTGTCCGCAAAGGAATAGGCTTTTTACCGTAAGTTGACTCTACGGCAAGCGCAGCAGCCTTGTAAGCTATGGAGTTAGTAGGCGTGACCGCGGGCTGTCCTCCGTGCATAGGAGTAACTTTTACTTGTACACTGTCCGGAGCGAGGCTCTTAAAATATTCAGCAAAGAGGCGCGTGATTTTTTCATGCTGCTGATGCGGAACTAATCGCATTGAAATTTTTGCGTAGGCTTTCGAAGGCAGCACCGTTTTAGCGCCCTGCCCCGTGTACCCACCCCATATTCCGTTTACATCCAATGTTGGGCGAATGGATACGCGCTCCAGCGTAGTATATCCCTCTTCTCCCCATTCTTTTCTGATTCCTAAATCAGCATTATAAGCTTTTTGATCAAAAGGTGCCTGCGCCATCTCTGCGCGCTCTGCTGCACTTAATTCTTCTACATCATCATAAAAACCAGGTATGGTTATTCGCCCTTTTTCATCGTGCAGTTGTGCAATCATTTTGCACAACACATTGATGGGATTGGCCACAGCGCCTCCGTAAACCCCGCTGTGCAAATCGCGGTTTGGTCCGGTAACTTCCACTTCCACGTAGCTTAATCCACGAAGGCCTACCGTAATACTCGGGATGTCGTTAGCAATCATAGATGTGTCTGATACAAGGACTATATCACTTTGAAGTAGTTGCCGGTGTGCACGGACGAAACTTTCAAGATGTTCACTGCCTATTTCCTCTTCTCCTTCAATCATGAATTTTATGTTACATGGCAGAGCGTTCAACTGCATGAGAATTTCAAATGCTTTAATATGCATGTACATTTGGCCTTTGTCGTCAGCACTGCCACGGGCATATATATTACCGTCTTTTATTACGGGTTCAAATGGTGGAGAATCCCATAAGTCTAAAGGATCAGGTGGTTGCACATCGTAGTGGCCATAACACAATATAGTGGGTTTATTCGGGTCTATAATTTTCTCTGCATAGACTACCGGATAACCTGGGGTAGGAAAAAGGGTAACGTTGTCTGCACCTGCCTTGCGAAGCTTATCTGCTACAAAATCGGCTGCAAGTTTTACCTCATTAGAAAAATTTTTATCAGCGCTTACCGATGGAATACGCAAAAATTCAAACAACTCCTGCAAAAATACTTCCTCCTGCGCTTTAATTGATGTTAAAACATTGTTCATCACTTTTTCGTTATTTTTGTTACAAATATAGAAGTAGCGAGATGGCAAACCATCTGATGTGGTACAATAAAACGCTAAAGGAGTATCTTACCCACGAAGAAATACAGCGCGTAATGAAAAAAAATAACTTGCGCGCAGCATGGGAAATTGCACAAGTATGGCTTTGGATACTCTTTGCCTTTGCGTTAGTCTATATCTGGCCTAATCCGTTTACCATAATTATTTCTCTTTTCATTTTAGGAGGCAAACAACTGGGCTGTGCCATTATCATGCACGACTGCTCTCACGATTCCATGTTTACTTCGCGCAAGCTGAATGAGTGGATTGGCAACTGGTTTGGCGCGTTTCCCATATTTCACGATCTGCGATATTATAGGCCTTACCACACTCAACATCACATCCACACGGGTAGCGATGAAGACCCCGACCTCAGCCTTACAAAAGGATATCCTACCACCGCAGTGAGCATGGCCAGAAAATTTTTAAGGGATTTATTCGGTGCATCGGGAATAAAAGCTCAGACAGCTTTAATCCTAATGCATTTTGGTTATCTGAAATATCACCTGGGAGGTCTGCTGATAAGAATAAAACAGTCGGATAAAAGCCTCTTCGATATATTAAAGAAAGGCTTCAAAAGCCTCGCAGGCCCTTTAGCTGCAAATGCTGTTATCTTTTTACTATGTTGGCTGAGTGGTAAGCCATGGCTGTATTTGTTATGGGTAGGAGCACTATTTACTACTTATAATTTTTCGCTCCGGGTCAGAAGTATGGCCGAACACAGTTTGGTGGAAGACCGTAACAACCCGCACAAAAACACCCGTACCACCTATGCAAACTTCATCGAGCGTATTCTTTTTGCCCCTCTACACGTAAATTACCATGCAGAACATCATCTATGTATGGGAGCGCCCAGCTACAACCTTCCTTTAATGCATAAGTTATTAAAAGAGCGCGGATACTATAAGGAAGGAGCATTAGCTCCCAACTACCTCGATGTTATCAAAAAAGCTATTGTTCCCGCCAAAACTGCTAGCGCTTGAATAAGCTTTCTACAAACAAATGTCTGTCGAACAGTTGGAGTTTATCTATTCCTTCGCCAACACCTATATATTTTACCGGTATTTTGAATTGATCGGCAATAGCCAGAACTACTCCGCCTTTGGCAGTACCATCCAGTTTAGTTATGGCAAGGGAGGTTACCTGAGTAGCGGCTGTAAATTGTTTGGCCTGCTCAATGGCATTTTGTCCGGTAGAGCCATCGAGAACAAGCAGTACTTCGTGTGGAGCATCCGCGATAACCTTTTGCATTACCCGGCGAATTTTAGATAACTCATTCATCAAATCAACACGGTTGTGCAACCTCCCGGCTGTATCTATGATTACAACATCCGCACCTGAAGCCACTCCTTTTTCTAGTGTTGCATAGGCCACAGAAGCCGGATCGGCTCCCATCTGCGATTTTACAATATCTGCGCCTGCCCGCTGCGACCATACCTGAAGCTGTTCGATGGCAGCAGCACGAAAGGTATCCGCCGCGCCCAGCAACACCTTTTTTCCTTGCTCGCGATACAAATAGGCAAGCTTCCCAATAGTAGTCGTTTTACCTGCTCCGTTTACGCCAACTACCATAATAACATAGGGCTTTTGGGCTAAAGACTCATCGCTTTGCCCGGTATTGGCACTGCTGCTCTCTGCCAGCAAGCCAGCAATTTCATCCTTAATAAGGGCGTACATCTCATTCTCGTTACTGAATTTATCGCGCGCTGCTCTTTCCTGTATTCGCTTGATGAGTTTAGAAGTGGTGGCCACCCCAACATCGGACGCAATCAGCGCTTCTTCAAGCTGATCCAACACCTCATCGTCTATTTTGCTTTTGCCGGTAAATATTTTGGCAAGGCGCGAAAAGAATCCTTCTTTGGTCTTCTCAAGCCCTTTTTCGAGGTCTTGTTTTTTTTCTTTGCTGAAAAAACCGAAAAATCCCATATACAACAAAAAAAGCCTCTAACAAGGCAGCTAGAGGCTTACGAAAGATTGTTATTTAAAAATTAGTCTTTTTGTGCTAGATACTCTTGTACCTTGTCTTTATGCACTATTTTTTCAACAAATCCGTAAGAAGCGCCTTTACTTTTTACGGCTTTGATCACTTTTACATAGTCTTTTGAACCTGCCTGAGCCTGACGGTCTGTGCGTGCGTTCTTAGAAACTTTTGCCATAATATGCAGTTTTTAAAGTGAGTATTATTTAATTTCTTTATGAATAGTGTGTCTTTTCAATATTGGATTGTATTTGCGAAGTTCAAGCCTGTCGGGTGTGTTTTTTCTGTTTTTGTAGGTAATATAACGTGAAGTGCCCGGAAGCCCGCTTTCTTTGTGTTCGGTGCACTCTAAAATGATCTGTATGCGCGCATCTTTACTTTTCTTGGCCATAAGAACTAATTTTTAATTATAAAGCTGCTTTTTTCTCTAATTCTTTAAGATACTGATAAATTCCTTTTTTATTGATGGTTCGAATAGTTGATGCTGCTACGCGCAGTTCAATCCATTGGTCTAATTCAGGCACGTAAAATCTCTTGTTGCGAAGATTAGGCAAAAACTTACGCTTGGTTTTACGATTACTGTGCGACACATTGTGCCCTATCATAGGACGCTTACCTGTTAAATCACATACACGTGCCATTTTTTAAATTTTAGGGTGCGAAGGTGCAAATTTTTTTTTAATCCGACAAATGGATTTTTAAGGGCTGTTTTTTGTTTATGTTTTCTCTTTTAAAATAATTATTATTCACTGTAATAAATTTGATAATTGTTACGCAGAAGTTGATGAAGAAGTGTTAAATATTATCTTCCACCTACGCTGGACAAGAAGAAACTTTCAAATTTGAACTTTGTGCTTCTTTTTTGCAAAACTGCTGAAGAAGATATCTACGTTTTTCCGCAAGAATTTTATCGGTTTCATAACGCTGGGAACACTCTGTACCCACGCTAAGTTTAGATGGTAGCCCCATCTTTTACAACCCTGAAATATGCGTGACATATAGCATAAGTTACCTTATTTCTACTGCTTTCCATCCCCATTCATTTTTCTTTTTATTAAAGGAAAGAATGGCCGAGCCGTTTACAAGTTGACTGTCTTTCAATTTGTGTCTTTTTATTATACCATCATCTACGTATATATCGTCAACAAATCCATATTCAGAAGTTTTAGCCATTTTTAAATGACCAGTAAAGTTTCTTAGTACTTCAGGTAGTGAGCCTGAAATATCTTTTTTTATTGTAAGAACTTTATAAACACCATTTACGCTATTCCCATGAAAGCGCACCTTTACTACGTCACCAACTTTGAGTTGTATTTGCAGTTTATCGTATTTGAATTTACCGTGTTTTTCTTTACTCTGTATGAAATAAGCAATCTCTCGCTCTTTGTTTACAAAATTGATGACTGCAACCTCTTCTGGTATATCTTTATATAGAACTTCTTCCGCCTGTGCTGTATATTTCATATAAAAATCACGGTTATCATTTTTTGAAGACGCACTTGCGTACCAAGGTTGTTTTTTCCAAAACTCTACTTCAGCCGGGATTCGCCACTTCTCCTCCATTCTCGTGTTCACCAGTTTTTCAATTTCTGTCCTTGCTTCGTTGTACAACTTTTTATCTATTAAAAGTCGAATAAATTTAAATCTGATTTTCACTAAAAATTTATCTTTAGCAGGCAAGCTAAGTGCTTTACAGTAACAGGCAAACTGAATTTCTTTATCATTTTTATAAGTATCCGCAAGTAATTCCCACACCCAAAAATCATTTCTTTTTTGCCTGGCAAAAGGCAGAAATGCCGATAGTGCATTTTCTTCATCACCTAACTTTAAAAGTAGTTTTGCTTTAAAATATGGCGGATATTGATATTCGGGATGTTTATCAATCAAAGCATCCAGTTTTGGTAAAAATGATTGAATTTTCTCTTTATCAATCACTCGTTTTAGTCCAAAAGGATCTAACGGTTTCCCTTCCAAAAGCTTTTTGGAATAAGCAATGTATGCCTGTTCGGCAATAGATATTATCTTTTCCCCACTGAATTCCTCTTTTAAATAATCTTTTGATATGAAGTTCTCGAAATTCCACCAATCAGCGAAAGCCAGATAGTTTGACCAGTTATGATACCCTTTATGAAAAGCCTTGTAAATGAAAGAATATGCCTCAGATGGCTTGGTGAAATGAAAATTTTTAATAATTTCAAATAATTCATCGATTTTTCTATAATCGACCGGCTCTTTGTTTTGCAACTCAAAAATCAATTTGCCTATCTGCCAAGCACAATTGTCAAAAACCATTTTCTCATTTTCGGGTAATTGAAGTTCTTTAATCTTGATGAGATTTTCCTTAAAAGCTTCAAATGAATCAGAATGAAGGTTTTTTTTGAGAAAATCATAATACACCCATGCAGCCGCCCGCTTATTCCAAATGTTGTCCGGGTCTTTATTAAGGGCTAAATCTACCATTTTAAGTGCTTCTTCTAATTTATTATGTTCCCTAAATTCTCTTATTTCATGGGAATAGTTAATCATATCGTCCTCTACATTTCTTTTAATGTATTCAGGGCAAACATTGCAATGAGGATTGTTTAATGAACACTTCTTTATTTCAAAATAATCAGTGCCGCCATCACAAAAGCAGGCAAATTCTAAATATTTCTTGTTGTATAATGCTGAAATGTTTTTAACACCCGCTTTGAAAAAATGTACTCTTTTCAGCATTCTTAGCTCTTTCAAAGGACTTAAATCAAGAAGTTCTTTATTACTTGTTTGCTCACAATATAATTCCTCTAGTAAATGTAATTCTCTCAATGGTTCTAAGCTTTGCACACTGGATTCATTCAAATCAATTATTTTTAATCTTTTTAAATATTTTAATGGAGTGATATCATTAATTACATATGGTCCAAGCCCAGGAACACATACATTAATTTTTTCTAAATTTAATATATTGTTAATTTGATGTTCGCTTAAATTTTTAACATCGTCAATTCCAAATATTTCTCTCCAATGTTCAGATAATTTACTTATCCATTCATATTTATCCATATAAATTTCATTTTTATTTATAAACAACTTTTTTACGACTATTATATGAATTTGTTTGTAGTTCTATAATTTTCAGTTTTAAGACCACTTCCATGATACACTGTGTGCGTTAAGTTTTAAATAATAACATTTATTTCAGTTCTAGTTTGAGCCTTTTATAAGCTTCTTCTAACCAGCCTAATTCATCAAAGTCCTTGTTTCTTTAAACGGTGTTATATTCAGATAATCGAATGATGAGTCGTTTCAACTTTTTGTCTTTATCACTGTCTGTTGATTTAGGCAACGCTCTTGTAAGTTGTTGCTTACCATCATAGTAAAATTGAATGAGGGCACATTTGGCATCGGTTTTTAAAAAGTATAATACGTAATAGTTCTTTGTAAACTCAACAATGTTAGTTATGATAACGTCTGCCTCATCACAAGCTGACTGCATCAAACCATAAAGCTTTTCCAGAACTTTTAAAGAAGGTGAATAGTTAACATTATATCGAATTTGGTAGGGCTGGTTCAGTATGGGAAGGATATCTTTATGCCAATTATAGCGGTTTGCAGCTACAGCTTTAAATTCATCGAAAATTCCTGCTTTATTATGATATATATCAAATATGTCTTGTTCATCCTGGTATGAAATAGTATATCTTTCCTGATATCCCCCAAGGCTTTGTACTGAAATAATCTGGAATGGTGTATTTTCTAGTTTTTCAGTAATCTCCCAGTATTTCAAGCTTTTTGCTTTGTGCTGATTTTCTGAATGATAGGGCGAAAGAGGTACGTGATCAAGGGCCAGAGCATTTTCAGGTACATTAGTCAACGGCTGAATTTCAGCGATGCTGAATTTTGAAAATTGCGTAACATTAGGTGCATTGGCGGCATAACACCTTTGAACAGCCCGTGTTGTTGCCGTGTAACACCATCGAAGCGGATTGTCTTTTAAACTCGTTCTGCCAAAATAATCGATATATGCAGTTTGCCACTCACCGCCTTGCGCTTTATGGCAAGTGATAGCATATCCGTACTTTACCCGTAATGCATTGAAATATGCATCTTTCTTAAGGTTTTCTTTAAACACTTCAGAACCGACCTTATGGTAGGGCAACCCTTCATTTTTTCTTCTTTCTTGTTCTTCTTTAAAACGCATCACATAATCAACATACAGTGCCTTCATTTCAGAAATAGTCAAATCCGGATTAGGCGAATTAAGCAGTGAGTCAATAATAAGACAGTTAATTTCGTTGGGTTGATGTTCAACCCTGATTTTTATTGTTCTAAAATTCAAGGTTATATTTTTTTTAACTCGCTTACCTTCAATTTTTTCGTAAACAGGGATATTTTGCCTCGTAATTACGTTCGGGTCAACCTCCATGACCTTAGCCATTTCTCCATTCATCAATTCCACTCCATAAGTATGGTAGTTGTTATGATTGATTATCAACAAATCACCTGCTGTGACGATGTCATTACCGGGGAAAATTATTTTTCTTATTGCTTTATTGTACTTCAGGCATTGTGTATTGCTAAATGCGATAATCACACTCTGTCCGATTTCAGGTAACGGGTTATGTTCGGCATAAACAGACGCTAAATCATCGCTTTGCGTTTTTATAAAACAAGTTTCATCATAATCTAGCGTTAATTCACTTCTTACTTCGGCTCCGATTAATGCTCTTATTTTATTGGCATTTTGAAGAATGATATTGCCTTGTTGACGCACTACCTCTTTGAGTGTAGTAAATTGTGTGGTAATTCCTAATTTCTCAAAGTACTCAGGCACCAATGCAAGAGATTGATTATCTACTACTGGCGGAAGCTGTGCCGGATCGCCCACAAAAATGATTTTATTACCTGAGTAGGGTATGCCACTGTATGTGAGTATATCATCTAGTAATTTATCCGTACCAAATGAATAGAGCTCATGTTTTGATTCCTTATTGGAAATCATAGAGGCCTCATCAATAATTAAAACCCTACTATCCCCCGAAATTTCCCTGATAGGAAATACATAATGAAACGAATGATCATCTTCATCATCCTTATTTTCTATGG
>JAVQWQ010000098.1:256-8891 GCA_033578915.1 Chitinophagales bacterium | reverse complement strand
GAGTGTTTCCCGTTTTTCTTCCGTCATAAACTACAGTAAGTACAATAGCCGGATTAATACGATACTCTACAGTAGCATTCCAAACCAGATTATTGCCATTTTGCAAGCCCTCCAACATAGCAAATTCTAATTGTTGATTTTTTAATCCTCTGTCATTATACCTAACCATTGAATAGAAAAAACGCGCTTCTGCTACCGCTTTGCTGGTAATATTGTAGCGCGCTTGTATCTGTGGCTGATGTATGGTGGCTTTTTGTCTTCCGAAGCTGTCTGTCGGGTTATTTTTAGAGGCAAACAAATAAGATAAAGCAATACGCAAATCTGTTTTGTATTGATATGAAAGTTCTGTGGACGATTGGTGTAATGAAAAACGAAAACGTTGCTGACGGAAAAAGTCACTGTTATTTCCCTTGATTCCGTATGCATAAACGGTCTGTAAGGTAAGCGGTTGTATAAGGTTATATCTTAGAGTGAGTTGAGTGGTTTGTGTTAGGCGTTCTTCGTAGCCGTTGGTGAGTAAAACCTTGTTTTGAACGGTGTTGAAATCAAATTGTGCGCCATATTTCGATTCCAGCCGATTGAAAAAGAGAGTGACGCGTGTGAGGTTTCCTGCGCTGACTAACAAGGAATCAGAAAGTGTAGAAGGAAATGGATTAAATATATTGCTTTTGGGGGCTGACCTTGTTGCGTAATTTTTTTGCTGCCACTCAGCAGTTGCAGTAAGTGCAAAGCGTTTTATAAAATTCATAAGACGCGAAGGCGAGTTAACCTTCAACTGTGCCGGATTAATATTGAAAGATTGTGTGAAAATAACCACGTTTACCGGGACACTCTCAGGCGTTACACTAAACACCTTAATATACGTAGTATCTTCTCTGAATGGAGAAATGACAAATTCATCCAATTGCTTCAGGCCGTCTCCGTTGGCATCACGCCAAACATAATCGCCTGTATTTGTGGGCGACTTTTGATAGGTAAGCTGTATCCTCTGTTCGCGGCCGCTGCTGAGTTCATAAAGTGTTGCACTGTTTATAAGGCTGTTGAGAACTGTAAACCGGTAATCTATTCTTCCTAAATAAAAATGCGGTGTGTAATTGGCAGAACGCATCGAATCGCGGTTATATGCATATCGGTAGGTTGCCACCCAATTAAGAGTTTGGTTTTTAAATGAAATAATTCTTCCTGTAAAACTTAAGGTTTGCCCGTAAAAAAAGGGGGTCTCAAACTGCCTGGCACCAGGTTTTTGCTCCGTACGCAATCGCGCTTCAAAGCCAATCTGATTGCGGGATGTATCAGCAGATTTAAGATACAATCCGTAATTCTGCCAGATGTAGGCATTTGAGGAAAGTAACTCATTGCTTTTTTGTGTGATGTAATTAAATTCATGATCTATCACCATGCCCAACCGAAGATTATTTGCTCTTTTAAAGGCATAGGCAAATTCTGTAAAAGGCCTGATAAAAAGCGATTTATTTTCTGCTGCATCTGCATACATTACAATATTTTTCATATCAAGCATAAAGGACTTCCATCTTGTCGAAGCGCCTATTGAGTTTTCTATCCCATTAAAATTTCTTTGCTGTATAAAATTTCTCAGGCGATAAAATAAAGCTGTGTTTTTCCTCCTTCGATAGTGAATACCTATATTGGCATAGTGCTCATCGAATGGATTGATAAATGCAGTTGTATTCCATTCTCTGTTGAATTCTACTGCGCGGAAACGCTCTACAAATCTAAATCTGCGTTGAACAAACTCGTAAGATGCATCCACAGATATATTTTCCCCAAGGGCGCTGTCTTTTGCTATTGGTATTGTACCGTTATACTGTATTCTGGCGGCAGCGCCAACGTTGTCGTTATTATTTATCTTTGAAAAAGTATTCAGGTCCTTGTGGCTAAGCGATACTTCGGTACTCACGGTATGTTGAGTATGAATTTTAAAATCAGCAGAGGCAGAAAACATTTGTTGTAATTGAGGAGAAGCAAGCAAAATCGCCGGCGCATAGTTTCCCCTCCTTAAGACTACACCATTCAGAGTGTCTGGTTTTACCCACGCAAAGACTCTTCCATTAGCCGTACTTATTGCAGGAATATAGTCGCCATTGCCATCTCCTACAATAGAAAATGTTGCTGTATAAAAAGCTTCAGGACTGTTGGAAAACACCAATACAGAATCATATCCTAAGGTGTCTTTTAAGGCATATAAAATTTTATTTGGCGAAGGGGCAACACTGTCTATGGTTGGAAACAAAAATTTGTCGGCGCTATCGCCTACACTTCTCAGAAAACTTCTTTTTCGTTCATCTAAATTTTCTGCTAAAGTTTGATTTCTGCTATCTTGTTCACTATAAGCATCTAATCTCAGATTTACATGTTTTGTGGCCCAATTAGCATGCGCAAAAGCCACTGAGCGCAGGTAATTTGCATTAGTATATTCAAATTCTACTACCACTCGCAGGTCGCGGGTGATGATACGTCTTGGCGTGAACCTGATTTCTGCAGTGTTGTAATCAATAACATAATCACGGTCAGCGCCACGCTCTACTTTTTGTCCATTGATGAAAACTTCTTCGCTATTGGCCAAAATAAGTATAAATGCCTCGCCATTAGCGCCAAAGAGTTTATAAGGGCCTTGATTGCCTTCGCTTACGTTTAAAATGTTGCGTGCAAACTTTCCACGCATGATCCCTCCTGCTACCTGTGTCTGTATAATACCATGTTTAGAAGTAGTAAATTTTCCGTTGTACCAACCTCCCCGCGGCTTTTTTGAAAATCGCAGAAAATGGCTTTGCTCTGGCTGAAAGAGGTCAAAGTCACCTGCTAGTATTTTATGCCTATTCAAATAATTAAGCTGAATAAAAATCTTGTCAAACTCCTGAATTTGCTGAGTATTTCCTTCTGGCTGAAACGGCACATTATTATCTGTTAGCGCAGCTGTGAGCTCAAGATCATCACTTAGCATACCCCCCAACTGAAGATTAAATTGTGAGTTTAGTACTACACTCTGGTTATTTCCCAGAAAAATTCCTCTTGAAAAAGTGCCATTATAATCAATACTTCCAAAATCTATAAATGAAGAAGGCTTATCGGGCGGTTTGTACTCAAACGGCTTCATAACGAAATTTTGCTGACTCTCTCGATATTCTGCTATGTTCTTATTAAATAAAGGTTCAAAGGTTTTAAAAGGGTAAATCCTGTACCTGATAGATATTGTATCCACTGGTTTTTTTATCCATACTAACAAGGATTGAAAAGGAAAAATCCTATAATCACTCGTATCTGCCGGCCTGCCTTTAACAAAGACATATGTCTCGCCGGGGATTAAGGCAAACGTATCAATCTTTAGCGAATCAGCTATATCAGCAAATATCTTATGTCGAATATTGGAAAGTATCTGCGAGTAAGACCAATGACAAATACATAATACAACAGCAAGCGTGAAAAAAAACTTCCGGTTCAATGCAGGCTCACCTTTTCCGTTTTCAAAGGTAATTATTTGAACAGATGTGATTTTTTAAAAGGGGTGGCCTGCCTGACCTCTATGTTTTTGTAATACCAATATGCTGAGCGATTTTTTATGAAATGGCAGTTGAAAATAATAGCTGCGAATCTTTAAAAAATAGCGCATTTTCAAGTTATGGTATCTTAGCAATTGCACCCTGAAGAATTTCTTTTGAATCTAAATAGCGGTGGACAAAGCCCACAATATGAGCTTTTCGGATATTAATTTTTTCAGGAACAATACTTTGATAATATTTCTTTATCACTCTTCCGGCTTCTGTGGGATAGTTAATATCATCACCCGTTATATTGCTAATAAAAATCCTCTGTATATGCTGATGTTGGTAAAAGGTGTCTATCACATTTCCAACATTCAGTTGAGGAGTGATGATGCTATCTTCGGTCAGCAAAAGGGTTAATCTTTGCTTGCCAGAAATATTTGAAGTATATCGCAACTCCGCCCCAACTGTGATTTTTCTACTCACCTCCTCCCATTTAACTTCTAACGCAAGATTTACAGGAGGTATCTTGCCTATTTGCTGCTGCACTCGGCTGCTCCATGTATTTCTGTTATATAACAGAGAGTTTTGAGACTGGTTAAAGGGGTAGCGATCTATTGCAGCGGCAGGTTTGTAGCCATCAAATATCAGAAAGTCCTGAATTTGTCTTGCCGCTTCCGTGCGCATATCTTCTTTGCTGAAACTAAATGGCTCGCCCAAAAAATCTGTATGATAGGCAACAACAATCAACTTGTCTCCATAAGTGTTTGAAAGGGTTTTGATGATTTGGTGTCCGGCCGGACAATTCACGCATTGAACCCCCGTGAATTCTTCAAGCACAACACGTTTGCTCTCTGGAGAAGGCGGTGGGAGTTCAACATACGAAGTGTCGGTGAATGAGTTCTCGTTATTTCCAAGATTAATATCAGGACCTACCTCACGGCACGCAGAAAAAAAGCATCCCACTACAAAGATGAAATAATACTTGAAAAAAACAGACTTAAAAGAAGAAGAACAACTACACATTTACTGCAAAATTTTTATTTCATAAACCTTTTTCTCTTTATTATTAAGATAGTTATCCCGAAGCCATGGATTCAATAGTTTTATATGCCGGTACTGTAAGCCAAATTTTGCAGCAAAGGCAGTAATGTTCTGAATTGAAGAATCAACCTGAACTGTTTTAAAAGCAAATGGTTGATAAAGATCATCAGGCTTGAGATAATAACCCGCGGCTTCAGGATTAGAAAAAATAATTTTCATAGCTATGATCCTAAAAATATAGCGGGCGGTTTCCTGAGGTAATAATAATTCGTAGTAATTATATGTGCCTTGGCTTTTACAGCGCTCTGCCATGGCTTGCATCCCTAAGTTGTAAGAAGCTGCTGCCGTTGTCCAGGAGCCAAATTTATCTTTAGCAGTTTTCAGATAAGCACAGGCTGCACGAGTACTTTTTTCTACATGATAACGCTCATCCACTTCATTCTTTATTTCCAGATTATACAGCTTAGCGGTAGAAGAAAGAAACTGCCAGAAGCCAACAGCGCCCGAAGGACTTATAACATCGCGAAAACCACTTTCAATCAAAGGAAGGTATTTAAAATCGTTTGGCACCCCTTCTTCTTCCAGAATTTTTTCAATCACAGGAAAATAGCGATTAGCCAGCTTCATGCTTAATAGAGTGTTGGAATGCCAGAAAGCATTAATTTGTAGCTCGCGGTCGAGCCGTTCGTACACATCGGGGTCTTCCAGCGGAACTCGCTCTCCGGCAAAGTAAATAGTTCCCCCCACTCTCAATGGCTCTACCTTTTGCGTGGAATCTATCCTGTTTTTAAAGATAAGGTCTTTGTTTTCTCTGCGGGTTTTATCAAAGATGTTGGTCTTTTTATTATCTATCCACTGTATTTTTTTCAAATTGACACCAACTGCTAGGCCAACCAATGCCGCAACACCTACAATCAAGATGAAATATTGCTTACTTATCATTATAAATTAATCTATTTCTTTTTTGAAAACAGGCACAGATGAACATGCTTCTCCAAAAAGCAGTGAACGCACGTGTTTCGACAAGTGAAATGCCAGCAGGGCATAAGCAGATTCATCAATATCATTATTTCCACAACCTCTAACTACCACTCGCTTATCTTTATAATCTTCAGTTTTGATTTTTAGTATATTACGCAATAAAAAAATTTTTCCTGAATTTGAAACATCCGTGCATGCTACATCTTTTGCATATTTCCCCAGACGCGAGGCTATAATCATGTATGCCCACATAGGTACAATGGCTTGAGTGCTACAATAAAGACATACATATTTATCTTTAAACCTTTCCCAATCAATTTCCTCAATTTTTTTTCTAAAATCAGATTCTTTTAACAATAGTCCCTGGAAGAGAAACTCAGCCATGTCAATAGAAGCAATCTCATCGGATTTTGGAAAAAAATCATCCAGGTTAATCTCGCTTACAGAACGGTTTTGAGCTTTATTTGTTATTGGTTTTGTTTCATTCATAAATATAAATTAAAAATAATTGATTTATCGCGGAAGCATCTGATAAAGTAGTTAAAGATACTAAAGAATATAACGCACATCTTTGTTAGAATTTTTTCTGTCTAATCTTTTAAATTTACATGTTGTGCTTCAAATAATGAAGACAATTTTTCCTACGAATTTTAAAATTAACGCGGCTTTGTTTGCTTTAAAAAAATACCATTATCATTTAAAATATTTACAGCGTTTTGTTTATACAAATGAGTTATTAGCCCGCAAACGTGTATATCCATCCATCTTTCAAAATACTTTACAAACAACAAACTTTTTTGAATTTGAGATAAAATCTTATATCCTAAACAAACTTGCTCTTTATAAGTGTTGTAAAATGATGATGCAATCCCTGAAAATCGCTATATTATCATTATTTCTAATTTTCACAGTAAATATAGTTGCCCAGGTTCCGGCAAATGATAATTGTATCAATGCCACCACTATAAATATACCTCAAAGTGGCAATGCATGTATAACCGGCACACTCTCCGGTGCAACAGATGACGGATTTTATGCGATAGGATGTGAGCGGCCGAATGTAGCAGAAGTTTGGTTTTCATATATTGCGCTAGGTTCTAACAATACTATTACCGTAAGGCCGGTCGGAAATCCTGCTGCCAGCCGTCTTGCAGTAGTATTGAGGGCAGATTCGTGTAATGCCTCTATTAGTCGCTGCGACTCTGCCACAACTCCCGGCGGAACAGTTTCTGTAAGCTGGGTTTTTTCTCCCGGTAAAGTAGTTTACATTTCTGTCTCTTCTAACTCAAACAGCGGAGGAAGCTTTGAAATATGCGTTAATTCTTTCCAGCAACCCCCGGTTGGAGGAAAAGATTGTAATACAGCTGTTCCTTTGTGTAGTAAAAATAGTTTCACCAGTTTTATTGATACTGGTTCAAATGGTTTTCAACCGCCATGTTTTTTAGACCCACTTCAAAAGCCCATCATTTACAAATTCACAGTAGGTGTAAGCGGTTTACTGAATTGGAGAGCAGTACCTAATTGCACTACCAATCCTAACACAACAGAATTTGATTGGGCGCTTTACGATATTACCAATGGTTGTCCGGGGACTCAAATTAAGTGCAACTACAACTATACAGGAACCCCCGGTTTTCCTCCACTCATACCTCCAACGCCTCCAATTACTTCACCGCAAGGTATGCAAGGTGGAACTGGGGCTAATGATGCAGGCTGCTCCAATAATCCTCCGAATACACCAGCCGGGGAGATTTGTGCAGGTGTAAACGTAATTGCAGGCAGGACCTATGTGATTTATCTTGACCAGTACACTTCTTCCAGTATCTGTAGTGTCGCCTTCGATTTTAATGGTAGCACCTTTGAAATGGCTCCGTTTGCAAGCTTTGGTGTATCAGATTCTGTAGGTTGTGGCCAATTGACGGTCTCTTTCACTAATAACTCAGTTCAAGCTGTTTCATACTCATGGAATTTTGATGATGGCACTAGTTTTAACGGTCCTAACCCGCCACCAAAGACATTCAGTTCACCCGGCAACTACCTTGTTTCGCTTACGGCTACCTCAGCAAGCGGATGTGTGAGTGTAGCCAGCAAAACAATAACCGTTAAGCCTATTCCAACCCTAACAGTTAATAACGATACGATTTGTACCGGAAGTGGAAAAGTTGCAACATTAATAGCTACGCCCTCTATAACCGGGGGCAGTTTTCTGTGGACTCCCGGCGGACAAACAAGTGCATCCATTAATGTGCAACCTGCTGTTTCAACCAATTATAATGTTACATATAACTTAAATGGTTGCACAGCATCTGCCACCGCAAGAGTTACCGTTATATCCTCAAACTTTACGGTAGATGCTCAAAAAGACACAGTTTTATGCGGCAATCAGAGCACGCGCTTGAATGCTATTCCTTCTGTGCCCGGTAATTACACTTACAGGTGGTCTCCGCCTTTTGCCATAAACGATACAACTGTTCCTAACCCAATAGTTAATCCCAGTATTACAACCCGATACAGTGTAATAGTAAGAAATTCTTTTGGATGTGTAGCAACTGACACAGTTTTGATAAGTGTGATAGGCCAGGGGCCATCGGTAAAAGCTAAAGCGACTCCTGCAATTATATGCCCGGGCCAACAAACCACACTTAGCTTTGAACTTGAGCCGCGAAATTGTGGTATCAACAATAGTTTACTGGGAACAGGTTCAGTCTCTGTTACCGGCGACATAGGAACATCAAACGCTTTACAGGGCGGAACGCCTGCCACCTCTCCAACCATTTATGGAAACTTTGTTCAGAGCACCAGAAATCAATATCTGTACAGGGCAAGCGAATTGGCAGCAGCCATAGGAAAAGGTGGGAGAATCACCTCCATAGGTTTTTTTATTGGACAGTTCAACAGCAATGCTACTCTGGAAAATTTTACTATTAAAATGGCTTGCACCAATGACTCGGTACTCAGCCAATTTATCAACACCGGACTACAAACCGTTTTCGGACCTACCAGCTACGTACCTCTTAATACACCGATTACCGGTCTAAATCTTCACTCATTGACCAACCCTTTTGATTGGGATGGCCAGAGTAATATAATCGTTGATGTCTGCTGGTTTA
>JAVQWQ010000098.1:0-246 GCA_033578915.1 Chitinophagales bacterium | reverse complement strand
CAACGGTAATGCCAACAACAAAGGCAGAGTTACTGCAACATCTTTCAATAGCGTTATATTTTCGAGTGGCGCTACGAATCAGTGCGGAGCAGCTACCGGCACTGTCAGTAATCAGAGACCCAATACCCGATTTATAAAAGGCACTCAAGGTTACGATTCGCTTTCATGGACTCCAAACACCGGAGTAAATGCTGTTTCCAACCGTACTGCACTCAGTCCTACTGCTAACCCGATTTTCACGCAAGA
>JAVQWQ010000097.1:0-8954 GCA_033578915.1 Chitinophagales bacterium | reverse complement strand
AAACAGATTTCCATAGCTCCCGCCATGAGCGGCGTGTTGCCGCATCAGGTGCACAAGGTATTTAGGAAAACACCTGCGCAGGAGGAGTACGTATACCGCGTGGTGGGGCGGAAGAGCTACGAGCTGAAGGATCACCTGGGCAATGTGACGGTAGTGGTGAGCGATGCGAAGGAAGCAGCCACCAGCGGCAGCACGATCACCGGCTACCACGCGTACACAGAGAGCTACACGCATTATTATCCTTTCGGCATGGCCATGCCGGGAAGGAGCTATAATAGCGGGGAGTATCGTTATGGCTTTGGTGGACACGAGAAAATTGACGAAGTAAGCGGAAGCGGAAACACCGTTGACATGGGCGATAGGTGGCTTGATGTGAGATTAGGGAGAACTTCTTCTACGGACGCTAAAGCAGAGAAATATCCATTTGTGAGTCCATATGCTTTTGCAATTAATAATCCTATTAATGCTGTTGACCCAGATGGAAAAGATGTATATCTAATTATTTGGAAATCCAAACAAGGAGAAACAGGTCATGCCGCCATAGCTGTTGACAATTACAAAAAGGTAGAGATTAAGGTTATAGAGAATGGCAAGGAAGTTACCAAAACAGAATGGGTTAAAGATGGTACAGTAACCGTTTATGATTTATGGCCAGAGAAGCCAGTTAGAATGACGGAACTACAGCATGATGTCAAAGACGATTATAACAAACGTGTTGTTAATGTATCTGATTTAATTAACAAAGATGTCAGTGCCAGTGGAGAAAGTGGAAAAGTTAGTGAATTTGGCGAGGGAAAGAGCTGCGGATGGTGTGGTACAGATAACTTCTGACTTTGAAACGGATACTAAAGTTAAAGCCAGATTAGATGCTATACAAAAATCAGGAGCAGATTATAATGCTTGTACAAATAACTGCTCAACATTTGCACAGGAAGGTTTAAAAGTTTTGGACCCCAAAATAGATGCTAGCCAAACAATTAAACCCACAGGAGCTCTTAGTTGGCTTTATGATGAGGCTAAAGTTGTCGCTCCAAATAACCTGTTCAACAAAGCGACTGAGATGAAAGGAGCTAAAGTAATCAAAGGTCCCGCCAAGATGGAAGCGAAACCGTATTTAGAATATTTTGGCAAGTAAAACTATGAAATCGTATTTAGTCTGTTTATTGTTCGGATTATTGATTATTTCTTGTAAGCAAAGCAAAGATGTTAAACCAATGGAAAGTCCTTTAGCGATAGTAATAAAATTAGAAGCCGCTGAATCCTCTAAGGATTATGATGCTGCAAGAAACTATATTGATGTAGAACAGGTATATTCACCAGTTGCAAAGCAGGAAAAAAGGGCGGCAGAAGATATTTGGAAAGAGTTCGTAGAGTTTAAATATTTACTAGCAAACTCATCTAAAAAGTTTACAAACACATTTCCTTTTCATAAGTATAAGATAATAGAAACGATAAACGGAGATACTTCTGAGGTTAAGTTATTAGGGATAGAAGAAGGGCAGAGAATAAAAGAAATTATCTATGAATTAACAGTTCAAAACAACTCTTGGAAAGTAGTTTCGATAGGCTATAAAAAATAGGATTTAAAAAGCTACTCAAAGAACATGCCCCGGTAGTATCCCAAAAACTGTGTGTATGATCCTGCTTACCTCCAACTCCCAAAATCTCCGGAAGAGCATGTACATGCCTTTGCGGGCGGGGCGTATCGTGGAGTGTTCAGGCAGAAGCTTTCGGGAGGCTCTGCGGAAGCCATACAGTTGGATGCCTGCGGCGATCTGCGCCGGGGCAAGGATAAGAACCTCTACATAGCAGCACGCGGAGCTGCGTTGATTACCTCGTACAAAACGGATATATTTGGAATGATAAGCTCAGATATGCAGAAACAGATTTCCATAGCTCCCGCCATGAGCGGCGTGTTGCCGCATCAGGTGCACAAGGTATTTAGGAAAACACCTGCACAGGAGGAGTACGTGTACCGCGTGGTGGGGCGGAAGAGCTACGAGCTGAAAGATCACCTGGGCAATGTGACGGTAGTAGTGAGCGATGCGAAGGAGGCAGCCACCACCGGCAGCGTAATCACCGGCTACCACGCGTACACAGAGAGCTACACGCATTATTATCCTTTCGGGATGGCGATGCCGGGAAGGAGCTATAATAGCGGGGAGTATAGGTTTGGGTATAATGGGAAGGAGAAAGACTCTGAAGGCATGGGTGGCGGAGGTTCTACCTACGATTACGGGTTTAGGATTTATAATCCTGCCTTGGGAAGATTTCTGAGCGTGGATCCGCTGGCGAGAGTTTTCCCTATGTTGAGTCCATATCAATTTGCAGGAAATACTCCTATACAAGCAGATGACTTAGATGGATTAGAAGTAAGAAAAAGAACAATACTGAATTCAGATGGAACAACTTTAATTAAAATAATGATAAAAATTAAATTAATTAATAAGTCATCATGTAAAAATGTAGACTATAAGAGATTAAATCAAGATATCGTGAATCAAATTAAAAAAAGTTATACATTAAATGATAACAATACGAAAATAAAATATGAAGTAGAGTCAGTAAACATTGTAGTGGTAGGAGAAAATAATTTAAACAGAAAAAAGGATTTTTTTGTAGAGTTGAAAGATCCATTTAAATTAGATATCGAGGGTATAATCCATAAGGGTTTGAAGGGATATGCGGATAAATTGGGAGATACGGAACAAAACAGAATTCAGACTGAGTTTGGGAATACATCGTTAAGGATGGTTGCATTAAATATAGCTCATGAATTAGGTCATACTATGGGGTTGAAGCACGTAGTAACACCCGAGAAGCAAGATAAAGATATCAAAACGGGAGAAAATTTATATGATCATGAGGTTAATACGGGAGATTCTCCTCGCAATTTGATGAAACAATATATTGGAATGGAAGATGATGAGATATTACCTGTTCAAATGAAACGAGCCACACAGGTTATGAGAGAAGAAAAACAATAAAATTCAGGACATATGAGAAATATATTTTCAATAGTGTTATTAGTGTTCCTACTTAAGGAAGGGTATAGTTCAGACACTCTTTCCATACATTTTCAAGGTCCATATAAAATGGATACGGTAGAATTATATGTGAATAATAAATTGGTATATCAAGGGATAATAAAAACCGATGTTATTAGTGGTTTGGCAAAAATGGTAGAAGTGCCCAAGCCTCGCACCAGAAAGATACTGGTGATAGTGAGAATAAATAAGCACATAGAGGGAATTGTTATTTCAAGAAGGGTAAATTGTTTAGCGATATGGGGACATGAAAATATTCATTTTATAACTTCAAGGAAACTACTTATGTATTTGTAGTTATTTCAGGTGCAAGATTGTTAACATGAAAGAATTAAGGTTAAGCCCTCCTACATGCGTGTACATATCCGCATAACACCCACCACCAGCGGCAGCACGATCACCGGCTACCACGCGTACACAGAGAGCTACACGCATTATTATCCTTTCGGCATGGTGATGCCGGGGCGCACGTTTAACTCTGCGAGCTACAGGTTTGGGTTTAATGGGCAGGAGCGCGTGCCCGAACTACACGCTGCACACACTACTGCGTTGTTCTGGGAATATGATGGCAGGCTGGGCAGGAGATGGAATGTGGATCCGGTAGTATTATCATCTTTATCTGCTTTTTCTGTTTTCGACAATAATCCAATAAATTACACTGACATATTAGGGGATAAGTTTACAAAGGAATCTAAAAAAACACTTAGGGAATTTAAAAAACATATTAAGAGTCAAATTATTGCTAACAATAATGAAATCAAGAACTTAAAGATAAGAAACAGTGAGCAATTTGATTTAGTAAAAAAATACGAATCCTTTAATAAGGATTTAAAAAACGCTCTCATGGAAATAAGGCAATTAAAAAAATCTTCACAAGTGTATAACATAAAATTCGATTCTAATATACCTAATGATGGAGTTACTGAGTTTGACTCTAAAACTGGATATGTAAATGTTGTTATAAGGCATAATGGCCAGAACAATTTAAGTGGAGTGTTAGGTCATGAGCTTAAACATGCATATCAATTTGAAATTGGTAATCTTAGTTTAATGACTGAAAATGCAGATGGAGGATCAACTGGGGGCGTTTTATATGATATTAACGATGAATTAGAAGCGTATCAAAGGGAACAATCACTTGGATTTATATCGCCTGAAATAAATGTAGACAGATCTTATGTGGCCAATCAAGATGAACGATATATGATATTACACATTGTTGGAAAAGTTAGAGATGTTAACACTATAAGTCCTAATGGTATGAGCTACGGCGATATTATAAGAAAGCAAATAAAAGAATCCGCAGAACAGGGTAAACCTCTCATGCAAGTAATAAAAGGATGGCAATTATACTACAAAAGATAGGTAATTAAAATGTTGAGAGCAGCAGCCATAGCAATTACTTTATGTATATCAGATACTGTTTTTGCAACAAAGCAGATACAAGATATAATAATAATTGGAGCAGATAGTTTCTCTTTATTTTCAAGTCCTTTAGAAAAATATTTTGAATTCATAGGTTCAAGAAATATTCCTTTTATGGGATACTCAACAGGGTGTATAAAAGGATATCAAGCAATTTGGAATATTGAAAATGATAGTTTGTTTCTATTGAAAATAAGAAGTTGTTCTTATTGGAAGGATAATATTTCTGTAGATTTGAAAAAGTTATTTGGAACAAGTAGTGATAAAATTTTTTTCAAATGGTATTCTGATACACTTAATATCAGATATGGGAAAATTATAAGATATAGAAGCGGAGATGGACAAATGATATATGAGTTTGAAAAACTTATTGTTATCAGGAGTGGTCACGTAATTAAAACTATATCATACAATTCAATTGTTCGTGACTCAAAATTTTTACCCAGAGAAAATCTAACAGAAATGTTGGAAATAATAACAGGCCATATCAGACAACACATAAATTGGAAAGTTATATCAACAAAGCATCAGAAAGCAAAACATTTAGTCAAAATTAAGATTGATAAAAATGGAAAAATTTATAGTGTAAAAACGACAGATAGTACGTTAGAAGATGAATTAAGTAGGATTTTATTTGCAATGCCCAATTGGGAGATAATTCAAATAAAAAATCAACCACAAGAAGAATTATTTTATTTCAACATAGAATATAACAAGAATAAAAAAATAATAAAGACATTTCTCCCTAACTGTGTAAGATAAATATTGTAATAGTTTAGACTCAAGATACTGTCCCAAAAAGTGTGTACCCCCTTGCCCTGCTCCCTACAAATCCATATCTTCGAACAAAGCATCTCCGTATGCCCACGTACATCCGCATAACATCCACCACCAGCGGCAGCGTAATCACCGGCTACCATGCGTACACAGAGAGCTATACGCATTATTATCCTTTTGGTATGGTGATGCCGGGAAGGAGCTATAATAGCGGGGAGTATAGGTATGGGTTTAATGGGCAGGAGAAGGATGATGAGGTAAAAGGCAATGGAAACAGCTATGACTTTGGAGCGAGGCTGTATGATCCGAGGTTAGGACGTTGGATGAAAGTTGATCCTTATTATAATGTATATCCCGCATATTCTCCATTCTGTTATGGAGTTAATAATCCAGTAAATATTATTGATAGAGATGGGAATACCATTGTTCCATTTGATGAATTTTCAAGAGATCAAATGAGGCAACACTTTGTACGGGTATTTAATGCCGCCACAGCAAAACTCTTAACAGAAAATTTATCAATGGATGGTACGCAAAAGAATATTAATAAGAAGGAGTTTAGGCAAGCAATTAAGGGAATGAGTTCAGAGCAGAAAGCACTAGCGAGAGGGTACTATCATGCAATTAATTCTCCAAAGAAAATGTTAGTTGCTTTCGGAAATAATGATGAAACTATTCCTGATGCAGCTATAGTAAGAAAAGGCTATGAAAAATATAGGGGGATGACTTATGGTGAAATTAACAAACAGTTTAATGCAGCCACATTTATTTCAGATGGTTCTGTAAAAACTGAATATTCCGCTGTTGTTGTAATGCCTGCAGAATTTGAATCAAAACCCTTAGCTGTTTTAGATGAAAATGGATATAGTGGACAATATCAAAAAGTAAATGGTAACATTGACTTAGTTCCTAATCAAACAACAGATGGTAATTTGGATGAATCAATTGTCCATGAGGTAATCGGCCACGGTTTACTTGAAGGATTATTAGGGAAGAAAGGTCACATGGCAGAGAATGTTGCCCCTATTCAAGTAGAAAATTTATTAAGGAAACAGAATGGGAAACAACCAAGGTCCGGCATAGGACATAATGTTAGCCAAGGTATGCAAGGGAATAAAGGTTATCCAAAATCAGATGTGACAGGTACTCCTGCGGAATTACAAACAGAAGATATAAAATGAAACTGTTATTAACCCTAATACGTTTATTTAGTTTTCTCAACACGAGTTCTTATTGCTCAGAATACGAACATGAAGGGTAAATTATTTATGATGAAAAAATTGAACATAGATTATCAATAAACTACATTAGTTCTGGAAATACATTAACAATAATGACAATTCAATATAGTTGTAATAATACAAAAGATACAATCTATTATCCTTTGCGAGGAGATCAGGAAATAAAAGGGGGAATAGTTTTTAGTAAAAACGTTAGTCCTGTCAGCTACTATGCAAAAATGAGATTAATGAATTATTCCAAAATGGAAGGGAAGATTGATAGCTTAATACCTGTTCTACCAAATGAGATATTAATCGTTGTGAATATTGAAAATGTAATAGGTTCTTTTAATAAGTATTCTTTTAGTTTTAGAGATTATTTTTTTACTGGTTTAAATTACTATAACAAGGTTATACAAGAAAAGAAAGTTTTTTTATTGCAGGATATACCTACGGTAGTAGGAGTCTCTGAAGTTAATCACATTTATACAACAGATTATGTAGTGGAAATAGATAGGAGAAAAAAATGTGTTGCTACTAAAAGAGTCCCCCCTGCCAGTTTATTTTGAGTAAGTTTGTTTTATTATACCACTGGCCTTAAGGATACTGTCTCAAAAATGTGTTTATCCCTTTTGCGCAGTTCCTTACAAATGATTACCTTCAAACAAAAGCTATCCTCACATGCATGCACGCACGCATACGCATAACGCCAGCCAAAGCCTCACCGCATCAGGTATACAAGGTGTACAGGCGCATGCCTGCTGATGAGCAGTATGTATACCGCGTGGCAGGCAGGAAGAGCTACGAGCTGAAGGATCATCTGGGCAATGTGACGGTAGTGGTGAGCGATGCGAAGGAAGCCACCACCGGTAGCGTTATCACCGGCTACCACGCGTACACGGAGAGCTACACGCATTATTATCTTTTCGGTATGGTGATGCCGGGAAGGAGCTATAATAGCGGGGAGTATAGGTTTGGGTTTAATGGGCAGGAAAAGGATGATGAGGTAAAAGGCAATGGAAACAGCTATGACTTCGGGGCAAGACTGTATGATGCGAGATTGGGAAGGTGGTGGAGTGTGGATAAAAAACAAAACTTATATGTTCCAATATCTACGTATGTTTTTGTATTGAATAACCCAATAATTTTTATTGACAAGGATGGGAATGTTGTAGTGGATAAGGATGGGAATCTTATTGTTATAAGTAAAGATGAGAAGACAGGAAAATATTCTTACAAATTACAAGAGGGGACATCTAAAAAAGCCCAAGAATATTTTAATCAAAAGACATTACCTTTGTTAAACTCATTGAATAATTCTGAAGTTGGCAGAAAATTAATAGCAGAGTTTATTGAAGCAACTCATAAGATATTACTTGGGGAGGATAAAAATGCTAAGTACAAAGGAGGAAATTCTTTAGTAGACATAGAAGATTTCGGTAGTAAATTTAAAACTGACCAGGAAAGATATGGATATAGCTTTACTATTCAAGGGGGACATGAACATATTAAAAACGCTTCTGAGGAAGTAAAAGAAGAGTTACTAATAGGAACGTTAACAGTTGAGTTTTATCATTATCAAGAGAATACACTTGACGATCATAGAAAACTGTCTTCACAGGAGTTAAATAAAATCTATTCTAAATCATTAAATGAGGCTGTACGAAGAATGATTCAATATCGTCAAGAAAAGAATATACCGTTAGATAATAGTGTTTTTGCTCCAATAGATCAATTCAATAAAAATTACATAAAAGATCATACTAATGATGTGAAATATGATGCCGATATACAAGAGATAAAAGATAAGATAGATACACAACCAACGAGATAAAAATGGCAAAGATAGTAATCTTTATTTATGTAATGTTAATATTAAGCGGTTGTCTTTATTCCCAAGATGTGCAATCGGTTAAAGTAAAAGTAACCAAAGTTAAAACATCGAATGAGGTTAAAGTTAATTGTAAAGTAGTAAAATATGATGGAATAAAGATTTTAGTTCCGGTAAGATATATGACAAAATTTAAAAATGATAAATCTGTGTATTCGGACACTATTGATTTTACTGGTCAAGATCCTTTAGTAAAGATAGTAAAAAAACATATTTTGTCGGAATTACTAATAAAAAAGAAAGCGTATTTGTATGCAATTAATGATAGCATCATCTGTAATAAGGTTTATTGTAGATATTATTATGAAGGGAGTTTATTGGGGAATAGGACTTTAATATTTTCTGATTTTTATTTACAGAAAAAATTCTCTTATGATGTAGATAGTTTATTTTTTCAGTATTCCAAATATTGGGTATCAAAACCAAATCGACTTCAATAAAGTATCCAAGAAAGAAGGTAATAAGTGCCAAGCTGCTAATACGGCGTTTTATGTTTAGATGTGATTGTAAGCCTGCTGGGAAGTGGTATCCCAAAAGTGAGCATCAAACAATCTGCATCCCCCTTGCCCTCCACGCTACAAACCCCTATCTTTG
>JAVQWQ010000096.1:0-8977 GCA_033578915.1 Chitinophagales bacterium | reverse complement strand
CTATGGATACGAGTGGAGCGCAAGACGATGGGCAAGGCATTATTACAACCCTGTATTTCTCAACTTCTATTTTATCAACAAAGAAGATTCTTTCATTAATTTCTTAAGCAGAAGGCCTGCATTGAAAAGAAGCTATGATGAACAAATTATCACCGGAGGCAACTACAGCATCACGCTCACTAATCAGAAAGATAAATACGATCGCTGGTACACCTTCTTTAAAGGAACTGCTGAAGCGGCAGGTAATTTTCTTGAGTTATTTTTTATAACCATCAACGGTGGCTATTCTCCAAACAGAATTTTTAATATCCTTAATCGCCCTTTTTCACAATACGTAAGGCTCGAATTAGATTATAGAAATTACTTTCGTTTTAATCGCCACAGCTTGTTTGCCATGCGGCACTATGCCGGGATAGGAGTCCCTTACGCCAACTCTAGGCAGCTTCCTTACATCAAGCAGTTTTTTGTAGGTGGATTAAATAGCCTAAGAGGCTTTCAAATAAGGGAAATAGGCCCGGGCAGTTATCGCGATACCACTATTAATGTTGAGAACCCCGGAGCCAACGCTGGTTCGCTCTTTGTGGACCAAACAGGAGACCTTAAGCTGGAAATGAATCTTGAAATCAGATTTGATATATATAAATGGCTTAAAGGGGCTTTCTTCTGCGATGCCGGAAATATCTGGCTGGTAAGGGACGACCCTACAAGGCCGGGAGGTTATTTCCAGTGGAGGAATTTTATCAGGGAATTTGGTGTAAATGTTGGCGTGGGCGCACGCCTGGACTTTAGCTATTTCGTAATTCGGCTTGACTATGGAGTCCCCATTCGCGACCCGCGTTTAGATATAAACAAAAGATGGACAATTCGCCGCGGCCAATTTAATCTTGCAATAGGTTATCCGTTTTAGGTGAATATTAGTTTGAATTTCGGCTTGTTATGCAAAGACAAACCTCCACAGAATCGTCATAATGTCATCTTTATTAGATTTTACAGGCCTAAAGGAGCAAACTTGCCATTCTTAATTATCCAGAAAGAATCGTCGGGTAACTTTTGTTTTATTTTTAAGCGATAGCAGCAATTCGCATCAGTGATGTTGAAAATATAGTCTTTTGTTTCGCGATCGGTTGCTCCCATCTCATTTTGCATGAGCCAACTTCCTTTTTTCAATTGCAAAGCAACAGCATATTCTGATTCATTTATTTTTTCAACCAAAACGTTATCTGAGGGATGGCTAAATTCAGCCCACGCAATTCCGATTAATTGATGCTTTGAAACCTTTTTATCTGCAAGCATAATAGCATTTTCAATTCTATTAATAGATCGGAAAGCGTAAACACCTTGATACTTAAGTGGAATACTTAAGAAGAACATCCTCCCTTGTGGCTGATCCGGCAATGAATTTACGCAATTGAAAAAGAAGCTTCCTGCTTGTTGCCAGCATAATGCTTTTCTGTTGTCTAAGACTAAGAATAATACTAGTGCCGGAAGAATTATAGTTAGTGCAAACCTTTTGAATATGGTAAAAAGCATGTATGCAACCAGTGGAAAGAAGAATAATCCGAAGAAATAACTCATTCTGTCGTTTTCGTAAGGAAAAATATACATAAAATAGAGATTCAACACAGGCAGAGTGAGTATTAGCACAGAAAAAGACAAAAACCCAAAAATTAATTTCTGTCTATTATTTCTTAAAAAGAAACGCATAATAATTACTAAGACAAGCACAACAATTACCGTAAGCTTCCATACATGCTTTTCAATAATTTCGATGTAAATGCTTTCTCTGATGGGTAAATTAAAAAAATGTATGAGAAAGAGATTTTTTGCACAGTATTGTAAAAAAACACTTACCCATCGCCGCAGAGAGATATTTTCAATATGCGTAGTGCCGTAATGAGGAATCCAATGCCCTTTTGCAATACGGGTTAGTATAAAATACAATACAATTAATAACAAAAAAGGAAGTACGAAGTGCGTGAAATATTTTTTTGTCTCAAGGTTGGATTTTTGGGTGATTTTCTGAACGATAAAAAGCGTCACAAGAACTCCGGGATAAACCAGCGTTTCTTCGCGTGTAAGTAGTGAAAGCGAGAAGATTAAATATGTGATGAAAGCGTTTTTTTTATAATTTTCTTGATTTAGGTTTAATGTGAGAAACGCCAAAATCCAGAAGAAAAGCATTGCAAATCCATAATGATGAGTCGCTGCCCATATAATGTTTTCTGACTGATATGGAGACAACAAAAAGAGCGCAGCGCCACTTACAGAAATTTCAAAAAAATATTTTGCCGATAGTTTTTTAAGCCAGTAAAAAATAAAACAAAACAGCAACCATGCATTGATTGCGTGCAGCGATGCCGTAAGTGCAAACCATGCTTTTGTATTTAGGCCAAATAAGCAATACCAGATGTTGTTGATAAAATCGTGTACATGATAAAGGCTGCTCATGCCGTAATTATTTAAAAATCCTCTCCAGCCCATTGTTTTGAAATCAACTATTGCAGCGTGGCCGTCATCTACCAATGAGCCGGGATGAGCCTTAAAATATATGGCAAATGTTGCAATCCAGAAGAGCAACAAGAACCAAAAATGTTGAATTAAAAACCTTTTCAACAAAAGTTTATTTATCGCAATTATAGCCGGATTTAATTATCAATACTCAATTCATATATTTTTGGCTTCTATGGCAAGGCCAATTTTATTTGGTATAACTGAGTTTTTAGTCAGTTTAAGTCTTTTGTGTTTAACGCTGAGGCCATTGGGCTTAAAAAGCCAAAATTCCTCAGAAATATTTCATAAGCTGCAAGCGTTGCCGGTTTGCGGCAGTGTGCTTTATGTAGCGGCTCACCCCGATGACGAAAATACCCGCTTGATAAGCTATTTATCGAAAGCCTTGCATTTACGTACTGCATATCTTTCGCTTACACGTGGAGATGGCGGACAGAACCTGATTGGTGACGAGCAAGGATTAAAGCTCGGCTTAATCAGGACACATGAATTGCTTAAAGCCCGCAGCATTGATGGGGCAGAGCAGTATTTTACCCGCGCGTATGATTTCGGGTACTCCAAAAACGCAGATGAGACACTAAAAAAATGGGATAAAGAGCAGGTTTTGTCTGATATGGTATGGGTTATCAGATATTTCAGGCCAGATGTGATAATATGTCGTTTCCCTACTACCGGCGAAGGCGGCCATGGGCATCATACAGCCTCAGCTATACTTGCTGAAGAAGCCTTTAAGGCAGCCGCAGATCCTGCGCGTTTTTCCGATCAGTTGCGTTTTTTACAAGTGTGGCAGGCAAAAAGATTGTTGTGGAACACATTCAGTTTCGGAGAAATTAATACCACTTCGCCTGAACAGTTCCAGATGGATGTAGCCGGATTTAATCCGTTGCTAGGTAAAAGCTATGGCGAAATTGCAGCCGAAAGCAGAAGCTGCCATAGCAGCCAGGCATTTGGAACAGCGCCTAATCGCTCTCTCTATAAAGAGTATTTTAAAAATATAATAGGCGAGCCTCCGGTAAAGTCTCTAACCGATGGCATAGATATATCGCTTGGTCGTTTTGGCAATTCTAATCTGATTCAATCAGTCGAGGCTATAATTCGTAAATTTGATTTTAGCCAGCCACATCTGATTGTTCCCGACCTTGTTCAGCTTTACGAAACTTTAGAGAATGATAATAGCATACCCCCTACCTGGAAAATTTATAAGCTTAGCCAAATCAAATGGTTGACTCAACACTGTGCAGGCTTGCACATGGAGGCAAACTGTGCCAAACCATTTGTAGCTAAAGGAGATACCTTACATGTTATTTTCAATATAACATTGCGAGCGCCCATTCAGGTTAAATTGAAGAATTTTCTTTCCAACCACTTTAACAGCATCAACGATACCATTCTTCAGATGAACAAAACAGTTTATTCTCAAGCATTACTACTTATCAATGATAACTATGACCTATCTCAGCCTCACTGGTTGGTGAATGAGCCTTCAAGCAATATGTTTTCAATTCATGAATCAGATAAAAGAACGCTTGCAATTTCTCAGCCTGCTGTATCCTGGAAATGTTTGTTAGAAATATGCGGAAAGAATTTTGAATTCAGCCTGCCTGTTCAATACAAGAGGATAGACCCTTCAAAAGGTGAGGTTTTTCAGCCTCTTTACATAGTGCCTCCCGTAACAGTTAACTTTAGCAAAAAAGTGTATGTGGCTTCACAAAGAGAAAAACAATTACAGATTGCAGTCCGTGCTTTTGCCGATAGCCTGAATGGCTATCTTCAACTGGAATTTCCTGATGCGTGGAAAGCCGATGTTTCTACAATTCCTTTTTCGTTGCCCCGAAACGGCAGCAGGTTATCATTTGATATTAACTTGAAATACAAAGGGGAAATAGATGACTCTGCTTTTACCATTCGTGCAAAGGCTGTGATCAAAGGGAAGACTTATCACTTAGGTATAGAAGAGATAAATTATCCCCACATTCCTTACAGTATTTTGTTGGAAGATGCAAAGGCTTCTTTGGTTACGGTGAAATTGAAAACAGCCGCCCCAAAAATTGCATACATTCCCGGAGCAGGGGATAAGGTAGCAGAATCATGGGAAGAGACAGGCGCTCAGATTACCATTATAAAAGATATTAGCCAATACAGAAATCTCCTTTCGACATTTGATGCTGTTATTTTAGGTGTTCGTGCATTTAATACCATTGATAACTTGAGAAATAATTACTCTTTACTATTCGATTACGTTAAAAATGGTGGTGTCCTGCTGGTACAGTACAACACTCGCCAGAATCTACTCATGAATAACTTAGGGCCTTATCCTTTTCAGATCTCACGCAACAGGGTTACGGAAGAAGATGCTGATGTGAAAATTATTTTACCAAAAGACCGCTTACTCCTTTATCCAAACAAAATTTCTGAAAAAGATTTTAATGGCTGGATACAAGAAAGAGGGCTCTATTTTCCTGAGTTGTGCGATGCGCGATATATTAAACCTTTGTCTATGAACGACAAAGGAGAAAAACCTTTAGACACAGCAATCATTCATTGCAAATATGGCAGAGGTAAATATGTCTATACGAGTTTATCTTTTTTCAGGCAACTGCCGGCAGGTGTACCCGGCGCATACCGTCTTTTTGCAAATTTAATCTCTAAACCATAGTTCTTTTTATGGAAACGGGCTTGAAACCTGTTATTACCGGCGATGGCAGCCCTACTTTGTTTTCTCAGCGATTCAATGAAATTTATCATTCCCGGCACGGAGCGGTGGCAGAGAGCAGACACGTGTTTTTTAAAAATGGGCTTAATACTTTAAGCCTCAATACGATAAAGATTTTTGAAGTGGGTTTTGGTACGGGGCTAAATGCCTTATTGGCATGGGAATTCAGTCGCCTGAATGATGTGCAGATTTTTTATACGGGTATCGAGCTTTTTCCGCTGCAGCATGATTTGCTCGGCTATTTAGACTATGAAAAACATATAGCAATGCAGCCGGAAGAAACTAAACAGATTTTGAACGAGATGCATATCAAGCCTCCGGGACAATTTCATGAATTCAGCCCGAAATTTTCTCTCAAAAAAATTCACGATGACTGGCTTAGTTGGAAGGCTCAGGATGATTTATTTGATATTGTTTTTTTTGATGCTTTTGCCCCTTTGGCGCAGCAAGAAATGTGGAGTGTTCAAAGTTTTATAAAGACGCACCATGTACTTAAAAAAGATGGAATATTGGTTACTTATTGTAGCAAAGGGCAAGTGCGCAGAAATATGATGGAAGCCGGATTTAAGGTAGAGAAGCTTCCGGGTCCACCGGGAAAAAGAGAGATGTTAAGAGCAAGAAAAATCGCCTGATTGCAATGACAATAAGGGCACGCCTGATGTAAAAACTTATAGGTTTTAATGAAGCCGAATCACATGAATTGTATTATAATTGCATATAATAATGAAAACCAAATCGCTGCAGGAGGATAAGATCAGCATCATTACTTTAGGATGTTCCAAAAATGTAGTGGATAGCGAACATATCATGACACATCTGTCAAAACACGGATACGATGTGGTTCATGATAAATGGCACAAAGGGCGGAATATTGTTATAATTAATACTTGTGGCTTTGTTGAGAAGGCCAAGGAAGAGAGCATTAATACTATTCTTGAATTTGCTGAAGCTAAAAATGCCGGTAAAATAGAGAAGCTGTATGTAAGCGGTTGTTTAAGCGCGCGCTACAAAGAAGTTCTTGAAAAAGAAATTCCTGAGGTAGATGCTTTTTTTGGCACAAATGATGTAAAGTTTTTACTGAAAGCTTTAAAGGTTGATTACCGAAAAGAGCTGTTAGGAGAGCGCCTTTTATCTACGCCAAAGCATTACGCATATCTTAAGATTAGTGAGGGTTGTAACCGAACCTGTTCATTTTGTGCTATTCCGCTCATGCGCGGCAAACATATATCTAAGTCTATTGAAGAAGTTGTTGCAGAAGCACAAGCGCTCGCTGACCAGGGCGTAAGCGAAATAGTTCTGATTGCACAAGAGCTTACGTATTATGGCTTAGATGTGTACCGAAAAAGGAAACTTCCCGATTTGCTGTACCGTTTAAATGATGTAACCGGAATAAAATGGATCAGGCTTCATTATGCATATCCTGCCCAGTTTCCTCTTGAGTTGCTGGATGCGATGACAGCTTGCGAAAAAGTATGTAAATATCTTGATATGCCGCTTCAGCACGCATCCGATAAAGTTCTTCTTTCCATGCGAAGAAACATTAGCCAGGAAGAGATGCGCAGTCTGATTAATTTGATAAGAGAAAAAATTCCGGATATTACTTTGAGAACTACTATGCTTGTCGGATATCCCGGCGAAGAAGAAGAGGATTTTGATATGCTTTGCCGCTTTGTGGAAGAAATGCAATTTGATCGCATGGGAGTATTTACTTATTCTCATGAGGAAGGAACGCGTGCGTATGTTTTGACCGATAATATTCCGCAGTCTGAAAAAGAACGCAGAGCTTCTTTTTTAATGGATATACAGGAACATATCTCGTTGAATAAAAATCTTAAAAAAATAGGGCAGGCTACAACGGTTTTGATAGATAAGAAGGAGTCCGGCTTTTTTATCGGGAGGACAGAAGCAGACAGTCCTGAAGTGGACAACGAAGTATTGATTAAAGATAAAGGATATAATTTCAATCCCGGAGATTTTGTTCAAGTTAAAATTATTGACGCTGAGGCATTTGACCTGCATGCAGAGCCATTATCTGATAATTAATGAAACCATTCTTAGTTGCACATGAAGAAAGCTGTCTTTCCCGGCTCTTTTGACCCTATCACAACAGGCCACGTTGACATAGTACTCAGAGCCTTACCTCTATTTGATCAAATCATTGTGGCTATTGGTGAAAATTCTCAGAAGCAAAGCCTCTTTCCTTTAGAAAAAAGGCTTTTGTGGATAAAAAAAGTATTTGAAGACCAGCCTAAAATATTAGTGGAACACTTTACAGGTTTAACGGTTAATTTTTGCGCTGCCATTGGCGCAAATTATATTCTTCGCGGAATTCGCTCTTCATCAGACTTTGACTACGAAAAGACAATAGCGCATCTTAACAATGCTATGTATCCGGAAATTGAAACCATTCTCATCCTTGCAAGGCCGGAACTATCCTCTGTTTCCTCAACCATAGTTCGCGAAATTATTCGCGGCAAAGGTAAAGTAGATAAGTTTGTGCCATCTTCTATTGCTGACGAATTAAAGATGCTTTAATGCCGCTTATCCTTACGCTTCTCTATATCATTTTTACTTTCAGGGTAGAGCAGCAAATTTCTCAAGATAAAGCTGAAGCCAATAACCTAATTAAAAAGCTGAGAGACGGGGGAGCGTTGATTGTTCGTTTAAAATCGCGAACGAAAGCTGTTAATGCATACAGGCAAGCAGGAAAACTGGAAGTAGCAGAAAGAATTCTGCAAGATGATGCCAAACTGAACAAGAAGATTGTAGATGCATTTGCAGATGGTTTCCGTTTTTGCCCAGTTTATTTTATGTATTCAAATCAAACAATGCAACTGCTGAAAGGGGAGAAAGTTATTTTTCTCAACCATAAACTTGTTCCGGATTCGACTATTCAGTTTAATCATTCCTTTTATTTGTTTGTGGATTTCGGTACTGCTGTTGTCAACGAAAGCGCCGGCGATTACAACTACTCTGCCGATTATACTAAGGAGGGCACTACTCCGGGCAGCAGCGAATCGTATGTCATTTTAGATAAAGATCTGAGGCAACTGCGCTCTCCATTTCCGTATAAAGTTCACTTAAATCCTTTTGATAAAAATCCACATCTCAAGGCTATCGAGCGATTGAATAAAAAGTTGTTTGTTTTTTATCAAAGCATAAAGAATAAAAAGTAAGTACTCATTTTTCTAATCCGTTTAGCCGCGCATATCTTTTATATTGTTCAACTATTGTTTTAGTGATTTCATAGTCGCTGTTGTACTTTAAAAATTCAATTGGTTGATTGAGAAAATCTATAAACAAATCGTAATGGTTTTCATCAATATCAATCACATTATTGTCGCGGTAATAATCAAATAATGCATAAAACAATTTTCTCCGGTTATCCTCTACCATTTGAGCCCTTAGTTTCCTTTTTTGCCTGCTCTCATCGCTGAGCAGGTCGTAAATAGCGCTTATAGGGCTTGTAAAAGGTTCGATTCTCGGAGCTTCCAGCTCTTTAGGAATTTCTCCGAGTTTTTTTCTCTCTTCTTCGATTTCGCTCAAACTCTTTTTGGGTTTTACGATGATAGGTTTAGATTCTGCAAACATCATTTGCATGGAAATATGCAAATAGTATTCTGCTTTATCAACTGAATCGGAAAGCGAAAATCGAAGTGTGTAGTACCCCGGCAAGAAGAAAAAAAATGTATCTGATTTATTTATTTTGAAGGCAAAGCTGCCATCGTAGTTGGTACTATGTGTAACTCCTGCTTT
>JAVQWQ010000095.1:0-9010 GCA_033578915.1 Chitinophagales bacterium | reverse complement strand
GGTTAAATTCCAGGCATTGGTTGTTCCTGCGGGCGCATTTGCCGCTAAGCGCCATGCTCCGTTCAGATACACAAAGGCACCTACTCCATTAGTGGCGGCTATGGTTTGCCCGGCAAAGGAGGCGGGGTTATCGTCCTCATTGTAAATGGTGAGGTACTGCCCCTCCTGCGGTGAGGCAGAAGTAAGCGCATTGGCTTGCGTGCCGGCCACTGCCGTCAGGCGAAAGATGCTCACATTGGCCGGGATGGTTACCGAGGCAGCCGCAGGCGCGCTGCTTGGTATGCTGCTAATCGCCCCGTTTACGGTTAATCGGGTGGTGGGGGTATTGGTGCCCACGCCTACGTTGTCGGTTTGGGCGATGAGTGCTGCGCTTATCAGCAAGGCTGATGGAAAGAGAAGAGGCTTGTTCATAACTTATTATTTTTTAACAGTACAAATGAACGAAGCTGTGTGCCGTTGGTCAAATGAAAATTTTGAAAAACGAAGGTGAGTGAGGGGGCCTCAAAAAAGAGGAAAAATATAGTTCGAGAGGGTTGTCTTTCTTATTACCAAAAAGGAAATTGAAAATTGCATACATTTTTAATCTGATTTTCAGTAGTGATAAATTCTGTTATTCAAGTCTTTTACTTTTGTAAAACTTTTTTCCTAAACTCTGCTGCAACAATAAACCATGAAGAAAAAAGATTTATACAACCTTATTCATGCTCTCGCACCAGCAGAAAAAAAATTTTTTAAAGAATATGCATCTCAGAGGCATAAAGAAACAAATTATATACGCCTGTTTGATGCCATAGCCAACCAAAAGGAATTTGATGAAGAAGCGTTGAAGTCAAAATTTAAGGATGAGAAATTTATCAATAACTTTCACGTAGCCAAAGGGTACCTCTATAACATTATACTGGAGGCGCTGCGCAATATGGAATTGCATGGCAATATAGTAATTGAATACCACAACCTGATGAGTGAAGCGTATCTTCTCTTCCGCAAACAGTTGTTTGACCTTGCTTTGGGGCGCCTGGATAAAGCGCTCGAAATCTGCAACCGTATGGACTGGCCGGTGCATAAAAAGGAAGTGATTTTTCTTAAGCTTCGCATATTAAACCGAAAAGATCTCGTTTATGCCGGAAAATACTTTTCAGAAGTATGCTACCCAGAGTTGCTGGACTTGAGTAAGGCCGTTAGGCAACTCATTGAAATACGACAAATGCATAAGAGAATATCGTTTGTAGCAAATACAAATGGGCGTTTTCGGACAGCAGAAGATGAAGAATTAGTTCAGAAGCTCATGGATAATGATCTTATTAATCAACCAGATTTGATAAAAAGCTTTGATAGCATCTTTGCTTATTACAATATTATGGCTTACTTCTATTGGATGAAAAATGATTTAAAAAATACTTTTGAGTATGAAGAAAAAAAATGGCTTTTGTACAAAAATTATCCCGATAGGATAAGAGAGAACGTTCAAGACGTATCCACTATATTATATAATCTTTGCCAGATTTCATTCGTCAACTTTTGGAATGAAAAAGCACATTATTATTTAAAATTATTAGAAGACCTGCCTGTCTCTACCAAAGAAGACCGATTATTTGTCCGCAACAAGTATATCCGTGCCCGACTTGTTCAGTTGCGTTCGCTAGAACTTCATCATCAAGATAAATATCAGCATCTTATCCATCCTTTTTTAAAGGAGATTAACTCAGTTTTACCTCAATTGGAAGCGATTGAACGATTGCGTTCATTATATGAGACCATTATTGTGTTGATACGATTTTCTCATTTTACAGAAGCGTTAGAATATATCAATCGCTTTTTTCTTGAGCCAGATGTGGAGGACCTTCGTCCTGTACATTATCCTTTTGTAAGAATATTTAACCTGATTTGCCACTATGAATTGAAAAACACTGAAATCCTAATGAATCTGATAAATACCACCCAGTATTCATTAAAAAAAAGGGGGAAGTTTTTTGTTTTAGAAAAAATTTTCATAAAGCATTTCAAAAGGCTTGTAAACACACCAAGTTCTGAAAAAAGGACAATCATAGAGGAGTTATATAATAATCTTTGCACAGCCGCAGAAGATGATTATGAAAAAAATGGCATGAAATTTATAGAGCAAATAGCATGGTTTAATAAATATTTAGGTACATCATCAAATTTCTTTAAATAGTACTTATCTTTTTCTATTTATATAAAAATTTATGTAAGTAATCGGAAGTTTAAGTTTGAATTATAACCACCAAATTCCTAAAATAAATTATCCTATAATATTCTATGCTTGAGCACTTAAATAAATAACAACTAATCTAATCAAAAAACCGTTTTATCAATCAGAGAATTTGTTGCTTGATTTTTTTGTAGTTTACTTCTATACAATATGTTTATCATTTATAAAACTTTTAATTCTATTCTTTCACAAGCCGGCAAATATACGTTTGTTGTTCAGCGCTTATGCGAATCTGATACACTCCGGCGGTAAGATGCTGAATATCTATTCCATTATTTATTGTGGCAGTGGTTGTAAGAACTTCTTTGCCTTGCATATCTGTTATTGTAACAACCAATTCTTTGGGCGCCTCATGTTTTTCAGAAGGTTGCCTTTCCCATGATAAGTAAAACTCACCTCCTGCTGGATTGGGATATACTATTATGCGATGAGTATCCAGCAAAGAATTTACGTTATTAACAGGTTGAAATGTATGGAAATGTAAAATAAACCGCTCTTTTAAATCTCCGGTTGAAGCATTAAAAGTGTAATGAGGCAATTGAGTTAAATTGTGCATCACCTTCTCTTTTCGGTCTTCCAGATACACCGTAGTATTGGGCAACTCATCGAAGCCCGAGCCGGTAATCTGAAAAGTGCCGTCTGCGCCGGGGTTGAAGCCCACCGGTATGCGAGGCGTGCTCTCTACATCGGTATTGGTATTCACGCTCGCTAAGGTTGAGCCTATTAAAGAATAAATGGTGGGTTGCCCCGGAAAGCTCATAAACTTACCTCCATCATATTCCGGTTCATATCCGTTAGTAGCTAATGGATTAAAATTGAAATACGTGATGTCTGCATAGCCGTTGCCCTGCACTAACAGGCTCATCTGGTATGCTCCGTTTTTATGAAAGGCTGTCTGAGTCATGCTGCGATTGCTGTTGCTGAAGTTGAATGTTGCTGCTCCACCACTTACACTTTTTCTGGCAAAAAATCCTTGAAACGGAGCCAACACTTCGAAGCCACTCATAGACAGTGGCTGATATGTTCCTGCGTAAGTTCCATGAGTATGCAAAACCAACACATTATCGTCAAAGTCTGTATTGACTGTATAATCTAAATCCAGCGATGCCAGATACGGGTTGCCCAGCAAGTGCCAGCCGCCTTGGTAGGTGCTGCCTTGTTTGGTGGTAATGCTCCACCCGCTGTTGCTTAATCCACTAATGCTATAATTGCCTAAGTTTGGCGCTCCATGCAGGGTGAGTACTCCCAGCCCGTTTTTCACCACTGAATACCCTCTTCCATTTACAGCATTGCCCGAACTGCGCACCTTCCACGCTTCCAGATAGCAATTGACAACATTGCTTTCATCGTATTCAAACACATTGCCGTAATTTGAACCGTATTGCAACATTGTTTCATCACAGTCGGCTGTTGGAGTTACGGCTATGCCATCGGCCCCGGTAAGTGGCGCAAACTGACTAAAAGACGGGCTGTTTACCGGAGAACTGAAATAGTGCTGATTATATAAACTGACGGCATCAGCAGAGGCGTAGCCTCTTTGAGCAAATATAGAGCCGCTAAAAGTGCCACCGTAACCTGCACTAAAATTATCCAGTATAGCACATTGATATTCGTTAGGAGACAAAAAAGTTAATTTTCCGGTGCTAGCATCGAAGTGCCCACGCTTCAATTCCAGCGCTTCGCTTACTTCTATTTCTGCAGTAGGTTGTAAAACCACTGTAGCTGAACTGTTATCAACGGTGATGGTATTGACCACTAACTTCCCATCTAAAGCATGGCCACTCCCACCGCTGAACACTATATGCCCTGCGCCTATAAAACTAGAAAACGGCAGCGTAGATGGCCCGTTTAGGTTATTGCATATTGTTAAATCATCATTTAATAATATCCTTTTATTTGACGGAAGGGTAAGATTACCTACTGTAACATCGTTAGATAGCTGCAAATCCGCTGTTCCACTTAAAACCACCACATCAAACGCGCAGCCATCGGGCACGTGGCCATCAATCAAACTCAAATCGTAGCGCCAGTTGGCAGGGTTGTGCCAGTTGTCATCATCTACGCTCACCCAGTACAAGGTCGGGGTGATGCTGATACCGCAAGAGGCGCTATAAGGCCCAAAACCCGAAGAGTTAAAACTCCTGATGCGCACAAAGTAAAACTCGCCCCACTCTAAACTATCCACATCTTTGAGCAGCAGCGCCGAGTCGCCCATTACCACGGCTGTATCTAATACGGGCGTAAACGTTGGGTATTTGCTGAACTCTATCACGTGCCCGTCATAATTTTCGCCCGGCGTAAAATGAATGGCATTATAGCCATTGGGCGGCCCGTCAAATAAGCCCATACGGAGCTGATTGCTGTCGCAGGTGATGGGTTTGATTTCAGCCGGGCCGGGGTTTATCGGGTCAAACAACTGCGGGCGATATACCGCAGTACATCCGTTGTCGTCTGTAATGGTAATAAAATACATGCCTGCGCTCAATCCGCTCAGGGTAGCGCCCGTATGCCCGCCCAGCCATTGATAGGTGTAAGGTGGTGTGCCGCCATTGGGGTGCGCAGTGATGCTGCCATCGCTGGCACCCACTGCCGATGGGCGTACATACGTGAATGTGGCGGTTACGGCTTCCGGTTCGCGTACCTCCACACTACCCACATCCCAGCAGCCGTTGGCATCGGTAACGGTTACATAGTATATACCGCGCCACAGGTCTGTGGCCGTGGCTGTGGTTTGACTATCCGACCACAGGTAGTTAAAGGGCGCATTGCCCGTAACGGTGGCCGTGGCAGTGCCGGTAGTAGTGTTGTTACAGACGGCAGGTGTGGTGGATGTGGTGATTTGGGGTGGGGAAGTGCTTAATACATCAAAACTTACCTCCCTGTTACAAGACCCCTTGACCACCGATACGGTGTAACTGCCCGGAGCGCTAGTTTCGAACGAGCTGTTGCTACTGTTATCAGGCCATATTAACCCATCATACGTACCGCTGACAGTTACTGTGGCCATTGCATTGCCGGTCGGGCATATATGTGTAGGACTTACCACAGGTGTAAGGGTACCTATTGACTCAATTTCTATCGGTATGGACTCTGAAATCAATCCGGAGGAATGTTTCACGCGAATACGATAATTACTTGAAGCGGGTATAGACAAACTTTTAACTGAACACATAATGACGGAGGTATGTAGAGCGGTTGTGCTGCCTATCACTATCGGGCTTCCGAAATTTCCCGATGCATCAGAAAGTTCCACTACAAAACTTCCCGCAGTAAAATTTCCAAATATTTCGTTGAATACTTCAAAACTATCAACCCCATACACCAAACATACCTTATTGGGCGCGCGTGGCGCTTTAATGCCGGTGGCTTTGTAACTGATACTAAAACCGGGGCCTGAGAAAATGGATTTGAATAAGAAAAATGCTTTACCGCTATTTATGGTAAAATTGAAGCCGGTTTGGGTTAAGGTAAACACGTGTTGCAGTTTGGCGGGATTGACGGTATCTCCTTCATATATCCATAAGGTGTCTCCTTCTCCGTTAGAAAGATCGTTAATCACCTCAAAAAAATCTGTTTTGAAATCAATCCGCTTGGCATCGGGCACGTTCACTTTCCAACTGCAGTTCATTCCGTGCGGATAGGTGCCTGTACCTGATCCATCGGTGATAGTATCTATGGGTTGTGTTTTGTGCATATTTAAACCACACACCTGGCAAATTGGCTCTATGGGTAGGTTTACCAGATTTGAAATAATTGTGTTACTGGTATCTCTGAAACGAACTCTGTAAAAAGGTGAAGGGGATATGCTACCCGGTATGTCCCATGTTAAATAGGTATAATCAAAATTCACAAAATTCAGTAGGGGGCTATCTATCGCCGCGATAGTGGAAAAAGAACCAAACGGATCAGATAGTTCTAAGTAAAATTTTTTGGTAACGCAAGGCATGTTCGTTGAGCTTATTTGAAATTTGACTTTACCGCCCGGGCATGCTTTGGTGTTTACAGTGCCAAAATTTTCAACCGATGCGGTTACAGTGGGCGTGCCGGCTACAGTAGCGCTGTACTCTATATCAAAACCTCCTTGGCCGGGGGTAGTGGTAGTGAGTACCACCAGCACCGAAGGACTGTTTACCGTGATGGGGCCTATAGTTGAACTACCGTTCCAGGTTGCAACAATGGGGCTGCTCTCGGTGGTACCTTGGTATATGCGAACATGATTTCCTAAATAGGTATAAAGCTGTGATGTGCTTAAATATTTGAGAGTGATAGAGGTGGCTCCGGGCGGGCTGATTATCCAACGGCATTTTGTGTTGGCATGGGTGGTAGCACTTCCTGAACCATCACTCAATATGCCGCATCTTTTGGTAATGATATCCGGCACAGGTGAACAGTAAGTACAATAAACCGGGGGGGTAAGTGAATTGCTCAAACCCGACCATCTGTTGTTCGTTTTATCGAAAATGATGAAGCGATATACGTGTGTTGCCGTTATGGATGAAGGAAGTGTAACCGCAAATGTGTTTGTGCCATTATACGTGATTTCTTCTGCTTTAATGAGCGGAAGCGAAGTATTGGTCATGTTTTTAAGATACAAGTCCAGAATTGAACCATAAGGTATATGACCTCCATTGGCTTGAATCGTCACGTTTATCTTGTTACCGGAGCAGGCGCCCTCAAGAGCATTATGCGTGATAGACATACTGCAGTAAATACTTGAAATTTTGAAGGTACCGCTGCCCGGAGAAACCACGTTGGGGTTGGTTGCCCTTACACGAATGCGGTAGTTGTTTCCTGCCAATGTGCCGCTAGGTATTGTACAGGTTATTTTTGCATATCCGTTTGGAATGGAAGTAGCGCTACCGATAACCGTAGCTCCGAAAAATTGACCCTGCGGTCCAGATAATTCTACTACAAAAGTATTTCCGCTTCCGAAATTCCCGTATGTGTAAACCGGTACCTCAAATACATCGCCCCGGCATTTTTGTCCGATGCTGTCCATGCGGATAAAAACTGCCGGACTATTGGTTTTGGATGCCTCAGCCATGAGGGTGGCCCAATAAGCATTTACCCTGCCATAACCCAGGTAATCACTCCATAGTCCCGAAGGTTTTTGTGTGTTTGTGGAATAACTGTACCCCCCTACTTTTTCTCCGCTTTTTTCAAGAATACTCCGGGCAGCTGCAGCGGTAAGATTTGGGTTTACCGATAGTACCAAAGCAGTAACACCCGCTGCCACCGGACAAGCCGCAGAGGTGCCCCCATAGAAGGTGTAATCCTTAACACCAACTTTACTATAACCAAATGTATCCTGACGATCAACTGTGTAAACATGAACACCGGGGGCTGCTATATCTAATAAGTCGCCATAGTTACTAAATGATGCACGTGAGTCGGTACAGTCGGTAGCGCCTACTGCTATCACCCTAGGGTTTGATGCCGGATATTTAATGTTTGGAGAGTTTTCATTACCGGAGCTTGCTAATATCACAGTTCCTTTTCCGTTTCTTCCAAAAAAATAAGCGCTGTCTATAGCTGCATTTATCGAATTGGCTTCTCCAGTTCTGAAAGAGCAACTTACCACGTCCGCCCCGTTTTTCCATGACCAACTTATGGCTTTAGCAACCCAACTCGCAGTGGATGTCCAACCAAGCTTTGGAGAATCCAGCTGCAATGATGTTTTGTAGGCCATTACCACCGGAAATACTTTGCTATTGTAAGCAATACCGGCAACTCCCGTATTGTTATTTGTTTTTGCTGCAATGATACCTGCACAAGGAGTGCCATGCATGTCTCGCCAAGAGGTATGCATCCCAACTACTCCGGAGCCGCAAAAACTACCCATAGCACAGTACCTTGCAGAAAGACTGCCTGCTAAATCATGATGAAACAAATCTACTCCATCATCTAATACGGCAACCTTTATGTTCGGTGAGCCGGTGCTGATGCTCCATGCCCGAAACAAATCAATGTCTGCGCCCTTTGTGCAGGAGGTGCTCCCTGAATTGTTTATCCACCATTGTGAGCTTAGGTAAGTATCATTTACACTGGTTTGTTCACCTATCATCACAAAATCCGGCTCGGCAAACGCGTATTTACCACTCTTGTGCAATTTATTGGCAAGCTCCAATACATCTATGCCCGCATCTTTATCTACCGTAAAGTGATACAGCCGGTTGTCAAATTCATCTCTTGTCATTTCTTTCAATTTGAGCAACGCGGCCTCCCGGCTCAGCATATCCGCATCTGCCGTTGATTTGAGCATTACCATCATTTTGTTCTGTATCATAAATACAATCCCGCTGGCATCTTTAAATATGTGCCCCACATGGCGAACCTCGTTTTTGCCCTCTAAACGTTTTTTCAGTTGCTCTAACTGCGATACACTTACCGGCTTTATTAAATTCACCAACGTAAACTCTGGGGCGGGTACCACATCCTCGGGTTTGAAGGGCAATAACAAACTATCGCGCAGCAACTGGCTGCGTTGAGCATCGGTTACCTGCCCGTAAAACTGTACTATCAGCTTATCGGTTTGCAGTTGCAGCGGTATTTTTCTCTCGCCTACGGTATAATAAAAACGGCCTTCTGTTTGCTCCTGAGCAATTACATAATTAAAGGCAAAAAATATAATAAGTATAGACCATATTCTTTTCATACTATTCTTAATTTGGAATACAAAAGACTTCCAGAGTATCAGCGTATGCAAATCAAAATTTTGAAAAACGAAGGTGAGTGAGAGAGGGAAGCTACGCGCTGATATATAAGCAGAACCTCATCGTT
>JAVQWQ010000094.1:0-9065 GCA_033578915.1 Chitinophagales bacterium | reverse complement strand
CGGCATTTCCAGCTGCTCCGGTTGCTCCAATGTCACCCGTTGCACCGGTGTTACCAGTGGCTCCGGTCGCACCTGTAGTACCAGTAATTCCGGCTGTTCCTGTTATGCCAGTAGCTCCTGTTGCCCCAGTTGCGCCGGTTAGGCCCGTAGCGCCTGTAGTTCCAGTCGCGCCCGTGTTGCCTGTACTTCCGGCATTTCCAGCGGCTCCTGTTGCGCCAACGTCACCCGTTGCGCCGGTGTTACCGGTGGCTCCGGTTACACCAGTAGAACCAGTAATTCCGGTTGCTCCCGTTAAGCCTGTGCTGCCGACTGTGCCCGTTCCCCCTGCAGGTCCGGTAGCTCCGGTAGCTCCAGTAGCTCCTTGTTGGCCTGTAGCTCCGGTACTTCCTTTCAGATTGGTAGAAGTTGGGATTTGGCTTCCATCAGTTAATACAAAAGTGAAGGTTCCGTTTCCGTTATCTACAATATTAGCTATGCCGTTTCCCGCTACTCCTGTCGGGCCAGTTGCACCGGTAATTCCAGTACTTCCGGTAACACCAGTTCCAGAGTTATTTTGACAAAGCGATACCCATTGTGCATTTTGAGCATTATAGAAAAAAACACATTTTATATCTGTATCAAAAACCATTAATCCATCAGCGGGAGAGATAATGCTTAAACGTTGTGCTGTTGTAAGTCGGGGAAGAAGAAAACCTTTATCAGATGATGTAAGGTCTAATATAGCTGATGGGGAGGGAGAATTGGTTCCTATTCCAATATTGTTTTGCGCTTGTAATGCAAAGCTTACAAAAACACAAATAATTAAAAGGAGGAATTTTTTTGTCATTCCCTCTTACGCTGCATTAAAGAGTCGCAATTATACTTCAATTTATTAAACTTATATAACATTTAACGAAAAAATCAGAGAAGTAATGATTATAAAAAAGTTATAAAAAAAGGCTGCCGATTAAGGACAGCCTCAGGCAAACATATGTCTTTCGCTTGTTAGTTACTTTCCTGTTGTTGGTTTGAAGTGCTACTCTTCTTTTTAGATGAACCTCTACGTGTACGTTTACGAGATTCAGTAGTTTTGGAAGCGTTTTTATTTTGAGTGTATAACTCATTAAAATCAACCAATTCAATCATTGCCATTTCAGCAGCATCACCAGGGCGAAAACCAGTTTTAATAATTCTAGTGTAACCACCGGGACGGTCACCAATTTTGTTTGCAATGTTTCCGAACAATTCTTTAATAGATTCTTTGCTTTTTAGGTAGCTGAATACCATTCTGCGATTATGCGTGGAGTCATTTTTAGCTCTGGTTATAAGTGGCTCGATGTACGAACGAAGCGCTTTAGCTTTTGCCAAAGTGGTAAAGATTCGTTTATGGGTAATCAGCGAATTGGCTAAATTTGTTAGTAAAGCATGCCTGTGAGCGGTTTTCCGTCCAAGATTGTTAACTTTATCTCCGTGTCTCATAAAACGGCTTATTTAGTGTTATCAATCATTAAGTTTAAGCTTGCTAAGGTCCATACCGAAACTTAGACCTTTTTCGTGCAAAAGGGCTTCTATTTCTACTAAGCTTTTCTTTCCGAAATTCCGAAACTTTAAAAGATCAGTAGTGTTGAAAGAAACAAGCTCTTCCAGAGAGTTGATTTTTGCAGCTTTTAAACAATTAAAGGCGCGTACACTAAGATCTAGGTCTTCGAGCGGCGTTTTGAGTAATTTGCGCAAGTGTAAAATTTGTTCATCCACTACATCTTGTTTTTCTGTTTCAGGCACGTCAAATGTGATATGTTCATCTGTTATCAACATCAGGTGCTGAATCAAAATTCGAGAAGCTTCTTTGACTGCTTCTTCGGGATGAATAGTGCCATCCGTTGAAACTTCGAGGATTAGTTTTTCAAAGTCCACACGTTGCTCTACGCGGTAGGGTTCTACCTGATATTTTACATTCTTAATTGGAGTGTAAATTGCATCCATTGGTATGAATCCGTGTGGCAAATCTTTAGAAAGGTGTTCATCGGCCGGAACATAACCTCTACCTTTGGTAACAGTAAGCTCCATTTCAAGGGTAACTGAAGGCTCGAGGTTACAAATTACTAACTCAGGATTAGTTACTTGATAAACGTTAGTAAATTTTTCAATCATGCCGGCTTTGAAAACCTCGGATCCTTTTATGGATATAAATATTTTTTCGTTCTGGTTATCTTCATCTAGGACTTTTTTTAACCTAACTTGTTTTAGGTTTAACACAATCTCAGTTACATCTTCCAGGACCCCCTTGATAGTTGAAAATTCGTGATCAACACCTGAAATTTTAAGGCCTGATATTGCATATCCTTCTAACGAAGAGAGTAAAACTCTACGAAGCGCATTACCAATTGTAACTCCGAATCCCGGCTCAAGGGGTTTGAATTCAAACGTGCCTTCAAAATCAGTTGCTTTTTGTAATGTTATTTTTTCTGGTTTTTGAAACGTTAACAGACCCATACATTTATTTTTGAAGCCCGCAAAAATACTATTTAATTCTTAAAAGACAAATTTATTGCTGAAATACTTTTTCCAGGATTTAAGCATATGTAGATATGCCTCTAAGAATAAATCTTGTTAAAACATGAATTTTGAAAATTACATGCTTTTACTTGCACAAATCTACTATTAATATGTTATATATAATTGAACCTTTTGCATAATGACTTATACAGAGCCTCTCAATGGATTTTCTTATGAAGAACCTGAAAATATTGAAGTTTTCGGAGCACGTGTTCATAATCTTAAGAATATAGATGTTTCTATACCCCGCAATAAGCTTGTGGTAATCACCGGCATAAGCGGGAGCGGTAAAAGCTCATTAGCATTTGATACGATTTATGCGGAGGGCCAAAGGCGCTATCTGGAAAGCTTTTCAGCATATGCAAGACAATTTATAGGCTCGATGGAGCGCCCGGACGTTGATAAGATTACAGGTTTGTCTCCTGTAATTTCCATTGAGCAGAAAAGCACCAATCGAAATCCGCGTTCAACCGTGGGTACTGTAACGGAAGTGTACGATTTTATTCGTCTTCTTTATGCCCGTGCCTCAGAAGCCTATTCATATGTGACGGGCAAAAAGATGCAGAAATATACAGAAGAACAGATCCTTGAAAGTATTTTCACTAACTATCAAGGGAAAATGATATATCTTCTCGCACCACTGGTGAGAGGCCGCAAAGGCAACTATCGAGAATTATTTGAATATATCTTAAAGTTGGGCTATTTAAAAGTAAGAGTGGATGGAAAGATAACTGAAGTTAAAAAAGGTATGCAGCTCGACCGTTATAAGGTGCACGATATTGAGGTAGTAGTAGATAGGTTGATTGTTGAAGACGATGCAAAGCCGCGCCTAAAGCAGAGTTTGCTCCAAACGCTCAAAATAGGCAAAGGTATGGTGATGATTTATGACGAAAAAACTCAACAAATCGGCTCATACAGCAGGTTCCTTGTTTGCCCTGACAGTGGTATCTCTTATGATGAGCCATCACCTAATTCGTTTTCTTTTAACTCGCCCTATGGAGCGTGTCCGGTATGTTCAGGATTTGGCCGCACTTACGAAGTGAGTGTTGATAAAATTATTCCTAATAAAGAACTCAGTATCAACGATGGTGGATTAGCTCCGTTAGGTCAGAGAGATAATAGTTATTTTTTTCAAGAATTAGAGGAAATTGCAAGGCGACTAAAATTTAAACTCTCTACCCCAATCAAAGAACTTCCGCAATCAGTTTTAAACTTTATTTTATACGGAAGTGTTGGCGCTCATCAAAAGCCAAATGAAGATTTTTCTGATGATAATGAAGATGATTCAGATTATTACAGGTGGTTTTACTCTCTACAACATATAGGTATTGCAGGAGTTATCAAACGCACCTATATGCATTCTACCAGCGAATCCAGGCGTACCTGGGCAGCGTCTTTTATGAATGAGGAAGTATGCCCTGAATGTAAGGGTTTCAGGCTTAAAAAAGAATCACTGCATTTTAAGATTGCAGATAAACATATCGGTGAGTTGGCTATGATGGACATAGCCACGTTAGCCAAGTGGTTTAATGATCTCGAAAAACATTTAACTGAGCGGCAACAGGTTATTGCGCGGGAGTTGCTTAAAGAGATCAGAGCCAGGCTTGGATTTATCTTAGAGGTTGGCTTAGATTACCTTACACTCGACAGACCGGCAAAATCATTGAGCGGTGGCGAATCGCAACGCATTCGGTTGGCCACTCAGGTTGGCGCCGAACTTACAGGAATTACATATATTTTGGATGAACCCAGCATTGGCTTACATCAGCGAGATAATCGGCAACTTATCAGGGCATTGCGCAGGCTATCTGCAAATAATAGTGTGCTTGTCGTAGAACATGATCGCGACATTATGCTCGAAAGTGATTATATCATTGATATTGGCCCGGCAGCTGGAGAGCATGGCGGAAAAGTAGTAGCTCAAGGCGCTCCTGAGCAATTTAAGCTCGAGCACACCATTACAGCCCAGTATCTCAATAATTCCAGGACAATACCGATTCCTGAACAGAGAAGAAGCGGCAACGGCAAATATCTTTTACTAGTTGGTGCAAGAGGAAATAACCTTAAAAATATTTCCGTGAAATTTCCTTTAGGAACCTTTATTTGTGTTACCGGGGTAAGCGGAAGCGGAAAATCTTCTTTGATAACCGAAACGTTGTATCCTATTTTGTCCAATGCCTGTTTTCACAACAGCCAAATGGTTCCTTTGCCCTATGAACGAATCGAAGGACTTGAGCATATAGACAAAGTAATTGAAATAGATCAAAGCCCTATAGGAAGAACTCCAAGAAGTAATCCGGCAACATACATCAAATTATTCGATGAAATACGAAAGCTCTATGCGCAATTGCCGGAGTCGAAAATACGGGGCTATCAGCCCGGCCGTTTTTCTTTCAACGTTAAAGGTGGCCGATGCGAAGCTTGTCAGGGGGGTGGCGTTAAAGTGATAGAGATGAACTTTTTGCCTGATGTAGAAGTTACCTGTGAAAAATGCAATGGAAGGCGCTACAACCGCGAAACCTTAGAAGTCCGCTATAAAGGCAAAAGCATTAGCGATGTGTTGAACATGACTGTTGAAGATGCCTTGCAATTTTTTGAGGCCGTGCCGGCAATTTATAACCGTATTAAAACATTATCTGATGTAGGGTTGAATTATTTAAGGCTTGGACAGAGCAGTACCACGCTCAGCGGAGGCGAAGCACAGCGCGTTAAGCTTGCAGCTGAACTCTCCAAACGCGATACCGGTAAAACATTTTACATTCTCGATGAGCCTACTACGGGGCTTCATTTTGAAGACATTAAAGTGCTTTTGGAATTACTGCAGCGATTAGTGGATAAAGGGAACACCGTGCTTGTAATCGAACACAATATGGATGTGATAAAAGTTGCGGATTATATCATCGATATTGGGCCCGAGGGTGGAGAAAGGGGAGGCACGGTTGTGGCATGTGGTACACCTGAAGAAGTGGCCAAGGCAAACAGCCATACCGCTTCGTTTCTGAAAGAAGAGCTCGTATTTAGCTCTGTCTCCTTGCAGCGACCTGTTTGACATGCTATAAACAGCCTTTGCAGCTGTCAAAGCTTTGATTTGAAACACGACTTAATAAATGTTCAAAGCAGTCTGGATTGTTACGCCTTTTAGTTAAAGTACATTTTTAGTTAAACCTTTTTTCCTTATACAATATAGATTTCACTTTGTGAAAGCAGGTGTGCTTACTTAGTTATCCGGATTATTAGACTATAATTACATTATCATTTATAACCTTATTTCAAATTTGTTTCAGTGAGCAGGATATTGTTTCTGGTGCCATATCCCTTACATAACGCCCCATCGCAGCGTTTCAGGTTTGAACAATATTTTGATATACTCAGGCAAAGGGGACATCAATATACAGTTCAAAGTTTTTTGGATGAAGCCACATGGAATATTCTTTATCTCCCCGGATTTACGTTGAAGAAATTTCGCGGGATACTTGCCGGCTTTACACGCAGGTTTTTAGTGCTGTTTCGGCTTTCGAATTACGATTTTGTTTTCATTCATCGGGAAGCTTCACCGGTTGGCCCGCCCGTGTTTGAATGGCTTATTGCTAAATTTTTTCGGAAGAAAATAATTTTTGATTTTGACGATGCGATATGGCTGCCCAACACATCCGGCGAAAATAAAATTGCAGCTTCGCTCAAATGGCATAGTAAAACCGGTTCTATCTGCCGCTGGGCTTATCGGTGCAGTTGCGGTAACGATTTTTTGGCAGCTTATGCTCGAAAATTCAACAAAAATGTAGTTGTAAACCCAACTACTATAGATACACAACATCATCACAAAGGCTTAAAAAATCAGGCAGAGCTGCCTGTAAAAATCGGTTGGACAGGTACACACACTACTTTAAAGTATCTGGAACTCCTCATGCCGGTATTGAGAAAAATAAATGAAAACCTCTCTTTTACATTAGTCGTTATATCGAACAAAAAGCCTGAGTTAGATTTTCCTGCTTTGGAGTATGTGCCATGGAATAAATCAACGGAAATAGATGATTTGCTACGTTTTCACATAGGAGTAATGCCTTTAACCGATGACGACTGGAGCCGAGGAAAATGTGGTTTTAAGGCTTTGCAATACATGAGTTTAGGCATACCTGCGGTAGTTTCTCCGGTAGGAGTGAACAACAAAATAGTTGATCACGGGATTAATGGCTTTTTGTGTGATAGTCCGGAGGAGTGGGAAGTCGCGTTAAAACGCTTACTTACAGATACAGCATTAAGGCAAATGATGGGGAGGGCAGCGCAATTAAAGATAGAACAATGCTATTCTGTGCAATCAAATGCACGAAATTTTCTGAGTCTTTTTGAATAACCTCTTTATTTGGATACTATAAACTTACCTTTAAGCGCAACAAAATTTTCTTTGACAATTTCAAATACATAGGTTCCAACCGGCAGAATTGATATATCTACTTCGTTTCCTTGCATTAATTTTTGATTAATTTCTTTTCCATCTAAGCTATATGCTTTAAAAGTATGACCTGACAAGTCTTTATGGCCTTGAAACCTAATAAAGTTGTTAGTAGGGTTTGGAAATAATTTGATATCTGCATATTCCAAAGCAGCTTCCTGAATACCAACTTTTTTCTTGTATGAGAAACGAATATTATCAAACCATGCAGTTGAGCCTTTGACACCTTTGTTGATTAAATCTTTGCTACTTAGGAGAGAAAATATTAGTGTATCGGGATTTCCTGTCTGACTGTTACTATAAGATATTGGGACAAATGTATTAATCCATTGATTATTGGTTCTTTGTAGCCTCACTTGTCCGTTTATGTAATTTACTACGTTACCATTGGCATCGTATCCAAAAAGATTCACATTGATTATAGCTGTATCCGCAAGGTTTGCAGAGTACTTATACGCAAATTTAATGGTATCAGGTTTATCATTAAAAGGGCCGTAATACTCAGCAGTGCCTGCGAGCAGCACTTTTCCTAAGTTAGGCAATACAGCCGAATCGGTTATAAGTTTAACAGATGCTTTACCTTCTACAAAGTTGTTTGTGCTGGTGTCTTTAACCGCAAAACCGGTTATTTGTCCTTGACTCAGAGTCTCCCATGTTTCCCAACCATCCGGCGCGAGTGGATTACCGCTCCAGTTTTCAAATCCTGCATTGGGTAGTTGCGACTGACTAAAAATATAATTTTCAAAGAGTACAAATATCAAAAGCAACAAAACGCTTATAGCACAAGAAACTTTTTTCATACAAATTCAGTGTTATTCATTAAAATTTATTCTACGCCAAATTTACACTATTCTTTTACAACAAGCTCTTTCTGCTTTAAAAAGCATTAATATTAGATTAGATATAAAACAACTCTACAATAGAATATATTTTCTGTTGGCTACGATATGCTCAAATCAAATTCAGTTGGTTTTACACTTTTGGTCAAAGCGCTTTATTTAAAAGTTCTAATACTTTGGCGCCTTGTCTAACAAAGACGGGAAATTCATCATATGTAAAACTCATATTCACTGTAGTTCCCCCATCAAAAACTTTTGTCTGGTCAAATAAATAGATCCACTTGCCATCCTGAGGCAACTCAATATTGATGTTATTAGCCGGTACTTTAAGGATAGGTTGAATAAATAAATCACTGCCCAATAGATAGCGGTAATTTGTTCTGTCTAAAAAAGTATAAATGGATTTTTTTAAGCGCCATGCGCTATCTGCTGAAGCTTGCAGGTAAGGAATCATAGCATGGTGTAACTTGGTGAATTTTCTATAGATCCTAAGCGCATCAGGCCCGAAGATCCATGGACGGTGTTCCCCTCCGCCACCGTTTTCCATTATTGAGCAAAAGGCGCCGAACTGTGCCCATCGAATAAATATATCTTGGGTACGTCCAAGCGGCATCAACGAGTTGTCTTCACGATAGCCGCCAATATCGGAACCAAATGAAAGGTATCCATAAGCAGCGCTTAGATACATATTGTCGAGTGCTACCTTTAAGCCTTTATAGTCGGGGTCTTGGTCCCCTACCCATCCGGCCCAACAGTTGGCTTTATCGCTGAATGAAAAATTTTCTGCATTAGCTATAGAAACTCCCTGTAAGCCAAAATAGGTATCAATAGGCCTTGTTGTGTTGACTCTGTCTATTCCTAAACGCGCTCTGGTGTGATCATGAAACAAATTGTAGTATTTTCTGGAATAATCTATGCGGCTAACGTTGGATTTTAGAGCACGGGAATATGCTCCACCACCGAGGAGCACCACAAAATCGGTTCCATCAACTTTCCAACCGTCTATTCCAAGAGCTAAAACAGAATCCATCAGCCCTTTCCACCATTTTACCGCTTCAGGGTTGTAAAAGTCAATAGGGCTGCCATTGCCTTTCCACCATTTGGCTACAAAAGGAGTGGTGTCGGTAGGGCTCTTAGTAAGAAAATATCCTTTACGGGCCGCTTCATCGTACAAGGGCTGCAGATCAGTATTAATTACTCCGGTAATCCAAATAAAAACCCTTACTCCTTTTGAATGAAAA
>JAVQWQ010000093.1:0-9213 GCA_033578915.1 Chitinophagales bacterium | reverse complement strand
GGCTCGGGCTTCGATGAGTTGCCCAACACTACGGTGTATCTGGAAGACCGAAAAGAGAAAGTGATGCACAACCTCACGCAGATGCCGGAATATACATTTACGGCATATAAGGGAGACCACAACGAACGTTTCATGCTGCACTTCCGCTTAGAAACGCCGAGTGGGATGCCTAAGGCAACGAGCCACTACCTGCGGATGTATCCAAATCCTGCCAGCGAACAGTTGTATGTAGAGACCAACATGGAAGGGCCTGTAAAAGTGGCTATAACGGACATGAAGGGCAGGATAGTGTTGGAGCAAACGTTTGAAAAGCGGGAAACGATAGACATATCGCTGCTGGCCAGCGCAGTATATCAGGTGCATCTGAGCGGGCAAAACGGTAAAGTAGTTGAGCGGTTAGTGAAAGATTAATCATAAAATTTTAACAGAGACAGGCTTAGGCTCCGGCAGCAAGTTGTTGCGGAGCCTTTTTGTTATTTCATAAGCAAGTAATCAGTACCTAAAAATTTTCTTAACAGTGCTTTCTTGGCCAGATTCTACATGAAGAAAATAAAGTCCGGAGGGAAACTGGTTCAAGTCCAATATAACTTTGCCTTCGTTTACATTAGGCCTTTGTTTAAATAAAACATTCCCTTGCGTATTAAGAAGGATAACCTGCGGAAATACAGCCGGATGATTATTAGTTACTTCGTAAAAGTTGGCGGAGATTTGCCTGATGTGTATTGTTGAAGAAAGTAATTTTTCAGGAATTGAAGTGTAAGGCCTTACACAGGATTTAATATCAATGCCGGATGTGTCTTCAAAGAAAAACGCCGGGCGGAGGTCCTTTCCCATTACTTCAAAGCAAACATTCTTAAATTGAATATTTTTTGCATGACGAATAAAGAATGCGTGGCTTGGTAACGAGTCTCCCCACATATCTGGCTCGGGGCGATTTTTCTCCAGCTCCGGTACGGCAGAATTGCCTAATATGCCGCTATAGCCTTTGAGGGTAAGATTGACGTTTTCAAGAGTTATATTTTCTACATAATATCCCGGAATTGCTGTTATAGAAGAAGGTATAGCACGCTGAGCCGTGCAGATAAAATTTTTTATTGTAACGTTTCTTAGATACTGAACAGGCGGGTCAGGTATCCCTGCAGTGTATTTATTGCCGCGATTGTTTAATCGTATAAAGATAGGCGTTTCGTAAGGGGTGTTGACTTGTATGTTTTCAAACACGATGTTTTCGGCAAGGCCGCCATCGGCTACCGCCACGTAAATGGCATTGGCCGGAGTGAGGCTAAGGTAGAAGGCGCTTTTATTCACCATAATGTTTTGAAATCTAATGTTGCGCATAGGCCCGCAGCTCTCGTTGCCTACTTTTACTGCTCTTTCGTAAGTGGCCACCGTGCAATTTCTCACTAAAATATGCTCTGCCGGAGCGGGAGAATGAGTTTTTACAACTATCGGGTCATCGTTGGAATCTATATCACAATCTTCGATGAGCACATTACGGCAGCCGTCAATGTTTATACCATCGTTGCTCCCGAAACCATGGTTGAAAATATTTAACCGGCTGATGTATATAGTGTCGCAGTCAAAGAGATGTACCATCCAGTGCGGTGCAGTGCGAAACGAAATGCTATCTATGCGAATGTTTTTGCAGCGATGCATCCGTATGCCAAAAGGGCGAAAGTTTTTTTGTACGGAAAGGAAATTGCCCGATAGCCCGTTGAAATAAATGGTTCCCCCGCCGGTGATTCGTATATTATTACTTTCCTGTGCAAAAATCAGCGACCGCTTTGTGTAATGGTTGTCGCTCCAACTGGGCTGATTGTAGGGATACTCCGGGTAGTCGCTGTTAAGAGCAGGAGCGGTGAGTGAGGCGCCGGGATTAATACGAAGTGTAACATTGCTTTTCAGGATAAACGTAGTGGTTGAAAAATTGCCGCTATCCACGAGGACAGTTCCACCTCCTGCGCTGCTACAAACATTTATAGCTTGCTGAATGGCTGAAGCATTGGTGAAAATGTTTGCCGATGGTGATGCGCCGAAATCGGTAATTTTAAAAATATTCTGCGCCTGTGTAGTCGCTGCCATAAGCGCTGCTGTCAGCAGCGTGAAAAGTTTTTTCATAGTGTAGAAATAATTAAAGCTAATTTATTCCCTGTTTGTTATGCTATCTTAAACACATTGCCGGGAGCGTTTTATTTATTGAATAAACAGAAAAAATGAAGCGGGGATTTGTTTTTAAAAATCGCAAAAGACTTAATTCAAAAATATTCATGAAAAATATGTGGCGAATGCGCCATCTTTGTGTTTATGAAAACGAATGAACCTGTGCTGCGTAAGCCCGAATGGTTAAAGATTAAACTTCCTTCGGGAAATGAATATTCTGAGGTGAAGAAAAACATCAAAGCACACCGTCTGCATACGATATGCGAGAGTGGCAACTGCCCGAATCAGACTGAGTGTTGGGGCGAAGGCACAGCTACACTGATGATTTTGGGAAATGTGTGTACGCGCAGCTGTATGTTTTGCAATGTGCCGGGCGGCAAACCTGAAGAAGTGGACATTGCAGAGCCGATCAGGGTAGCTCTGTCGGTAAAACAAATGGGTTTGAAGCATGTGGTGATTACATCGGTAGATAGGGACGACCTGGCCGATGGAGGCAGCAAGATATGGGCTGCTACCATTCGTGCCATCAGAAGGCACTGCCCGGGGGTTACTATGGAAACTTTGATTCCGGATTTTCAGGGCAAATGGGAAAATCTTCAGCGCATAGTGGACGAGGCTCCCGAGGTGGTGAGCCACAATATTGAGACGGTTAGACGACTTAGCCGTGAGGTGCGCGTGCAGGCTCGTTACGAGCGCAGTATTGAGGTGTTGCGCAGGCTAAAGGAAGGCGGTATTTCCAGAACAAAAAGCGGTATTATGGTAGGGCTGGGCGAAACTATCTCTGAAATACTCGAAGCCATGGACGATTTGCGCTCAGCAGCAGTGGACATTCTCACTATCGGGCAATATCTTCAGCCTTCAAAAGAGCATTTGCCGGTAAAAAAATATTATTCACCGGAGGAATTTGCAGAGCTAAAAACTATTGCCTTAAAAAAAGGATTTAAGATTGTGGAAAGCGGGCCAATGGTACGCAGCAGTTATCACGCAGAGCGGCATGTGTTTTAAACGTAAGTATGAGCGCATCAGCATTTTATTTAATATCCAAACCTATTCATTAATTTTCAGATAAAAGTTCGTATTTAAAAAAGAAATGAAGGGAGCATAATGAGTTTAGAATCATATCTATCTCAAATCATCAGAACCACTTCGAAGCTCTATAATTATAATCTAAGGTTTACAACTTCATTTCTTTTTAAAACAATCTAAGATTGACCATAAACTTTATATTTCTAATCATTTCTGATTCAATTTTGTTTGAGACGGATAAGAATATGTTTGCCCTTTACTTCTGTTATAATTTTGTAGGTTGAATAAGCAAATTCAATCAACCAAATGATAAAGCAAGATGACTCCTGAAGAGTTCAAAACAAACTTTCAGCCACATATTCCTGCTGAGCCGGGAGTGTATCGCTTTATTAATGAAAACGGAGAAATCATTTACATAGGCAAAGCCAAAGATCTGCGCAAAAGGGTATCTACATATTTCACCAGAGGCGATATGAGCTATCGCCTTAAAACTATGGTGCGTTCGGTAGCGCGGATTGAATTCACAATAGTTAATTCTGAGCAGGATGCTTTTTTGCTTGAAAATGCACTGATAAAACAGTATCAGCCACGATATAATATTGACCTCAAAGACGATAAAAGTTACCCCTACATCGTTATAAAAAATGAGCCTTTTCCGAGAGTATTCCTAACGCGAAAACTTATTAAAGACGGAAGCACATATCTCGGCCCATACACTTCTGTAAATAATGTGCGAAATGTGCTCAGCCTGCTCACTTCTCTTTTCCCAATAAGGAATTGCAAGCTGGCGCTCACCCAAAAAAATATTCAGGCAGGAAAATTTAAGGTTTGCCTTGAATATCACATGAAAAATTGCCTTGGGCCATGTGCAGGCCTGCAAACCGAAGAGGAATACGATGAAAACATACAACAAATAAAAAATTTACTCAAGAGCAATTTTACATCTGTAATAGCTTTTTTCAAGCGCAAGATGAATGAATTTGCAGAGCAGTTGAATTTTGAAAGAGCAAATGAATTCAAGGAAAAAATAGAAATGCTCAAAGCATGGCAAAGCAAGAGCACAATAGTAAACCCCAAACTTCACAACATAGATGTGTATGGATATGCCGATACAGAGCAGTTTGCCTTTATCAGTTATCTTCACATATCCAATGGCACGGTAGTAAAGGCCAGAGCGTTTGAGGTAAAAAAAATGCTTGAGGAGTCGCGCGAGGAGATATTGATTCGTGCAGTGGCAGAAAACAGTTTGAGTTATGAAAAGGATGAAGAAAACAAACCTGAACTGATATTACCTTTTCAGATAGATGTACCACTGGATTTTACCATTACTATACCCGAGGGCGGAGACAAAAAAAAGCTGTTGGTTCTGGCTATGCGCAACGCGCTCTATGCTAAAGAAGAAAAAATAAAAAGCCTGCAGCCTGCCGAAGAAAAAAGTCCTTCTTTCCGTATCATGCGCGTGCTGAAAGAAGACTTGAAGCTGAAAGAATTACCTCGCCACATCGAGTGTTTCGACAATTCAAATATCATGGGTACCAATCCTGTTAGCGCATGTGTGGTCTTTCGCGATGCCAAACCATCTAAAAAAGATTACAGAATTTTTAATGTAAAAACAGTTGAAGGGCCTAACGACTTTGCTACTATGGAGGAGGTAATCTACAGGAGATATAAACGTATGCTTGAAGAAGATCAATCCTTTCCGCAACTTATAATAGTTGATGGCGGAAAAGGGCAACTTAGCAGTGCAGTAGAAAGCCTGAAGAAACTAGGTTTGTATGGAAAAATACCGATTGTAGGAATTGCAAAAAGGTTGGAAGAAATATACTTCCCTGAAGATCCGGTGCCTTTACATATCAATAAAAAAAGTGAAAGCCTTAAACTTATACAACGCATGCGCGATGAAGCGCATCGGTTTGGCCTTAAACACCACAGAAAGAAAAGAGTGAAAAACAACTTGCGTACCGAACTCGAAAATATTCCTGGAATAGGCCCAAAAATATCTTCCAGGTTACTGTCTCGCTTCAAATCGGTGGCTCAGATAAGGAATGCTTCTGAAGAGTCATTAGCAGAAGTAGTAGGAGCTGCTAAAGCAGCTTCAATCATTAACTATTTTGCTGAGTCAAAAAATAACATTCCAGAATAATTTTTGTAATGTAAATTATATAAGTTTTAAAATGTTTATTCTAATTCTTTGAATGTGTTTTCATAGGAGATGAAATTCTGCGGATTTATGCATTTGTTCTACATTTTTTTTGCAATAGTGTTGGATACAATTTTTTTTCTATGAAAATTTGATTTGTTGCATGCCAAAGCTTTTATTTATTCGAAATAAATAATTAACCACATGGGAATCTCGCTTATTTTATTAGCCATCGTCATCATTGTCTTTTTTCTTCTGTTTTTGTGGTTTTTTCCAGTGGGCCTTTGGATAACTGCAAAACTCTCTGATGTGCATATCCCGCTCCTCGATTTAGTAGTGATGCGCTTCAGACGGGTAAATCCGCACACCATCGTAGATGCCATGGTAGTCGCTACTAAAGCCGGAATACCTTTGGAGCACAAGTTGCTTGAAGCACACTACATGGCAGGCGGTAATGTGATGAAGGTAGTGAGGGCGCTGGTGAGCGCAGATAAAGCCAATATAGACTTAGACTTTAAGGCAGCAACCGCAATAGACCTTGCAGGCCGTGATGTGTTCGAAGCGGTGCAGCTTTCGGTTAACCCCAAAGTAATAGAATCGCCTCCTGTAACAGCAGTAGCAAAGGATGGGATACAGCTTATCACCAAAGCGAGAGTTACGGTGCGCGCCAACATCAAACAGTTAGTAGGAGGAGCGGGCGAGGAAACCGTCTTAGCTCGCATTGGTGAAGGTATTGTAACCTCTATCGGTTCGGCAGAATCGCATAAAATGGTTATGGAGAATCCCGACTCTATTTCAAAAGTTGTTTTGGCTAAAGGATTAGACTCGGGCACTGCTTTTGAAATTTTGTCTATTGACATAGCAGATATAGACATTGGCAAAAATATTGGAGCAGGACTGCAGATAGATCAGGCCAATGCCGACAAAAATATTGCTCAGGCCAAAGCGGAAGAGCGCAGAGCCATGGCTATTGCATTAGAACAGGAGATGAAAGCAAAAGCGCAGGAGGCACGCGTAAAAGTGATAGAGGCCGAAGCCCAGATCCCACTTGCTATCGCTGAGGCTTTTCGCTCCGGCCAACTTGGAGTAATGGATTACTACAAAATGCAAAACATACAAGCCGATACCTCAATGCGCGAAAGTATCGCCAAACAGCAACAAGGAGATAAAAAATGATTCAATGAAAAAGCTTACGATGTATAGACTTTAATATCAAGTAATCATTTTCTTTTTATTAAAAATAGAAACTAATTATGGCTGACCAAAATTTGGTTAAAGAGTTTTTAAGGTTGTTTGACCCGGAGAATCTTCACTTTGATATAGAGCTACGCATACTCACAAAAAGCAATCTTCAGCCACTTGATTCAAAATATTTGGTGCGTTTTTACGACAAAGATTTATTAGATGAAGACTTTCTGGCAGAAGGATATCCAGATAAGAATGGAATACTAGACCTGCGAATTAATCCTATGGATATGCATCAAGGTGCCGAAAAACTGATACTTTCAGAATTTCGCGAGAAAAAGCCTGATATATTCTTCAGAATACTCGATGGAGAGAAGGTTATATACACCAGCGATGTTATAAAAGATGTGGACATTGATAAGGCTTCATTCAGCTTGGAAGATGGAAGAGAGATAAACTTAGGAACAATAGTTGTTGATCTTTAAAACTCACCCTTTATTAAAAATCTGATTAACTCTGAAATTAATTTCTAACCAATCGAAAACATTAAGTTTAAGCACTTAATACCATTGCCTCTTCGACTTAAAAAAGTCTTTTATTAAAGCAGCGCATTCTTCTTTCAATACTCCTTGTTCTATGTTTGTATCCGGATGCAATACATCTTTACCTAGTAAAGAAAAGCCGCTCTTAGGCTCTGATGCCCCAAATACCAGTCGCCCTAGTCTTGTCCATCTTAGCGCTCCTGCACACATCAAGCATGGCTCTATGGTTACATACAACGTACATGCTTCAAGAAATTTGCTTCCGAGATAGCCCGAAGCAGCAGTGAGTGCAATCATTTCGGCATGTGCTGTCGCATCGTTAAGTTTCTCTACCTGGTTATATCCTTTTGCTATTACCTTTCCATTGCAAATTATCACTGCCCCTACCGGCACCTCGCCTTCTTCGGCTGCCTTTCTCGCTTCCTGCAGCGCAAGCCGCATAAAATATTCATCATTCATTTCTTTTTTCATCTGAACAGTGAGTCTGATGTTGGCCTTATGCAAGAAAAAAAATTTTTTGAAACATCGCCTGATAACTTTTAGGTTTGATTCAAAAAATACCCAATGCTAGTTAAAACTTACGGCAGTGCAGTGCACGGAGTAGATGCCGTGACGATTACCGTTGAAGTAAACTGTGGCACTCAGGGGCAGTTGGGTTACTTTATGGTTGGGTTACCCGACAATGCCGTAAAGGAATCGTGGCATAGGATGGAAACAGCCATTAAACATAACGGTTATCATATGCCGCGCACTAAGCTGGTGATCAATCTTGCGCCTGCAGATATACGCAAAGAAGGCTCTGCCTACGACCTGCCCATGGCCATGGGCATTCTCGCTTCCAGTGGCCAGGTGCCTGCCGAAGAGCTGAATAAATACGTCATCATGGGCGAGCTTAGCCTCGATGGAGGCTTGTTGCCTATCAAAGGCGCACTGCCTATTGCCATACAGGCACGCAAAGAAGGTTTCAAAGGATTTATCCTTCCGCTTCAAAATGCGCGCGAAGCGGCCATTGTAAATAATCTTGAAGTGTATGGTGTAGAGCGTATCAACGAGGTGGTAGAATTTTTTCGCGGAGAGCGCACACTGACGGCTACCAAAGTGGATACCCGCGCAGAATTTGCAGAAAACATTCAACACAGCGACTGCGACTTCGAAGAAGTAAAAGGGCAAGAAAACATCAAGCGTGCAATGGAAATTGCTGCCGCCGGCGGCCACAACCTCATCCTGATAGGGCCGCCGGGAGCCGGCAAAACCATGCTGGCTAAGCGCTTGCCTACTATACTGCCTCCTTTAACCCTTAGCGAAGCGCTCGAAACCACAAAAATTCATTCAGTAGCCGGCAGGCTGCCAAAAAACGGAGGACTGATCTACCAGCGCCCTTTCCGCGCGCCTCATCATACGGTGAGTGATGTAGCGCTGGTAGGAGGCGGATCGGTGCCACAACCCGGAGAGATCTCGCTTGCACACAATGGCGTTCTTTTCCTGGATGAACTGCCTGAGTTTAAGCGCACCGTGCTCGAGGTGATGCGCCAGCCCATGGAAGAGCGTAAGGTAACGATTTCGCGCTCGCGTTTCTCTGTTACCTACCCGGCCAATTTTATGTTGGTCGCTTCGATGAATCCTTGCCCGTGTGGATATTACAATCATCCCGAAAAAGAGTGTGTGTGCGCGCCCGGGGCAGTGCAGAAATATCTGAATAAAATTTCCGGACCACTTTTAGATAGGATAGATTTACATGTAGAAGTTACGCCTGTTACTTTCGATGAGCTAACATCGGCTCCTAAAACTGAAAAGAGCGCTGTAATACGCGAAAGAGTGATCAAAGCTCGTGAGCGCCAACGCAAGAGGTTTGAAGGAAAGAATATACACTGCAACGCGCAGATGGAGGCGCGTGCCGTACAAGAGATATGTGTAGTAAACGAAGCGGGGCGCGCATTGCTGAATAAGGCTATGCAGCGATTGCAGTTGAGCGCACGAGCCTACGATCGGATATTAAAAGTTTCGCGCACCATAGCCGACCTTGCCGGCAGCGAAGCTATACTTCCCGAGCATATCGCCGAAGCCATCCATTTTCGCAGCCTCGACCGCGAAAACTGGGCAGGATAGTTATACATATAAGTAAATACTGGTAATGACTGGGGGTGTCCCCCTCGGCCTCGG
>JAVQWQ010000092.1:0-9263 GCA_033578915.1 Chitinophagales bacterium | reverse complement strand
TCAGATACACGGGCATGAAGAATATGGCCACAATGATTAAGGTAGCAGCAGCCATCCATTCGTAGCTGGCAATAGCAAGTCCGATTTTAAAACCAGAGCCGCTCATACCTATAAACTGCTCAGCACTAATATTTGATGCAATCAGCGAAGCGCCTATTGCCCACCAGGTGAGCGAGCCTTCTGCCAGGAAAAAATCTTTAGAATCGGCTGTACTTTTTTTCTTTCTATAGTATATCCATATGCCGTATAGCGAGACTACCAGAAAATAAAAAGCAAAAACAACATAGTCCGTAAATCCTAGGTGCGACATGTTTTCCGGCTACAGATATATTTCTAAAGCGTCTTGAAGGGCAAGAACTCTAAGAGTCTGAAGCGGCCTTTTGGCAGGGCCTTTTTCGACTGCGCCATTTGTGGAAAAAATGCTTCCGTGAAGCGGACAAACAAACTTGCCATCCTTTAGCCTGACAGTAGTTCCCTGATGTGTGCAGGCCAGCGAAAGGGCAAAATAGTTTCCATCTTCTTTTTTAATGATTCCAACCGGGTCTTTTCCTTTAACCTGTATTACATGCACTGCATTATTACCTATTTGCGCGAGCGGAACAGTAATCTTTCCATCCTGTGGCACAAATTTTGTCACCGAAGCCGCAGAGTGCGGGGCACATGATTCCTCACTTAATAGCAAACCCGTCAAGAGGCCAAAGCCACAAGCGCGACAAGCGGTTTCGAGAAAATCTTTTCTTTTCATGTTACTAAGCTTTTTTTACACATTAATTAATCCAGAGTTTGGCCCTGCGAAGAGCTTATCTCAAGCATACGGGCAAACATATCATCTTTCAGGTCATTGAAGTAATAGTAAACAGGATTAACCGGGACACCCCCTTTTATTACCTCGTAATGAAGATGCGGGCCGGTAGATTTGCCGGTGTTTCCAACCAGGCCAATCACATCGCCACGCTTAACCTTTTGCCCTACCTTTACTTTAAACTTGGACAAATGCGCATATCGCGTTTTATAGCCATACCCGTGATCTACCACTACCTGATTGCCATATCCACTGTAGGAATACTCTACTGTCTCCACCACTCCATCACCTGTAACATACACTTCAGTGCCCACTGGAGCCGTAAAATCCATTCCCTCGTGAAATTTCGGAACCTTGTAGATCGGGTCCATACGCATTCCAAAGCCGGATGCCAGCCGTGTCAAATCTTTATTTATAACCGGTTGTATTGAGGGAAGCGAGCGCAGCATTTGTTCTCTGTTTTGAATGAATTCGGCGATCTGGTCATAACTTTTACTCTGGATAGCCATCTGCCTGCGCAGTTTGTCTACTTTGAGCGAAAGGCCTTTAATGAGTTCTCCATTTTCATATTTGTCAAGATAACGATAACGATTAACACCTCCGGAGCCGGCCTGCCATACCTCTAACGGTATAGGCTCGCTCTCAAACAATACGCGATAGATATTTCCATCGCGGTAATGCAACTCTTCTAGCACCGCACTGAGCCGCTGCACTTCGCTGTTAAGGATAGCGTAGCGGTCTTTCATCATATTCAGTTCGTTCTTTAGTATTTTCTCTTTAGGTGAATCTATGAATGTATAAGCCAAAGAGGATATGGCCAGAGAAAAAACAATAGAGGCACAGATAAAAGCAAATATCCTCAGCAAGCGGGTGCCCCAGCTCACAACAGCCTTTTCATAGCTGAGAGTCTGCGTGTTGAATATAAACTTTTCGGTCTTTTTAAAAATGCTCATATAGCAAATATAATTACTATCAAAAGTTTTGATTTCTTGCGGCATTACAGAGCCACACACATATAATTTTTTTTAAAAGGATTTGATTATTAATTTATGGGGTGGCCCCTGCGGCCTCGGCCTTCGCTTCGCTCAGGGTCGAGGCCGCAGGGGCCGGGCTGCTACGGGGTTCGCCATCCGCATCCCTCACCCAAACAATTTTTTAACATTAAACTTTATACTTCCTTTTTTATCTTACTATAGTCAAAAAACTTGATACAAAGTAAAACTCAGTAGAGCTATACCCATGAATACACTTCAAAATTTCATCATTCAAAAATCTAGAACAAAAAAATCATTTCAACAAACCTTTAGGATTGCTATACTGTCTTGTTTATAACTCTCCATCATTGTATATTAGTAAAAAAGAAAAATTGCCTATCGGAAACAACATATTTGAAGATTTGCGCTACCGCTTCATCACAGGAAATGCGGTAGTCAAGCTCATACTATGCAACGTGGGCATCTTCTTTCTTTTCAGCATAGTCAAATTAGTCTTGTTCCTTTTCCAGCACACTTCATGGTACGATTTTGCTATTGATAAGTTAATGCTTCCCGCTTATGTCCCAACGCTGTTGAAGCAGCCATGGACTGTCTTGTCGTACATGTTTCTTCACGATGATTTTTTTCATATCCTTTTCAACATGCTGTGGCTGTACTGGTTTGGAGAAATATTTGTGCTCTATTTGGGCGATAAAAAAATTGTTCCGCTCTATCTGCTAGGGGGGCTTTCTGGTGCGTTATTCTATTTGCTCTCTTACAATCTGCTGCCGGTGTTTGCCACCGAGCGATTTGGGGCGATGCTGCTTGGGGCATCTGCCTCAGTATTAGCTATTGTTTTTGGCGCAGCCACCCTCAACCCCGATCATCAGATGCGGCTTTTATTCTTAGGAGATGTTCGCATAAAATATATTGCGCTGTTTTCGCTGTTGATTGACATAATTAATATTCCGGAGGGAAATGCCGGCGGTTATATCGCGCATTTGGGCGGGGCATTATGCGGATGGCTTTTTATTAAAGGTTTGCGAAGCGGAGTAGATGCTTCAAGGCCTTTTGCGCGATTCACAGCTTCTGTAGCACGACAACTCGGCTCCAGGCCCTCTGGGGCAGCTAAGCCGGCAACTGCAGTCAAGCAGGTTAAAGAACGTGCTCCTAAAACTGCTACTACTGCTACACAAGTCGCTTCCGACCAGGAGCGGCTAGACGAAATCCTTGATAAAATCTCCCGCTCCGGGTACGACAGTCTTACCGATGAAGAAAAAAAGTTTCTTTACGATTTTAGCAACCGTTAATAATCAGTTTACATCCCTCTTTGCTGAATTCCTTTAGATGTATTTTCATTGAGTGTTTGCAATTTATTGTAGGTTTGAGTTATGAATGCAATAAGGCTTTTTTGGTTAAGCTTTGCAGGAGGAATAGCATTTATTTTTATTTTTTTCTTTTTACTCAGTGTTGGACTTTTTGGAGAATTGCCCGGATTTGAAGAACTGGAGAATCCTGAAAGCAGTCTCGCCTCTGAAATTATCACTACTGATGGTGTAGTACTCGGTAAATATTACACCCAAAATCGCAGTAATGTGGACTACACTTCTCTCCCTCTTTGCCTCAAACAAGCGCTCATCGCCACAGAAGACATACGATTTGAAGAACACGCAGGAATAGACTTCAAAGCATTTTTCAGGGCGTTGTTTTCTGCCGGTAAAAAGGGTGGGGGCAGTACAATTACCCAACAATTGGCCAAGAACCTTTTCCCACGCGAACGCATGAATAAACTCCAGCTCATCATTCGTAAGTTGAAAGAATGGATCATAGCTGTAAGGCTGGAAAGTTCATATACCAAGCAGGAAATCATGGCCATGTATCTGAACACGGTTGAATTCAGCGACAATGCCTTTGGTATTAAATCAGCAGCTAAAACGTATTTCAACAAAAAGGTAGATTCATTGAAAACAGAGGAAGCCGCAGTGCTGGTAGGAATGCTCAAGGCGCCATATCAGTACAATCCACGGTTGCATCCACAAGCAGCTCTTGCACGCAGAAATACCGTGTTGGCTCAAATGCACAAATATGGATTTCTTTCATCCCCTCAATTCGACTCGCTGAAAGCGCTTCCGATCAAGCTAAATTTCAACCCGGAATCGCATGAAGAAGGCCTTGCACGACATTTCAGAGAGTACCTGCGCCTGTGGCTGAAGAAATATTTGTCTGGAGTTAAAAAACCGGATGGCTCAAATTACAATCTTTATCGCGATGGCCTGCGCATTTATGTAACGCTGGACTCGCGCCTGCAGCGATATGCAGAAGAAGCGCAATACGAGCACATGAAAGAACTTCAAAAGATATTTTTCGAACATTGGAAAGACAGAGACCCCTGGAAAGATTTCCCTAAAGAATGGGAAGCTATATATACCCGTTGCGAAAGGTATGTTTCTCTGAAAAAACAAGGACTTAGACGGGAGCAGATAGATAAAATTATGCGTACTCCTGTTAAAATGCGCATTTTTACTTATGAGGGCGACAAGGATACTGTTATGAGTCCGTACGATTCGCTTAGATACTATCGCATGATACTTCAAAATGGCTTCGTAGCCATTGACCCTTCAAACGGATATGTCCGCGCATGGGCGGGAGGTATTAGCTTCCGCCATTTCCAGTACGACCATGTTAATATAAACACCAAAAGACAGGTGGGATCAACGTTTAAACCTTTTGTGTATGCCACTGCGATTCGCGACAAAGGCTATTCGCCCTGCATGAGGGTACCCAATCAACCTGTTACTTTCGAAGCCGGTGATCCGCGTTTTGGCTTAGTAAAAGACTGGACACCTAAAAACAGTGATGGGAAGTATGGTGGTATGCTTTCGCTCAAAGAAGCTCTGGCAAATTCTATCAATACTGTTACAGCTTATCTGATGCATGAAATGACACCCGCTGCCGTTATTCAGTTGGCAAAAAATATGGGCGTAGAAAGCTACATACCCGAACAGCCTGCCATTTGCCTGGGAGCCACTGATATTTCTCTGATTGAAATGGTTGGCGCCTATGCAACTTTTGCAAACAAAGGAGTTTACACTCAGCCCATTTTTGTAACCAGAATTGAAGACAGAGACGGAAATGTAATCAGTGAATTTACCGCCCAACAGCGCGAAGTTTTCGATGAGGCCACTAATTACACCATTGTTGAACTTTTGCGGGGAGTAGTGCAACACGGCACCGGCCTCAGGCTGCGCTACAGATACAAACTTCCAGGCGACATCATCGGAAAAACAGGTACTACCTCGAATTATGCAGATGGATGGTTTATAGGATGCACACCACATTTAGTGGCCGGTAGCTGGACAGGTTGTGATGACCGATACATTAGATTCCGCTCCATGCAGTATGGCCAAGGAGCAACCATGGCTTTACCTGTTTGGGCCTATTTCTTTCAAAAAGTTTACAGCGACAGCCTCAACTTTGCTTCTGAGTTTAATGGAAAAGACGTGTTTCCTCAGCCGGAAAATATGCCTGCTTCTCTTGCTGATTGTATTCAACACGCAGCCCAAATGAGCGAAAAAAGAATGGGCTCTTATTATGATTAATCATAAGACTTCTTCCAGCACCCAACCAAATGGTCATCAACCATGCCTATGGCCTGCATAAAGGCATAACAAATTTTGCTTCCCCGAAATTTGAATCCTTTTTTGGTCATGTCTTTGCTCATAGCATCGCTATGCGGAGATGTTGCAGGAAGCTCAAGCAGGTTGACCGGGAAGTTGCGTATGATTTTTCCATCAGTAAAGCTCCATATGTAATTGCTGAAAGTCCCGTATTGCCTTTGAATTTCCAGGAAACATCGCGCATTATTTATCGCTGCTTCAATCTTTAGCCGGTTGCGAATTATGCCCTTGTCTTGCATTAATAAATCTATCTCCTTTTCTCCATAAGCCGCAACAGTAGTGGCATCAAAAGAAGCAAAGGCTCTACGGAAATTTTCTCTTTTCTTCAATATAGTATGCCAACTTAATCCCGCTTGAAATGATTCCAGTATCAAAAATTCAAATAGTACTGTATCATCGTACACAGGTGTTCCCCATTCCAAATCGTGATACTGTACATACAACTCATCTTTCAGGCACCAATCGCAGCGGTGCTTGTTATCTTGCGGAATATACACTTAGAGAAATTTTTCAAGAGATTCATTTAAATAAAAAATTTGGAATTTAATTAATCCAGCCATAAAAGCTGATCGGCATGGCCACAATCGTACCGCTCTTTTTCTTTCTTTACCGGCTCCTGTGTTGGTGCGCCATTTTTCTTTTCTGCCAGCATTTTTAATATAAGCCGCTGCCGCTCCGCTTCGTTTCTCTTAATCAATGCATCAAGTATTTGTTTGCTGTAAAGCATCACTCCATCTACAAAAGTGTATTCAACCTGAGCATATACTGAGAGTGGATTTTCGCTCCACACCACGATATCTGCATCTTTTCCTGCCTTTATACTTCCTATCTGATTATCGAGGTGAAGCATTTTGGCAGGATTCAGCGTAACCAGTTTCCATGCTTCCTCCTCGGTAAGGCCTCCATATTTAATACTCTTGGCAGCTTCCTGATTCAGCCTGCGTGCCATTTCCGCGTCATCGCTGTTGATACCTGTGTTTACGCCCACTCGGGTAAGCAAGTAAGCATTATGAGGAATTGCATCAACTACTTCCATCTTATATGCCCACCAGTCGCTGAAGGTGGAAGCATGCGCCCCATGTTTTTTTAGTTTATCAGCAACTTTGTATCCTTCAAGAATATGTGTAAAAGTATTAACCTTAAATCCCATTGAGTCGGCTACATGCATAAGCATGTTTATTTCACTTTGTACGTAGCTGTGACAGGTAATAAAACGTTTACCTTCGAGTATTTCTTTCAGCGCCTCAAGCTCTAAATCTTTTCTGGTTATTGGATTTTTAGCGCTTTTCTTTCCTGTCTGCTCCGGTGTTGCAGTTCGGTATTCTTTAGCTTTGGTGAAGTAATTGTAATAGGTTTGCTCCACTCCCATCCGGCTTTGAGGGTAGCGGGAACGGTAGCGATCGCCCCAGTTGCTTTGTTTTACATTTTCCCCCAGCGCAAATTTGATAAATGCAGGAGCATCTTTTATTTTCATATCTTCAGGTAATGCGCCCCAACGCATTTTTACCAAAGCGCTTTGCCCTCCAATAGGATTAGCCGAACCGTGAAGCAATTGTGCCGTTGTAACACCGCCTGCAAGGTGCCTGAAAATATCCAGCGATTCACAATTAATCACATCGCCTATACGCACCTCCGCACTACTGGCCTCCGTACCTTCATTTACTCCTCCTGAAATAGCGATGTGGCTGTGTTCATCTACAATACCACTAGTAATATGTTTCCCCGTTGCATCTATCACTTTGCAATCGCCGCATGAAAGATTCTTTCCAATAGATACGATTTTACCGTTACGCCACATAACATCAGCCTCTTTCAGAATTCCTTCTTTTTCGTTTGTCCATATCGTTGCATTTTTTAGTAAGTAATTGCTGTAAGTGGGTAAACTATCAAGGCCATAAGCCATATTAGGTAACCAAACACTACCCACAGTGGGTGAGGACAAATTTTTTTGTGCCGGTTTTGAGGTATCAGTAGTGGTTAGCCATATTCTCCTGGCTACCCAATGCAGCCAACTGCCTCTGGAATCTTGGCCTTTGCCGCTAATTTTAAGGCTCTCTTTGTCTGCACTTATTGTTCCGTATAATCTAATGGTATTCGACGTATCGCGGATGTTCCTTTGAAAGGATAAAATAACTTCATTATCCTTTTGATTGACTTTTACTTCAATCTTCGAAGTATCGTTCAACACTATTCTGCTCTTTAATGTGGCAGGCTCTCCGAAAATTTCCAGGCGGCTGTATTTCAAAGTATCTTGTATGCTAAATATATCGAGAAAGTAAGTCCCGCGAATGTCTTTTTCTGGAACGGACTGAATGATATATTGTTTCCCTTGAATCCAGTTTTCGATGATTGATGCCTTCTCATCAAAAATCGGATAATTAGTGATAAAAAAATTGGCAATCTTACCCAACTCAAGAGAGCCGCATTGAGCTTCAACCCCCAATAATTTCGCAGGAGTATAGGTTAATGCTTTCAGCGCTGCCTCTTGGCTTAACCCGTAACGAACCGCTTTTCTAAGATTTGGCAGAAAGTCGTCCTTTTTGTCTAACCCGTTAGTGGTTATTGCAAAAGTAATTCCGGCTTTTTCCAACGCGGCAAGATTTGCCGGTGCCAGTTCCCAATGCTTCATATCTTCCAGAGAAACATATAATGCTTTAGCCGGGTCTTCTACGTCATAAGCTTTGGGAAATGCTACTGGAGTAATTACAGGAGAATTTATTTTTTTTATGGCTTCTATACGTTGATACTCTGTTCCATTAGTTTTTAAAATATATTTCTTATTAAACTCTTCTGCTATTTTATTGGCTCGAAGACAATTCTGCCAATCGCCGGCATCGAATATTTGCGGCAATTGCTGTTGAGCATTCCACGCTTCAAGAGATATATTAAACTCTTTTTTTTCGCTTAACCCAGCATACCACTCTGCATCGTAATAGGTTTGCCGTAGTAAGGCGATGGCGCCCATCAGCGAAGATGGATAGTCCTGGGTAGAGGTCCCTTTATTGAACGAGTAAAAAGAAGCTGCTTTATCTCGTATAACTACAAAATTTTCTTTGTCGTTGACCAAAGAAACCAAAGCTCCGGTTCCTCTTGCGATTCCATCGGGCCTGTGCGTTAGCAATAAGCCAAAACCAAGTTTTCGCCACTCTGAAGCTTTATCATCATTTACTTTAAAATCTTTTACGGCATCATAAAAAGATTTTATTGCTTCATTCCACCCATAAGCGCCCTTAATACCTCCATACATAGCAGAAGATTCTCCTTCGGAAACAGCGCTTTTCGGCGCTGGAAGGCCATAATCACTGACTAATTCAATAAATGAAGGGTAAATGTATTTCTCATTCATTGGGTGAATAATTGCATTTTGAGGAATGTCTATTTTTTGACCAATTGCAATGATTCTTCCATCTTTTATGACCAGCGTAGCGCTATCTAACCTTTTATTATATGAAATAAATATGTGGGCATTAGTGAAAGCATGAATTCCTTCGCGGAAATCATCGGGCCCGTTGGCACGAAATGTGGTTTCGCGCGGAAGTTGAAGGTAAGCTTTGATAGGTAAGACTACTACAAGTTTTAATAAAAGAAAAAATTTAGATACTCTGAGATTCACCCGGTAAAAATAATTTCATTAATGTATGCTACCACATTGTAATCAACAATACAATTTATTTAGCTAATGATTTCATCGAAAAATAAAAGTAAACCTACTATAAGCGAAAAGTGTTATTTATAATTGTTCAACTTAGGTTTTTAATGACAAAGTTTATTGATTTTCAATTAAAGATTTTGATTTATTTAGCAACGTTT
>JAVQWQ010000091.1:0-9272 GCA_033578915.1 Chitinophagales bacterium | reverse complement strand
ATTCGGATATGGTTAATCGTGCTACCACACATTTGAAATATATTCCTGCTTTTTACTGGTACGGCACTGCCAATCAATATCATCGCTGGTTGTTTGGCGATGTGCCCTGGTTTGGTAAAAATGATGACCCAACAAAGACCTCAAGAGGTTTTTTCAGAGGTGATTTCGGTAATTCATATCTCGATGGCAGGCCGGTAGTATCAATCATCGGTGATGCCCTAAAATGGACGTTGCTGCTAAATTTTATTGCATTCTTCATAACATATCTGGTTTCTATCCCGCTTGGCGTTTCGCTTGCCGTGAGAAAAGGTACTACCTACGACAGGGTTACTACTACTATCAACTTTATTCTTTATTCGCTTCCTACTTTTTGGATCGCCACACTGCTGATTACCTTTTTCACCAGTGATTACTATGCTTCCTGGATGAATTTGTTTCCCACGCATGGAGTAGGCAAAACCGGCGATGAATATGGTTTTTGGGAGAAAATAGCCGATAGAGCCTATCATTTTATTTTGCCGGTATTTTGTATGGTTTATGGCTCCTTCGCATATATATCGAGGCAAATGCGCGGTGGCATGCTCACAGTACTCAGGCAGGACTTTATCCGAACGGCTTTTGCTAAAGGCCTTCCTCCCCGAAAGGTTTACTGGAAGCACGCATTCAGAAATTCGCTCATCCCAATCATTACCATGTTTTCGAGTTTTCTTCCGGCGATGATCAGCGGATCCGTTATCATAGAATATATTTTTACTATACCGGGTATGGGCCGTGTAAGCTACGAAAGTGTGGTGGCACGCAATTTCCCTGTCTTATTCACTTTGCTGATGTTTTCTGCCATCCTTACCATGTTAGGCAATCTCATCAGCGACATTCTTTATGCTGTAATAGATCCGAGGATATCGTTTACCAAAAACAAGTAATGCATTCATGAGCACGAACACAGGAGAAAGCTATTGGGATATCGTAAAAAAGCAGTTTCGAAAAAACAAACTGGCTGTTTTTTCGCTGCGCATTCTGTATGTGTTGCTTTTTATTGGCCTTGCAGCAGATTTTCTGGCCAATGAAAAACCACTCGTATGTAAGTTGAATGGCGAATGGTATTTTCCTATCTTTAGAAGTTATCTGGTGGATTGGGGTTGGGGTGCCTGGCCGAAATCTTTTCAAAATGCAGATTGGTTGAATATGAAATATGATTTTGCCATCTATCCTCCTGTGCCTTATTCACCTACTACAGTAGATCTTGCCAACGGAGATTATGCCAGCCCTTTGAAAAAACAGGATGTCGCCTCTTTTCGCTGGAGGCACCACCTTGGAACCGATCAAATAGGCCGCGATGTGCTGGCCGGCCTCATTCACGGAACACGCATAGCCATGCTGGTAGGTGTGGTGAGCATGGCCATCGCTACGGTAATCGGGATAGTGTTGGGTTCAATAGCCGGATATTTTGGCGACAACAGGCTTCAGGTATCCAGAGGGCGACTTTTCCTCAATATTTTATTCTTGTTTTTTGCGTGGTTTTATGCTTTTCATGTGAGGGGCTACACCATGGAAGTGGCTCTGGCAGAGGGCTTTGGTAACTTTGTATTCCAGTTTCTGATATCTCTCGCCATATTCAGTGCCATAATGGCCATACCTAATATGCTGGCTTTATTACTGAAACGCATTCCATGGTTTGCAGTTAAAGTTACTATTCCGGTAGATATATTGATTTCTAGAGCAATAGAAATCATCATATCCATTCCTACCTTGCTTTTAATTTTATCCATCACTGCCATTGTGAAAAAACCATCCATAATGCTCATAATGGTTATTATCGGTTTAACGGGATGGACTGGTATAGCAAAATACATTCGCGCTGAACTTTTGCGTGTCCGAAGCCTCGAATATATTGAGGCTGCTCAAGCCCTCGGATACAGCGAAGGAAGAATCATATTTAAACATGCCATTCCAAATGCTTTGACCCCGGTACTTATTGCCGTGGCATTTGGAGTTGCGGGGGCTATTTTAGTAGAGAGTTCACTGTCATTTCTTGGCATTGGCGTTCAGGCAGAGGTGATAACATGGGGCAAATTACTCAGCACTGCCCGCGAAAATTCTGCTGCATGGTGGTTGGCCGTATTTCCGGGCTTTGCCATCTTTATTACGGTTACCATCTTTAACTTGTTGGGCGAAGGATTAACCGATGCAATGGATCCGAGGTTGAAACAATAAGTGAGATAACAGCGATTTGAATTTGTTCTATGTCCTAATTGTTTTAGCATGAAAAATGAAACGATCTTAATTACCGGTGCTTGCGGCCAGCTTGGCACAGAGTTGGTTACAACGCTGCGCAAGTATTACAAGCGCGTGTTGGCTACTGATCTGAAAGATGCGGTAGAGGCACTAGGCGATGCTGAATTCCGAAAACTGGATGTGCTGCACCGGCAAGGTTTATATGAGGTTATCCAGAAGGAAAAAGTAACCCAGGTATATCATCTGGCAGCTATACTCTCTGCAACAGGAGAACAGCAGCCTGAACTGGCCTGGCGGGTTAATATGAAAGGATTGAGAAATGTCCTTGAAATTTGCTCCACCTCTGGCGTGAAAAAAGTTTTCTTCCCTTCTACGATTGCCGTTTTTGGTAGCACTACTCCTCGCACTCATACTCCTCAACATACCAGCACAGAGCCGGCTACCATTTATGGTATTAGTAAGCTGGCCGGAGAATTATGGTGCCAGTGGTATTTTTTGAATAAAAATTTAGATGTACGCAGTCTAAGATATCCCGGTTTGATTAGTTACAAAACCAAGGCAGGAGGAGGCACTACTGATTACGCTGTAGATATTTTTTTTGCTGCCGTAAAAGACAAAAAGTATAACTGTTTTCTGGAAAAAGACACCGTATTGCCCATGATGTACATGCCCGATGCGGTAAGAGGCACGATAGAACTCATGGAAGCTCCGGCAGAGAGAATTTCTGTACGCACCGCTTACAATTTTGCAGGGTTTAGTTGCTCGCCTGCTCAGATTGCTGTTGTAATTACAAGATTTATACCTGAATTTCAAATCACCTATGCTCCCGATTTCCGGCAGAAAATTGCCGACAGCTGGCCTCAAAGTATAGATGACCAGCCTGCAAGAAACGACTGGGGTTGGTTGCCAGAATATGATTTAGATAAAATGGTTGAAGATATGTTGTTCAATCTCTTAAAAACAAAAGAAAAACATACCGTTTTGCCGTGAATCAAAAGCGCTCCAAAGCGCTGAAATGAAAAGCGGCTTCTTTTATGGCATTTTCATCGCTGTCACTTCCATGAATGGCGTTCCTTTCAATGTTTTTAGCGTATAGTTTACGTATGGTGCCCTCTGCAGCGTTAGCAGGATTGGTTGCGCCAATCAATTTTCTGAAATCTTCTACTGCATTTTCCTTTTCCAGAATGGCAGCCACGATGGGGCCTTCGGTCATAAAGGCTATTAATTCATTGAAGAAAGGGCGATCTTTATGAATTGCATAAAACTCCTCTGCTTTTTCTTTGGTTAGACGGGTAAGTTTCATTGCCCGAATTTTGAAACCGGCAGAAATGATGTGGTCGAGGATTTTTCCGGTGTATCCGTCCGCAACAGCGTCCGGTTTAATCATCGTAAGTGTAATATTTCCGGCCATATAAGAATTAAAACAGGGGCAAAGCTACATGTAAATTTTAATTTAAGAACTCGTTGATGGTTAATAACTTTAAAATGATAGAATTGTTATAAAATTGTTAGTGGTTACATTTCATAGTAATATGAGAAAAAATTATTCAATTCTCTTATTGATTTCATTTGCTGCTTGTTTGCCTTTTAAACATCTTTCTGCGCAATGTATAGAGCCAGAACAGCCCAAGGTGCTGTTGGTTGGAGATAGTTGGGCCTTCTTCATGGGTGTGGATGGCACATTCAATACAGTTTTTAGAAAATGGGGACATTCAAATTATAAGTTTTTGACAAATACCATAGTGGCTGAAAATGGCGCTGAAACAGATGATTTTCTTACCGCTTCCAAACAAAATGAGATTAAACGCCTTCTGGATCAAAATCCTTCTATCAAAGCAGTACACCTGAGTATTGGCGGAAATGACGTACTTGGCGACTGGAATGTAAACTTTACACCCCAACAAACTGATTCTCTCCGAGATATTGTTTCAACTAAACTTTTTCAAATTATTGAATTCATAAAAAGCTGCCGCCCCGGCATCCGAATCGTTTGGAGCGGATATTGCTATCCCAACTTTGGCGAGGTAATACCTACATCCGGCTTAAACAACAATCACCCTTTTTATGGAACCTGGCAAAGGATGGGATTTCCTGATTTTCTTACATTGAATAACCTTTTGAATCGCTTTTCGCGCGAGATTGACAGCGTGGCAAAGTTGGATCCACAACTGGAATTTGTTAATGCCACCGGTTTAATGCAATATACGTTTGGCCAGACTCAACCGCTTGGCGTGCCTCCCGGCATCACTTATCCTCCGTTTTCGGTCCCGCTGCCCGAAGGTAATCCGGAATATCCCTCACCACGCAACTCTATGCGAGATTATCTTCTTACTAAGGACTGTTTTCATCTATCTGCCAGAGGTTATCTTGACCTTATCGAATATCAGACCAGAAAATTTTACCATAAATTCCTGATGGATGACACCTTTTTTCTTGCACAAATTAAACCCAATTCAGGTGCTGTATCATCATCCGGTAGTGTTTCAGATAGTTTAATTATGGGGAATATAAATGGGGAGCAATTCAGTTTGTTGCTTTCTTTCAACACACTCAGTTTGCCGGATACTCCCATAACAAAAGCATCAGTTTTCCTTAGAAGAAAAAATCTTTTGGGTTCTAATCCGATAACCAATACGCTGATAGCAAAAATCAAAAGCGGCAATTTTGGCGTTAGCGCCAACGTGGAGCCACAAGATGCTACTGATCCCGGAAATGCTAGTGAATCAGCCTGCGTTTTTGGCTCCAATGGTGGCAACGGCCATTGGATTCGCGTTGATTTGCCACCTTCGTTTTATCCCTTTATTAAAAGTGAAAGCTCTTTACAAATTATGCTCACTCCTTCGGGCACAGCTAATGGAATGGCAGTATTTAACGATGGTACTGATCCGGAATTAGCGCCGGTTCTAAATGTCGCATACTTTAATCCAAATACAGATTCAAAAGAACTACCAAAAATGGCGGCTGAAACAATAAAAGTATATCCTAACCCGGCTCAAGACCATCTGCGTCTTGAGTTAAGCGATTATCAAATCAGAAAAATAGAAATATACGACCTGTGTGGTATGAAAATTTCTTCTCTTCACGATCATGACGGAGTAGTTGATATATCTTTCTTAAGACCAGGCCTCTATGTAGTGGAGGTAAGTTCTGAGCATCGCACTTATCACTCAAGATTTTTTAAGGAATAGCCGAAGCTTACTGATTTACTCGCAGAAGTATGTTTTTACAGTGGTGTGTGGTGCGCGATTGATAAGTGCAAATAACTTTAAAAAAAATAACAAACCTTTTATTTAACATCTTGTTTGAATGAGTGTGTAGATATGGGAAACTATTCAATTAAGGATATTGAAACACTCACCGGGATTAAAGCTCATACCTTAAGGGTTTGGGAGCAACGATACGATTTTCTTCGCCCACAGCGCACGGAAACTAATATTCGTTATTACAATGATGAACAACTAAGGCTTATCCTGAACATATCCATGCTAAATAAAAACGGCTTTAAGATTTCGAAGATAGCCAGCATGAATTGGGAGGATATGCAAAAAGAGGTGTTGAGGATTTCTTCAATTCGGGATGAGCCGGATGTGCTCCTAGATTCTCTTATACATGCAATGATTGATTTTGATGAGAGCCGGTTTGAAAAAACACTCAGCCAGAGTATCCTGAAACACGGATTTGAAAATACTTTCACATATGTAGTGTTTCCTATGATGGAACGCACCGGAATTTTATGGGCAACCGGTGTTGTTCGGCCTGCACAAGAACACTTCATAAGTAATCTCATTCGCAGAAAACTATGTGTAGCCATAGATAGCCTCTATGTAAAAGAAACTCCCAGCACCAAGCGGTTTGTACTTTTTCTGCCAGAAGGTGAAACGCATGAACTTTTGCTGTTATTTACAGAATTTATGCTGCGAAGCCGAAACCACCACGTAGTTTATCTTGGAAATTCTTTACCTTTTGATGATATTGATTTTATCAATAAAGCTTTTAGGCCGCAATATATGGTTACCTACGTAACTGTACCTTTAAGCGGAATTTCTTTAAACAACTATTTACAAAAGCTTTCGTCAGGTTTTCCTGAGGTTAAAATTTTGGTAGGAGGTGCACAAGTTCGTCAGCAACGGCTGATATTACCCGAGAATGTTGCTGTGATTCATTCTGTTCAAAATTTGTTAGACGAAATTGAAGACTAGGTTGAAATGGTTCTACTTATATATCTAAACGAATCTCCATCCCACTTTTAATCTCAAACTGTAGCTCTTTAGTATTCAACATACTATCACTCTTTTTTTCTCTGTAGAGTAATAAATACTTTCCAGGTTGCAAAGCAAAGCTTTCCTGCAAGCCAACATCCGCGAGGTCTGTAACCTTTATTAGTTTATTATCCTGAAAAGTCATGATTGCCCCCGCAACTTCTGCTGATTTTCGAAGGTGAAGCAAACCCGGCGCAGGGACGGTAAGAGTAGAGGTTTTTCCACCTTCTACAGATAATTTCAATCCCTTGAAGGGAGGTAAGGTAAGAATGTCAGCCTCATACGTGCCGGAGATGAGTTTTTCTTTTTCGTTGTGGGAGATTGCGGTTAGAGGAATGCCATCTTGGAAAATGACACATTTGATTTTTTGCACTTGTGGGTTCTTTAAGACGTTACCGTTAAATTTAAATTCTGCAAATCCCTGTGGTGCCGGCATATTAATTATGTTGTGCTTATTAGGTAGCATGGAAATGTTATTCAGTTGAACGGGAGGCAAGGTGTGTACAATTATGTTATAATTAAAAATCGGAGACACGGAAATGGTATCGGGAGCGCCCTGATGGTTCAGGGTATGAAAGAATTGGTATTTTATAGTACTGTCTTTTGCATCTAATAATGTGAATGGCACTGCAGTTTCAGTAGGTTTGCCGTTATGGTCAAGCAGATTAAGTTGGAAAGTTGTATTAGCAGCAATATCAAGCACTTTTTTTACAAGTTGGTGTTTAAGTTCATCAGCCGACCATGTATTCGTTAGTTCCCCAATACAACCAAATTGTTCCTGTAAAACTTCCGGTAATTGAATTCCTAAAACAATTGGCTTTAAAATAATATGATTTTGAAGTAACAGTGCTGCGGCTTCGCAAGGTTTCCCCTCGCAGCTTTCTTCTCCATCGGTTATCACAATCAAAAAGTTCCTGCTTTCTCCACCGGCTATTGAAAAATCTCCCGCACACTTCTCCAGCGAATAAGCCAAAGGTGTTACTCCATTGGGTTTAATCAGGCTTAATTTCTTCTTTGCCAAATTAGGATTCAGGCTTCCAAATGGAAACTCCAGCCTTGAATCGCGACAGTTGTTTTCTCTAAGCGAAGATTGGTGGCCAAAAACCCGTATGGCAAATTCTACATTTTTGTATCCATTAAGACTATCTATAATTTCATACATTACCTGCTGAGCAGTAAACCATCTAGTGCCATGCGTCCATGGTTTATTCATGCTATAGGAGGCATCCATTAGAAAAAGAATGCGGGTTTTGTTTTGTAGTTCAGCAGCAGAAAATGCATCGAAAAGGAACAAAGCAATTGATGTTAAAGACAGAAAAATATTCCTTGTTATATTCACAAAATTGTTGTTAAAGAAACAGCTGTTAACAAACAACTTACAAAAACTCATCATCATGTATAAGTTATCTAAATATATATTTTTGAATAAATTTGTTTGATAAACAGGAGAATGAAAAAAATATTACTTTTTTTAATCACTTTATTTTATTTATCCGGACACGCGCAATTTTCAACTTTTACCTGTGATACTAATGCTATAAAAGCCGCTCTTTCGGCTAATTACGACAGGTTGTTTGTCCAGGGATTTCCTTGTGCGATGTATTTTATCGCCAAAACTGATAAGTCTTGGCTTGCCTCTCAACAGGATGCCATGGCAGTAGGCGCCAATCTGACTTCTATTTTAAGTCAAGCAGAAAACGATGCTATCGTTCAGGCCGCTAATGCACAGGGGATTACAGGAGGGGCATGGATTGGTTATACTGATGCAGCCAGTGAAGGCAACTGGGTTTGGGTTGACGGCTCACAATCTACTTTCACTAACTGGAATGGCGGAGAACCTAACAACAGTGGCGGATTGCCCTGCTACCAGGACGAAGATGCAGCGTTGATACAATTCAGTAACGGCAAGTGGAATGATCTCGCAGTTCAAAATATATGCGGAGGAAGTTTAGGCAGAGGCTTGATTAAAGTGAATTTGTGCCCGGTTGTTAATGCTCCACCTTCGGTAACCGTATGCGCCGGAGTCAATCCTACTATTACAGCAGTAGGTTCTTTTGGATCTAAAAAAAGTTCTCCGCCATCTTACGATTACGCATGGTTTATACCACCAAGCACCAATCCTGTGGACCTTGATTCAGTTTATAATCAGCCTACTCCCTCATCTACACCTGTTGTTGTTGCCATACGCGACCGTTATCAATGCTCCGACACTGCTATTGTAAATATCGTAGTGAATAATTGTACTCCTCCTTCTGGCCCTAAAGGCTGTAATATTCCTCAAATTATCAACACATTTACTTCGCAAGGATATATTCAGTTAAATGTTCAAGGACAAGATTGTAGTCTTTATTTTATCAATCCCACTTCGCAGGATGCTGCCGCGGCTCAGGCTGCTGCACAGGCTCTAGGTGCTAATCTTGTTGTGATGAATGATGCACAGGAAAATCAAAATGTGGTTAATGCTCTTAATGCTCAAAATGCTTTTGCCTTAGCAAGCAAGATCTGGATAGGATACAAGAGAACCGGAGTAGCAGCGCCCACTTTTTATCCTTTAGATAGTTCAACCGGTCCTTTTCTAACTCCGACCACCGGAGGCCCAACACCCGGTATTTTTCAAAACTGGGCGCCAAATGAGCCTAATAACCAAGGATATCAATGTTCACCGGTTTGTGGAATCGGTTGTAATGGTTACGCCTGTGTTAACGGTGAACAGTGTGTGCAGATATATAGCAACGGTTTGTGGAACGATGAAAAATGTAATGATGGCTCGAGTATTTC
>JAVQWQ010000090.1:0-9369 GCA_033578915.1 Chitinophagales bacterium | reverse complement strand
AAAAAACGGAACTACTTTCTTTGAAAAAAGCGAAATAGAAGGAAATCTGATCTTTGCACTGGATAAAATTAAAGTAGGGCAATACACCGATGTTTTACCCTACACAGGTATGGATAAAACCGGAGAGCAAAAACAAGGTTTTAGAATAGTTTTACTTAAAAGCGAGACCAAGCCGCACAAGGCGAGCCTCGAAACAGATTACCCCAAGATACAAGCGGCTGCGAAAAATGCTAAGACACAACGAGAATTAGATCGTTGGATAAAACTTCATAAAGACAAAACATTTATACGCATAGAACCCGATTATATGTATTGTGAGCAAGTAAAAAAATGGCTGAATCCTTCAAACTAAATATCATATGTGTTTTCACCATCTTTTGTGCCATATCGCTCCAAGCTAAATGTTATTTTCGCAAACGATAAACGATTATTTTCCTAAAAGTCAACTTTGATTTATTACATGGCAAACTTTTTTGAAAAGATTCTGAGCAAACTTTTTGGTAGTAAAAACGAACGCGAGCTCAAGCAGATAACTCCGCTGGTAGAGGCTATTAACCAGGAATATGAAAAGCTAAAATCTCTCACTAACGACCAGCTTCGCCAAAAAACCGAAGAATTTAAATCCAGAATCAAAGATTATTTGAAAGAAATAGATAATGAAATTTCGGAGCTGCATGAGAATGCTCTTGCCGAAACAGACATCCTTAAAAAAGATGAGCTATTTAAACAAATAGATTTGCTGAAAAAAGAGCGCGACAAAAAAATAGAAGAAATACTTAATCAACTATTACCCGAAGCCTTTGCAGTAGTAAAAGAAACAGCGTATCGTTTCTCTCAAGGAGACAGCATAGAAGCAACAGCTACAGAACTTGATCGAGCCCTTGCAACCCGCTTTCCAAACATTAAAATTGAAGGCGATAAAGTAATCTATAAAACAAGCTGGGTTGCTGCAGGCAGCGAAATAAAATGGAATATGGTGCACTATGATGTGCAGCTCATCGGTGGTATTGTGCTTCACCAAGGTAAAATAGCCGAGATGGCAACAGGAGAGGGTAAAACACTGGTAGCAACACTTCCAGCATATCTGAATGCCTTGGCTGGTGAGGGAGTTCATATTGTTACAGTGAACGATTACCTGGCTCGCAGAGACTGTGAATGGAATGGCCCTATTTTCAACTTTCTCGGACTTACGGTGGACTGCATTGATAAATATCAACCCCACAGCGAAGCGCGTAAGCGTGCATACCAGGCCGATATTACTTATGGCACTAATAATGAATTTGGCTTTGACTATCTGCGCGATAACATGGTTCGTTTTCCGGAAGAAATAGTACAGCGCAAACATCATTTCGCTATGGTGGATGAAGTGGACTCAGTACTGATCGATGACGCAAGAACTCCTCTAATTATCTCCGGCCAGGTGGACAGCAACGATGAAAAGGAATTTTATGAATTGAAGCCACGCGTAAGCAAGCTTTTCGATGCTCAAAAAAGAGCAGTAACACAATTTCTAAGCGATGCCAAACGGCTAATAAAAGAAGGCAAAGACGGCTACAAAGAAGGAGAAGGTGGAATGGCACTATACAGAGCGTACAGAGGTCTTCCCAAAAACTCAGCGCTTATTAAATTTCTGAGTGAGCCGGGAATACAGCAAATTCTTCGGAACACCGAAAACTACTACCTGCAAGAGCAACAAAAGAACATGCCTGAGGTAGATAAAGAGCTTTTCTTTGTAATTGATGAAAAAAACAACTCGGTAGAGCTTACTGAAAAAGGCATTGAACTTATTACAGGTGCAGGAGAAGATCCGAATTTCTTCGTGATTCCCGATGTGGGCGCTGAAATAGCAGAAATAGAAAAAGCAAACCTGTCTGCTGAAGAAAAACTGCAGCGAAAAGAAAAACTCATGCAAGAGTTTGCCATTAAAAGTGAACGCATACATACCATCAATCAACTACTTAAGGCTTACTCACTTTTTGAGCGTGATGTGGACTATGTAGTGATGGATGGAAAAGTAAAGATTGTAGATGAAAACACTGGCCGTATTCTCGAAGGACGCCGATATTCAGATGGACTACATCAGGCTATTGAAGCCAAGGAAAATGTAAAAGTGGAGGCCGCCTCGCAAACGCTAGCTACTATTAAACTTGCTTCAGAATTATTTCAGGATGTACCATAAGCTAGCCGGAATGACAGGTACTGCAGAAACAGAAGCTGCTGAGTTTTGGGATATTTATAAACTTGAAGTAGTCACTATTCCTACCAACAAACCGGTAATAAGAGAAGACAAGGAAGACTTGGTATATAAAACAAAAAGAGAGAAATACAATGCTATTATTGAGGAAATAGTAAAACTTACTTCACAGGGTAGGCCTGTGCTGGTTGGAACGACCAGTGTAGAAGTGAGCGAGTTGCTTTCGCGAATGCTCACAATACGTAAGATAAAACACAACGTGCTCAATGCAAAACACCATCAGCGTGAAGCTGAAATTGTTGCCGAAGCTGGCGTGGCCGGTACAGTTACTATTGCTACAAACATGGCAGGTAGAGGTACAGATATTAAAATTACTGAAGAGGTTAAAAAAGCCGGAGGCCTGGCTATAATTGGTTCTGAAAGGCATGACTCCAGAAGGGTTGACCGTCAGCTTCGTGGTCGTGCGGGAAGACAAGGAGACCCTGGAAGCTCGCAATTCTATGTTTCGCTCGAAGACGATCTAATGCGACTCTTCGGCAGCGAGCGCATTTCTAAAATTATGGACCGAATGGGCTATAAAGAAGGTGAAGTATTGCAACATCGCATGATTACCAACAGTATTGAGCGCGCCCAGAAAAAAGTGGAAGAAAATCATTTTGGTATAAGAAAGAGATTACTCGAATACGATGATGTAATGAACAAGCAACGCGATGTCATTTACACTAAGAGAAGAAATGCATTGGTGGGCGAGAGGGTTAGCATAGACATCATGCATAGTTTTGAAGACCTCATAACCGAAATTATACAAAATGCGCTGCAACAAAAAAGTTACGACCAATTTCAATTAGATGTATTTAGATACTTTTCATTATCCACTTCAATCTCTCAACAGGAATTTTTAAAAGGGAATTCCGAAGAATTAATCAGACAATTATTTGAAGAGGTAATGACTGCCTATAAAAAGCGCATGGAAAATATAAAAAATGAGGCCATGCCAGTATTGCAAAGGCTCTATGGCGAACGCGGAGACCAGATAAAAAATGTGTTGATTCCTTTCAGCGATGGCACCCACGGAATGAACGTGTTGGTAGATTTAAAATCAGTGATAGAAGCTAAAGGTGAGAATTTGCCCGCTGCTTTTGAGCGCTCTGTAATGCTTGCTTTATTGGATGACGCGTGGAAGAGACATTTGCGGGCAATGGATGATTTGAAGCATGAGGTACAAACTGCAGGTTATGAGCAAAAAGATCCACTCGTTATATATAAAATTGAAGCATTTAAACTCTTTCAGCACATGTTGGGTGAAGTAAACCGGGAGTTAGCTTCTTTTCTTTTCAAAGGACAACTGCCACAACCCGATAGCCGCGAACAACCTCAGGAGGCGCGACAGGCCCCTCAATATGCCAAAAAAATTACTGAAAACAGAGGAGAAATTCCGAGCGACAGAGCAACGAAACGCCAGGAGCAATTAAACCAGGCAGCCGCTCCCCAGCCCAAACCTGAACCGGTTCGTGTAGGCCCTAAAATAGGTAGAAATGATCCTTGCCCTTGTGGTAGCGGCAAGAAATATAAGTCATGCCACGGCAGAGATGAATTTTAATAAGACTACCAAACGTTTATAATACGAGACTTGTTGTTATACTGAACTCGTATGGTTCTGTCGCACGCTTTGTTTAGATATGGGTCATAATCTACGGTTAGTTGGTCTCCGCTACTGTTTTTTAGCGTCCATATACCTGAAACAAATGTACTCAAACATCCCAATTGAATCCTCTTTATCAACGGCGAAATAACCGCAACTGAAAAGGACTCTCCTTCAGCATTAATACCGCTGGCATTCCCGTAAATCTGATATTCATCTCCTATTGAACCGGGAACATCAATACTTTGCTCTAATGTCCTTGTTGCAGTCCAGCGAATTGTGCCTTTATCGGTTTGTAATGAGGCATTACTCACAGTAATGATCCACTTTTTCTGCGATCCGATACGATTTATCGTTTTAGTGCCTGTAAGTTGATACATGTTGGTTCCGTTGCCAACATAATATTTATCAGCATCCGTAATGTTTATTATAATTTGATTGTCGGGAGTTCCGAATTTTTCCTTTAGTGAAACGTGAATCTTGCCGGAGCGATAGCGTCCGTCTTTACAAAGAAGTCCTTTGGGGGCAACATTTTTCAACGGCCCATAATCTATCGTAAATTCTAATGGGTCACCATCCTGCGAGCTAAACAATGAATCCTGAAAAGTCACAACTGCACCACTGGGAAGAATTTTATCTCCATCTGTTTTGCCTGTTAATTCATCTTCCTGTGCATAACCGGTAACCACATCATATATGTTTCCGAATTCAGTTTCTAAAGCTGCGTTATCCTGAGCGCTTTGTATGTTATCCGTTAGATTATTTTTTCTGCAGGAAAATATAAAAAAAAGCGCCATAAACATCCACAAATAAGCTTTCATAAGACTTATTAATCAGAATTTTTAAACGATTACGAATTTATTTTTCAGATTTGCTCTTAGCATTTTAGTTTAAAATTTATAACAATTTAATAATTCTACACTATCAATCGCTTAATTGGTATGATTCGTATTAAAATTAGTTTTTTATTGCTACTTATCCTGGTTGGGTTAAGCACTTTTTTAAAAGGTCAAATTCAACGAGTTATTTTGTTTGAGCAATTTACCGGTGAGGACTGCGGTCCATGCGCAGCAATCAATCCTTCTGTAAACAATTTGCTAAAGAATAACGAAGGCTCTGTTATAGCTCTGAAATATCAACGAATCGTTTCCTCCAGCTCTCCGAATGTTTTGTATAGTCAAACCTCTTCTGAAAGTTCTGCAAGAACAAATTACTACAGCGTAAGCTCTATTCCGTATGGAATAATGGATGGAAACGTAAAAAAAGGAAACGCAGGTTCATTTAATCAAAATGATTTTGATGACCGTTCGCAGGTTCAGAGCAGTTTCAAGCTTAATGTAAATCATGATTTTTCAATTAACACAGATTCTATTTACATTACTGTTGACATAGAAGCAGTCAATAACTTTACTGCACAAAAGCCCTCAAGCCTGCGCCTGCGTGTTGCCATGGTTGAACGCACTATAACTTTACGCACCCCGGCGGTAAATGGAGAAAAAGAATTTGTAGAAGTAATGAGAAAAATGTACCCAAACCCTGCCGGAACTACTCTACCTCAGAACTGGGCCAACGGACAGAAAAGTACCTACACTTTCAAAGCTAAAATCCCGTCATACATATTTGACAAAAACCAAATTGCTGTTGTAGCATTTATTCAGGACGATGACAATAAAGAGGTTCACCAGGCCGCAAGGAGTGTGCAAAAAAAGGTAAGAGTAGATGCCAAACTGTTAGCAGTGGACGTACCCTTCCTGAACTGCAAAAAAAGTTCAGTGAAGCCACTGGTAACCCTGAAAAACTTTGGAACAGACTACTTAACCAGCCTTGAATTAGATGTTAAATTAAACGGTACGCTCATTTATACTAAGCTATGGACGGGAACTCTGGCGCCAGAAGCAGAGACATTTATAGCCATGGACTCCATTACAAAAAATCCGGGAGTAAATAGTTTAGAAGTAATTTCAAGACTGCCTAACGGAGAAAATGACCAGAATAATTTTAACGATACCGTTAAATGCAATTTTGCCTTCCCGGAGTCAGCCCAACCAATCCCTTTTGAAGAGAATTTTGATGCAGGAATACCTTCTTCTTTTCTTATTGAAAACCCCGATGACGGATCAACATGGGAAACAGCTAATTACAGTGCTTTTGGCAACGGCTCAAAAAGCGCGCTCATTGGCTTCTATGAAATACCGGAAAAATCGGAAGACTATTTATACCTGCCGACATTAGACTTGCGGGGAGCGAAATATGTAAAGATGAGTTTTGACAGAGCCCACGCCCGTTACAATTCTAACTATGAGGATCGCCTGGATATTGAAGGCTCAAAAGATTGCGGAAAAACATGGATAAGCCTTTGGTCTAAAAAAGGTGCAGCACTCGCAACTGCTCCAAACAGCACATCAGAATTTAAACCTACGGCCACACAGTGGGCTACGGATGTGGCAAGTATCGATTACTTTGCCGGTGATAACGATGTTATAATACGTTTTCGCTCTATCAGTGACTATGGCAACAATCTGTATATAGACAATATATTGGTGGAAGCTACAGATACTTCTAACGGAGGACCGCCTAAACCAACATCTGTTATTAATATAGACAAAAACAAATTCATTTCAATATACCCCAACCCTGCACATAATTTCATTCAAATATCTCTCTTTCCTGAGTCAGTAAACTCCGGTGATATTAAAATTTATGATGATGCAGGAAATTTAGTCAGCAGTTTTAAACTTGAAACTTTGAATTCGTTATCCATAGATATTTCCGGTTATGCTGCCGGTATATACACTATTTGTGTAAATTCAGACGAAGGATTATTGAATAAGAGATTTTGTGTCATAAGATAATTTTAATAAGGAATGAAATTTACAGTTGTCTTTTCAATCATTTTTGCATGCCTTTTTGCCAACGCACAAAAGCTCATTTTCAGGCCCTCTTTAAATGTGCTTGATACCCTTGAAATAACACCAGGCAGAGATGCAGAATCAGTAGCTTATCTAATTAATAATTCAGGCAACACTGCTACAATTCGCTGGGTGTTTGAAACGTATAACGGCAGCCAAAGCGAATACTCTTTTTCAATGTGCGATATTGAGAATTGCTATCAGGCCGATTTTACTATTCGAGAAGTGACGCTTAATGATGGCGACAGCACGCATATGAAATTTGGAATAAATGCAAAATGTAAACCCGGTAATGCCTCTGCTTCTTTGCGGGCATGGATTGCAGACGACAGTGCTTCAAGCCTGATAAGGTTTTCATACAATGTTTTGCTCAAGCAAGGGCCAAAATGTTTATCTTCTGTTGAAGACAAATCAATAGATTATGCACAAATATTTCCCAACCCATGTAGTGATTATATTGATTTAAAAAATTTCTCATCATACTTACATCAAGCTGTTGCAAAAATTTTTGATGTGAGTGGGAAATTGGTACTTCTACAAAATATAGGTAGTAACTTAAGAATTGATACAAGAAGCCTGGAAGTAGGATATTACATACTGCAGATTCAACAAGAGAACAACTTGACACTGCAAAAGAGATTCATAAAAAAATAGACTCTTTTTATCTTCTTGCGGATGTTGATAGAAACTAGAATTATAAATACTATCGATTAATTCTAAGGATATTAATTTATATCCAAAAGCCCGATCAAATCAATCCTTACAAAGACATTTTAAACAAATTTCTGAACAATGCATTTATATTCGCGTGACTAAAAAATCAGACTATGTATTTTGAATTGAGCGAGGAGCATAAAATGATAAAACAGGCAGCCCGCGATTTCGCACAAAACGAATGCAAGCCGGGTGTGATAGAAAGAGACGATACGCAAGCCTATCCGGAAGCACAGGTAAAACGTATGGCTGAACTGGGATTTCTGGGCATGATGGTTAGCCCAAAATATGGCGGTGGAGGCATGGACACGCTAAGTTATGTGCTGGCAATGGAGGAGATTTCAAAAGTAGATAACTCTTGTTCAGTTATTATGAGCGTAAATAACTCGCTGGTGTGCTGGGGGCTTGAAGAATATGGCACAGAAGAGCAGAAGCAAAAATATCTTATACCTCTTGCAAAAGGAGAAATACTGGGCGCATTCTGCCTGAGCGAGCCTGAGGCAGGTAGCGATGCCACCAGTCAAAGCACCACTGCGGTGGATATGGGAGATTACTACCTCCTTAATGGCACAAAAAACTGGATAACCAACGGTGGAAAAGCCTCTGTGTATCTAGTGATGGCGCAGACACATCCTGAAAAAGGCCATAGGGGCATTAACGCACTCATTGTTGAAAGAGGGATGGAAGGTTTTGAAATTGGCAGAAAAGAAGACAAACTCGGAATACGTTCATCAGATACTCATACTTTGCTTTTCAATAATGTAAAAGTTCCTAAAGAAAATCGTATCGGAGAAGACGGCTTCGGTTTTAAGTTTGCCATGAAGACACTTAGCGGGGGCCGTATAGGCATTGCAGCTCAGGCTTTAGGTATAGCTGCAGGAGCATACGAGCTTGCAGTGGAATACGCAAAACAACGTAAAGCATTTGATAAAGAGATTATTCACCATCAGGCTATAGCATTTAAATTAGCAGAGATGGCTACTGAAATTGAGGCCGCACGACTTATGGTTTATAAAGCTGCCGTGCTGAAAGATCAAGGTAAAAACTACGATATAGCCAGTTCAATGGCAAAATTATATGCCAGCGAAGTAGCGATGAAACACACCGTTGAAGCCGTTCAAATACATGGTGGATATGGTTATGTAAAAGAATATCACGTAGAAAGACTAATGCGTGACGCCAAGATTACACAAATTTACGAGGGAACCAGCGAAGTGCAGCGCATCGTTATATCAAGAGGGATATTGGCTTGATTATCTTTTTATAAGAAGCGTATAACACTTTTGTAAATCGAACTCAAAGTTCCTTAGATTAGGTAAGCCTTCTGTGCTATTTGTGTATAGTAACGCCAGAAATATTATCTTCCAATCAAAATTTAGGAGATACAGAAAACTTCACACCCCAGGTATTACCAAAGTCTTTCCAGTAACTTCCGTTTGACTTGTTCCGATAAGTTACCCTCCACAAAAAATCAATCCGCAATAGCTTGAAAATATTCTCCAGGCCAAAACCTGTTTCAATGTAGGGAACTGGAGTGATAAAGTTAAAGTTTGAAGGAAGTATGAGTTCATCTTTATTTCTGTTGCTGAAATGACCAAGTAGCCCTTTGAAGGTCACAAACTCACGAAGTTGAAGTTTCTTGATTCCGGGAATTTTGTTGAGGAAGAAGCCGTCAAAATGATGATCCAGCCACAAACTGATATATTTATCAGCAATAAATTCGAACTCGCGCATCATATTATACGCAGTGCGGTCGTAATAGAAACCTGTTATTGAACCACCAAAAATAAATGTAGAAGGATAAGGGACTGTACCCAACAGATAACCGCCTTTGATAGTATATTTCGTGTATCCAGCTGCCCAACTTAGCCGTTGATACAGATGTATATTAAATTTTGCATAGTTGTATT
>JAVQWQ010000089.1:0-9476 GCA_033578915.1 Chitinophagales bacterium | reverse complement strand
TTAATCATATGCCTTGAGTCGAAATCGAGCGGACTTATAGTTCGAATGTTATCGTAACCTCCGATAGCTAAGCTTCGTTGAGTGCGGTCGTCAGAACCTGTACCTTCTGCAAATTGAAGTGTATAGTTGGCTGTTGTTTTAAAGTTTTTATACCTTCTGAAGTCAAGGTCGAATTTAAAACCTTTCACGGTTCCGAAATCTACATTGTCATAAGTGAGATAGCTGCGAGGAAATGCGTTGTTAAAGAAACGTATCTGGACCTGGTCGCGAAACTCGCGGTAATATGCAGATAATGTCACCGCTGCAAAACCAGTAATTTTTTGTTTGAATCCAAATTCAAAATCAATGGTTCGTTCAGGGCTGAGGTTAGGGTTATTTATAGCTGCACCGGTATTATCGGTTAAATATAAATAGTCTGTAGGTTGCAGAATACTTCTTGTTCCTCGCGGCCTTTGGCTTAATACATCATAGTGAGCAAAGAACAAGGCATTTTCGGCGATATTGAAAGAGAACTGCAGGCGAGGCATAAATATGTAGCGCGGACGGTATCTTTCAAAACTGCCGGCAGGGTCGAAGCGCTTGGGATCCTTAATCAATGTACTGAGGCCATTTATGTCAATGTCATTTCCCTGGTCGTCTTTCAGTTTACCTAACTGTGCGAGGTAAGGAGTTATATTCCCGGTAGAAGAAGCAGCGGCAACGGCTGTTCCTGTTGCTAACTCATTTCCAAAAGCATCGTACCAGGTGCGGCCTACACGATAGCCGGCAACTCCGGCAGAAGGGTTGTCAGGATTAATCAAATAAACTTTTGCGTTATCGGGTAGATTACTGGGATGGCTAAATTCAGAGCGCGTTTGTGCTACTGTTTTTATCTCATATAAAGAAAATTCGTCTTTTAACACATATTGATTCGCATCATAGCGGTCCACTCTTAATCCAATGTTGAAAGTCAAATCTTTAAAATAGAATTTATCTGAGATATAAGCCGCTGCATAAAATGGCCTAAAAGCATCAATTTGCCTCAAAGGCACGCCATTGGCATCGGTTTTGGTGAAGAAGTCAAAAAATTTAGGCCTTTCGCGTAGCACATTTCCCTGATAATCGAATCCTCTGTAAAAAACATATGAACTTCCATCGTTAAGCAACTCTTCAGCGCTAAACATTGAAGTGCTAAAGAAGGATGGATCTAATGCATCTACATTTACAAATTCAGAGACGGGTACTCCTAATTTTGCCCGAACATTTTTATCAAAATTAGTTTGAAGGCTATCGTTATACGCTTGTTTGAAAATAACGGTATCCAAATCACCAGGTTTAATTCCCAGGCTTTTCATTTCTTGATAGGTAAAGACGCGGCCGGGGTAATCATTCAACACAAAGTAAGGTGTAGAAAAATCAAGCCCGGAAATATGTTTATTCATAAGTTGTCGGGCAAGAAACCATATTTCAAGCGGTGAAAACTGATAGCGGCGCTGAATCCTTTGTTCTAATTCTACGCCTATTTCAAGGCTATGCCTGTTTCTTGCATCTGAGCCCGGTTTTAATATATCCAGCGTTACTTCAGCTCTGCCGCGATACTGTTCGTCATAATTGTCGTATCCATATCCATTGTATTGTCGTCCGGTATTAAACCAAATATTATATGCGAGGTCAGCGCGTTGGCCGTTAATGAGGGCTTTATTGGATTGAATGTCGGCTAATGAAACAGCTCTTCCGCCCAATTCAAAAAATTGTTCTGTATATCTAGTTCCATAAGGGTTAAGTGTGCCTGGGGTAAATGTAAGCGAGGTATCTTTGAAGTCCTGTTGTATGATTAAGTTACTAAAAGAACGGATAATATCACCCTCTCTTACCTGGAAGGTATCGGCTGTAGGACGGAAGACTGGAGCGCGCCTCAGGTCAAACTTACCGATATATCCATAATTGAATGGATTAAACCCATGCGATTCATCCTCAAATAATCTAATATTCCGCTCATAGTCAAATTGAACGGAATACCCTATACTTTCCAAAGCGCTTGCCTTTTTGCGGGTTACCGGTTCAGGTTCATTGTCAGTTTTTTTATCTGAAACCTGATTTTTGCTGAATATTTGAGACACCCTGGCGAATACCCTCCAGTTGTTGTCTGTTCTCCGAGGGTTGTTTTCATAATTCAGCAAATTATAGCGCTCTACCCACTCATGAAAACGCCGATAGTTATAGGTTCCACCAACAGCTAAATTTAGATTTTTATAGGGTTTTATGTCTATTCGCGCTACACCGCGGTAGTTGACTTCGTCGTTATTAGGTTTAGCGGCAACTTTATACATATCTCTCATAGTAAGGTCCTCTGCGGACAAGGCAAAACCGTTGTCTCCAGGCCTTTTGATTAGTGGAAATCTTCTCAGTGAGTCTAATTTTTCAGGACGAACTTTCCATACACCCACTGCAGAGGGCTCGCGATCCAGTTGGCTCAAATATTCAAACGCCAGTGAAAAACCGAGAATAGGCTTCTTCTCTTTCTTTGACTTAACAATAGGCCCGCTTAGTGTTACGTTTGCAAGGTTATAACCGAATTTATCCAGAAACTGAGAGGATAGAAATTCTATCCCACCTGAAATCTTTTCAGCAGGTCCTGTAGTAACAATATTAACAATACCGCCGGTAGCATCTCCAAAACGTGCCGGTATGCCTCCGGCCAAAACGCTTAATTCCTGAACGGCATTCTGCGGAATTACCGCAGTGCCAATAACTTTGACGCCATCCACATAATACTCTGTTCCATCTTCGCGAGCACCCGCTATATTTAATCCTCTTCCTGCATCTGATTGAAATACTCCTGACGCGGTAGCAGCCACGTCAGTTATATTCCGGGTTCCTAACTTTTGGATATCATCTTTGGTGATGGTTGCTCCACCGGTAGTTTTTGCGGGATCTATCAAAGGAACCTTATAAGCTTCAACAATCACTTCGTTCAGGGCCTGATCAGAAGGTTTCAACTTAATATTTAAGAAAGTGGGTTTGCCTGCATATACGACAATATCGTTTTGTATAACGGTGGCATAACCCATGGATTGAAATTTAAGGTTATATTTTCCCGCTTCTAATGGTTTGATTGAATAGTTTCCATCAATATCGGTGGTTACTCCTTGCCCTATGATTTTTCCGTTTTTATCCACTAAAACTACAATTACACCATATGCTCCTTCACCACTCTCATCTCTTACTTTGCCGGTAATTTCTCCAGCTTGAGAAAAGGCTGCTACTGTAAATAAAAAAAGTACAAGAGTTGTAAAAATTTGCTTCATTTATACGTTATATTTTAAATCCAAAAATATCATTTAGATAATACAAAGGTAACACTTGATAGTAGTTATGTTAATGCGCCTTCAAACATAATGACAGAATTAATACAAGAAAAAGTTTTTTTATTAAAAGAAATCGAAGCGATTATCAGTAATTTTTGCCATTTTCTTGAGCGCATCGGAGATTCTGTTAGACTTGAATTGGATTTGTGTTTTAAGAGATTGGGTGTAACTGGTAAAATCTGTAGCCGGCGGCGCTTCCTTTTTACTGATTACCTCTACGGCAAATACTCCTGCATTACCTTTCACGGGAAGATGAAGTTTATTGGCCGGAGCACCTAGTGCAGACGCAGCCACTACCGGTTCATACATCAAGCCGTTCAAACTTGGGTTAGTAAAGGTGACACTATTGGCAGTAGTTACTTCTTTTTGAATTTTCTTTGCTGTTTCATCAATATTCTTTTGTTTAGCTTCAATGAGTTTTTTGCTCAACTGTTCTGCTTTCTTATCTCTTAGGTAGTCATATTTTATTCTATCTTTAATAGACTCCAGGTCAGGTAATCCTTTAGGATTAATGTTGGTAAGGCAAGCTATGATATATTTTTTTTCGGCTGTCATTATCCCGGATATTTCTCCTTTTTTCGCATTAAAAGCCCAGCGTACTACTTCGCGAGCATTTCCTAATCCCATTACACTAAAGTCGTGCTTGCGCACATTGTCTGCAACTTTTACATTAAGTTTTGATGCCGATGCTTTGAATTTTTCTTCGTTTGTATTTTCTGCAGCAAATTTACTTGCAGCCGCGTAGATATTTCTTTCTGTTTCAGGGCTGGGAACAATAGATTTAGAGAAATAAGCTAATTGTACTCCCGGTTTAGAAGGTTTGTCTTCTGTTATGGTAAAAATTATGAGTTCATTCTGGGTGTTTGTTTTATATACTTTACCCTTTTGCGCTTTATAAAAAAGCAAGTTATTGTATTGCTCAGGTTTATCATTCCTTTTAACCCAACCAATATCTCCTCCTTTAAATTTACTGTTGGCATCATCGCTGAAGGTAGCCGCAAAAGAAGCAAAGTTGCCTTTGAGAGAATCCAACTGGATGAAGACGCTGTCAAATAATTTTCTTTTAGCCTCAGCCTCACCTTGTGTTTTAACATTAGCGAATGAAAATACTATTTCACTAACTCGGAGCGAGTCACTCAATAATTTTCTATCTGTAATTTTTGCGTACTTATAAGCTCCGTCCTGTAAATAAGGGCCGATAACAGTTCTTATCGGGGATTGGAAAAAACTGTCTGCTACGCTTAAAGAACCAAAATAATCTTTTTCGTGGTAGATAAAGCTAAAAGGCTCCTCGCTATAAATCTTTACAAAAACAGAGTCATCAGCAGAATTTTTACAAGATATAAAGTCTGCAAGCTTTTCATTCAAAAAATTGAGCGCAGCCAGGGTATCTTGACCGGAAGGCTCAATATTAAAGGTAACATATTCAAATCTTCTGGTTTCTTCCTCTTGTTCGTATTTCTTGCTGTTTTGCTTAAGATATTTCTTGAGGTCATCATCAGTCACTTTTATGTCTTCATCCTTAATATCGCTAAATGGCAGATAGGTAAATTTAAAATCTACGCTTGTAACTTGGTTGCGGTATGAATTTTCTGCCATCCATGTTGGAATTATGAAAGATTTAGTAATAAGATTAGAATATTTCTGGCGAAACTGATCTTTTTTTAGTTCTCTTTCGAAATTATTCCACATCTTTCTGCGGGTACCAGGTTCAGTGCCGGGTTCGTCATTATCGAGGTTTTGAAGAAAAAGGCGCACTTGCGAGGCATCAAAAGAACCTGTTTGGGGATTAGTAAAACTTTGAACAATGTATGGATGGGGTGAATTACCGATTGTTATTTCTGCAAGTTCTTCTGAGGTAACATTAATACCAATATTTTTATAAACATTCTCGGTAATTTTTTCATTAACCATATCTTCCCATACCTGGTTGCGGAGCATGTTGCGCTGCTCATCAGTAACTTGTTCGCCACCCATTCTGTTTTGAAGGTTGCTCACGGCATCTTCATATCTGCGGACAAAATCCGCGTATAGTATTTTTTCTCCGTTTACTTTTCCGAGTGTGTCTCTTCTGCCTCCCCGAAGTACGCTGGTGTTGCTGTTTAGGGCATCCATTAATAAGAAACCTAATATGCTTAAGCCGATAACAGCAACTAATAAACCGGAGCGTTTCCGAATCGACCCAATTATTGCCATAGTTGATAATTAGCTTTCAAGTGGGCGCAAAGAAAAAAAAAGGCTTCAAAATCATAGGGAATTTTATTGAGGTGTTATTTATTAAGGATAACATGTTATCTATTTCTACTCTTATCACAAACTTTAATCGTATTGTAAAAGATATAGCGTAAAAAGCAGATATGTTCAATGAATTCTTTTTGAATTTAAATTCAAAATATTATTAATATAACCAGTAGAGCAATAGTATTCATAATAAAATTTAAAAAGTTAATGAGTGGACAAAAATCAACATTCGTATATATCTAACGCGCAACTTCATGATAACATTATTAGATTGATCTGGAATTTTACTAAACCTTCAAATCATTTTGTTATTTGGGTAATATTACATTTGCGCCCTTGTAAAAATGCGTTATGATATATTTTTATGAACATACACTATCAAACGGATTAAAAGTTATTGTTCACCCTGATAAATATACTACGCTTGCCGTAACAAATATTTTATATAGAGTAGGGGCGCGCGATGAAAATCCAGATAGAACCGGAATGGCTCATCTTTTCGAGCATTTTATGTTTGAAGGCTCAATCAATGCTCCAGAATTTGATACGCCACTGCAGATTGCCGGCGGAGAAAACAATGCATTTACCACACAAGACATTACGAATTATTATGATATACTTCCTGCTCAAAATTTAGAAACAGCTTTTTGGCTGGAAAGCGACAGAATGTTGGAACTTAGATTTGATGAACAAAGCTTAGAAACTCAAAAGAAGGTGGTAATAGAAGAGTTTAAAGAGCACTATATTAATCAGCCCTATGGAGATGTGTGGCATCTTTTGTCTGAACTTTCATATAAAGTACACCCGTATCGCTGGCCAACCATAGGAAAAGAAGTTTCGCACATTGAAAAGGTAACCATGGATGAATTTAAAGATTTCTTTTTTACCTATTACAGGCCCAATAACGCTACGCTAGTTGTTGCCGGAAATGTTGATCCTGAGAATGTTTTTTCCATGGCTGAACGTTGGTTTGGCTCAATACCAAAAGGAGAAAAAAAACTGGAAAAGAATATTCCTTCTGAACCTGAACAAAAAACCAAAAGAGTTAAAGAGGTTGCCAGAAAAGTACCTGCATCTGCGATATACAAAGCATGGCATATGTGTGCGCGTACAGAACCTGATTTTTATGCCACAGACCTTATCAGAGACCTGCTATCTTCTGGACCATCTTCAAGATTATATCAAATTCTCGTAAAGGAGAAAAAAATCTTCAGTTCGGTGTCTTGTTATTTGTCAGAGACAATAGATAAGGGGCTTTTTATTGTAGAAGGGAAAATCAATCCAGAATTCGATATTGATACTGCAGAAAATGCCGTAAACGAAGTGGTTTATCAGTTATGCCATGAGAAGATTAAAGATGATGAATTAACTAAAGTTAAAAATAAAGTAGAGAGTTACATGGCATTCAGCGACACCAACATTCTAAATCGTGCCATGAACCTTGCCTACGCAGATATGTTGGGAAATGTCAATGCTGTTAATGAAGATAAAGAGCGATATAGAAAAGTAACTTCAGAAGACATTTATCAAGTCGCTTCAAAAATTTTCTCTGATGAAAACTCTTGTGTGTTGCGGTACATAGCACAAAACTGAGGAAGGATGTGCGATTATTTATAAATTAGCTCCATAATAAACTCAGATATGCCTTCATTTGATTTAGTTATGCCTAAGATGGGCGAGAGCATTACCGAGGCCACCATATTGAAATGGTTGAAAAAACCAGGAGATACCATTCGCCCTGATGAACCGGTTTTGGAGATTGCCACAGACAAAGTAGATTCCGAAGTGCCGTCTCCGGTAGGTGGAGTATTGAAAGAAGTTTTATTTAAAGAAGGTGACGTTGTTCCTGTGGGTAAAGCTGTTGCTATTATTGAGACTAATATTTCTGAGCCTGTTGCAGTTGCTGCTGAACCTATTACAGAAACCGTAGCCCAATCGTTTAAACAAGAAATATCTGTGCCTGCAGAACAACAACAGACCTCACAGAACGGAGAAAGATTCTATTCTCCTTTAGTGCTGAATATTGCTCGCCAAGAAAAAATCAGCATGGCTGAACTTGAGACTATATCCGGTTCTGGAGCCGGTGGACGGGTTACCAAGAAAGATATATTAGCATATGTAGATAAAAAACGAAATGCTCCCTCAAGTGTAATACAGGCAAAAGTTGTTCAAACAGAATCTGAGAATGTAGTAACTGTCAAAGAGACACCTCAAGCAAAAAGTTACACCGGAAACATCGAAATCATAGAGATGGACAGGATGAGAAAGCTTATCGCGGAAAATATGGTTCGCAGTAAGCAAACCTCGGCACATGTAACTTCTTTCGTAGAAGCTGATGTTACTAATATAGTTTTATGGCGAAATAAAGTAAAAGAAACCTTTCAACAACGTTATGGAGAAAACCTTACCTATACACCTATTTTTATAGAAGCTGTAGTAAAAGCTCTAAAGGATTTCCCTATGGTCAACTCCAGCGTTGATGGGAAGAATATAATTATTAGAAAAGACATTAACATTGGGATGGCTACCGCCTTGCCAACCGGAAACCTTATTGTTCCTGTAATCAAAAATGCGGATCAGCTAAACCTGGCTGGGCTCGCAAAACAGGTAAATGACCTTGCCAACCGCGCCCGGAATAATAAACTTAGACCCGAAGACATTGAAGGAGCTACCTACACTGTGTCTAATGTGGGTACTTTTGGCAATCTGATGGGTACACCTATTATTATGCAACCTCAGGTAGCAATACTGGCCACTGGCGCTATCAAGAAAAAACCTGTTGTAATTGAAACCGAATCCGGAGATACTATTGGCATACGACATATGATGTTTCTCAGTCATAGCTATGATCACAGAATTATTGATGGCGCATTGGGAGGCAGTTTCGTGAGAAGGGTGGCAGATTATTTGGAGGGGTTCGATGTAAATCGGTCAATATAATTTCCTCTGATTGCCAATATTAATCTTTAATATAGCAATATACCCAGAGACTTCTCAGTCCTGCTTTAATTTGAAACGGTATAACTCCAAAGCGCTTTAAAAATTGCTTTGTTTTCATTTATAAATGTGTATTTTTGCACTCCTTTTAATAAGGAGTAAAACTATATTATATAGAAATGGCAAGATTGAACGTTACAAAACTCAAAGCCAGCGAGCTTGACCTAAAAGAAAAAGTGGTTAACGTCCGAAGGGTAGCTAAAGTAACCAAAGGAGGACGCACGTTCTCTTTTTCTGCTACTGTTGTAGTAGGCAACGGCAACGGCATTGTTGGTGAAGGCTTAGGTAAAGCCCGCGAAGTACAGGAGGCTATCCAAAAAGCAATAGATGATGCCAAGAAGAATCTCGTCAGCGTTCCTGTCTTCAACGGAACAATCCCACATGTGCAGTTTGGGAAATATGGTGCTGCAAAAGTAATGTTAAAACCGGCCTCTCATGGAACAGGCGTAATTGCTGGAGGAGCCATGCGTGCTGTTTTGGAAAGCGCCGGAGTAAAAGATGTACTTGCCAAATCACTTGGAGGCTCTAACCCTTCCAATGTTATCAAAGCAACCATTGCCGCGCTTAGCAATCTTCGCGACCCTGCTACAATTGCCCGCAACAGAAACGTATCTTTAGAAAAGGTTTTTAAAGGTTAATTTATAAAGAGTCCTATGTCTAAAGTCAAAGTTACATTGGTAAAAAGCAGTATTGATCACTCCGGTAGAATAAAGAGAACGCTTAAGGCATTGGGTTTAACCAAAATCGGTTCAAGTAAGGAATTTACGTTGAATCCTTCATTAGAGGGACAAATCAATAAGGTAAAACAATTGCTATCACTTGAAAAGTTATCATAAGATGGAATTACACAACCTTGCTCCGGCAAAAGGAGCCACTAAAACAAAGAAAAGA
>JAVQWQ010000088.1:9340-9587 GCA_033578915.1 Chitinophagales bacterium | reverse complement strand
ATCAACCATCCTGAAGTTGTAAAAAAATCTTATCCGGAATTTTGGAATCAATGGCTGGCCTCAGGCACATAACGATTTCATAACACTTCATCGTTTATATTCGGAAGATGAAAAAATTTAAATGTGTTGCTTTCGCTATATTGAGCTGGTGGTGTATGTTCTCACAGGTGAATGAAGATTTCAGCGATGGCGATTTTACAAACAATCCATCCTGGACAGGTACAACAACTAAGTTTATCGTTAACGG
>JAVQWQ010000088.1:0-9330 GCA_033578915.1 Chitinophagales bacterium | reverse complement strand
AACTTTGAATTACAAAGCAATGGAAACAGCGCCTCCGGCGATACGCTTGCATTGGCCACATCCAGCACACTTTTCGATTCGGCAGAGTTTAGTTTTAGAGTAGCGCTGGGCTTCAATCCCAGTTCCACAAATTTTGTGAGGGTTTATCTTGCCAGTGATAATGCCAATTTACGCAGTCCTTTGAACGGATATTATTTGCAGTTGGGAGAAACGGGAAGTAATGACACAATAAAAATATTCAGGCAAAGTGGAACGACCACCACGCCGGTCTTCACTGCCTCCTCCGAGATAATTCCATCATCAGCTGCTACCGTAAACATCAACTTTTATATTACTCGAAAAACCGGAGGAAAATGGGATGTGTTTGCCGATAAAAATGGTGGGAGCAACTTCTCATACTACGGTTCTTTTACTGATAATACTTTCAGTTCAACTTCACATTTTGGTTTCTTTTGCCGCTACTCCACAGCTTCTCGCTTCGACAAGTATTTCTTCGATGATATTCTCATCAGAAATATTGTTGGCGATACCGTGAGGCCTTACGCTCTTATAGTGAATATTATCAGCGCCAACCAGTTGGAAGTAATTTTTTCGGAAACAGTAGATGCCGCCTCAGCTCAGAATGTGGCGAATTATCAGATTAGCGGAGGTGTAGGAAACCCTACATCAGCAGTAGTGGATGCTGTAAATAAAAGTCTTGTGCGTCTATCGCTGGCAAACCCGCTGGTGAGCGGAAATAATTACGCATTGTCGCTCACCAATGTCCGCGACCTTGCAGGAAATATCATGCAGCCTCAGACATTATCTTTCACTTATTACATCCCTAAAAAGAACGACATTGTGATCAATGAAATTATGGCCGACCCTGAGCCAAGAGTAGCGCTTCCGGCAGTAGAATATGTAGAATTGCATAATCGAACTCCTTTTCCCATAAATGTTGATGGATGGAAATTTTCCGATGCTTCGGGAATCATAACGCTGCCGTCAGCAGTGATTCCGCAGGATAGTTCTGCCATTATTGTTCGCAAAGATTCTGCAGCGCTTTTCAGCGCTTCCGGTGTAATTACCATTCCTGTAAATTCTCTCCCTTCGCTAAATAATGACAAAGATTCTCTTTCACTTTTTGATGCGGCCAATAACCTCATCAATGCAGTAGTATATAGCGATGCTTGGTATGCAGATCCCGTGAAAAAAAACGGTGGCTACTCGCTGGAGAGAATCAATCCTCAAAACCCATGTCTTCCAGACAATCAAAACTGGATTGCCTCTACAGATATTTCCGGTGGAACACCGGGAAGAAGAAATTCAGTTTGGGATAATCAATATGGAGGCGCATTTGCCCTTGTGAGCGCTCAGCTTATTTTGGCTAATCAGATACAACTTACTTTTTCTCAGGCAGCTGATAGCGCTGCACTGCTAAATCCTTCTCATTATGCAATTAATAATGGATTAACAGTAACAGGAGTAAGCGCTCAGCCTCCTTACACCAGTGCAACACTCACCTTCAGCGGAGCTATTGACTCCAACCTGAATTACACGGTAACCGTTCAAAATGTTACTTCTTGTGCGGGAGCAACTATTTCTCCGGCAAAAAATAAAGCGGATGTGATCATACTGCGGCCAGCGAAACCCTACGATGTAGTTATCAACGAAATTATGCCCGATCCCGAACCTTCTGTTGGGCTGCCAAATGTTGAATATGTTGAATTGTACAACAGAACGAATTTTCCCATTAATCTGAACGGCTGGCGCTTTTCCGATCGCAGTTCCACTGCGGTATTACCTAATGTTTTTATCCCGGCAAAGGGGTTTGCTGTAATTGTGCGAAAAGACTCCGCAGCATTTTTTAAATCGCTTGGCGCTGTTGTTGCAGAAGTGAATACTTTGCCTTCACTGAACAACACTTCAGACTCTATTAGTCTGCGCGATCCTACAGGACAAATTATCCATTCGTTGGTGTATTACGATGCCTGGTATGGTGATGATACCAAAAAGCAAGGTGGTTATTCATTAGAGTTGCGCAATCCCAACAATCCCTGCGCTGCTGAAGGCAACTGGTTGGGCAGCACAGATGAGACAGGAGGTACACCAGGAAAATCAAATTCCGTATTCGACCCTAATTTATCTCTTGAGTTCAGGGTAGGTAATGCATTCTTCATCAGCACCGTTTCCATTCGCGTGTTTTTTAATCAGGCGGCCGATGTGGTATCCGCTTCCAACCCTCAGCATTATGTGTTAGACGCAGGATATGGCAATCCTCAAACAGTTGTCTTTGATTCTGTTGCCGGAAACAATGTACTATTGTTATACAACCAACCTTTTGATACAACCAGAATTTATCAGCTCACGGTAAGTTCAGTAAAAAATTGTGTTTCGTCCGGGATAAACGCTACCACGCTCTTGCTTGCCTTTCCACGTGTGGCCGATAGATACGATATAATCATTACTGAAATTATGGCAGACCCCGATCCTCCTGTTCAACTGCCCAACCGCGAGTATCTGGAATTATATAATCGAAGTAACAAGGCGATATCGCTTAAAAATTGGATACTCGGCAAACCCACCACAAAAACAGATGCAAAGTTACCCGATATATTGATGATGCCAGGCGCTTATCTTTTGGTATGCGCTGCAACGGCTGTTGGAGAATTCTCGCCTTTTACCTTTCCGGCAGGGGTGAGCAGTTTTCCCTCATTGACCAACACAGGCGATGCCATTTACCTTAAAGACGAGCGTGGAAATCTTATTCATTATGTAGAATATAACGATAGCTGGTACAGAGACAACAACAAAAAAAGCGGCGGCTATAGTTTAGAAATGATAGACGTGAATTTTCCCTGTGGAGGAGCATTTAACTGGACTGCATCAAACAGTGCAACCGGAGGTACTCCGGGCGCCCCCAACGCTGTTAGTGCAAATAACCCGGACACTACACTGCCCAACATCATACGAGCAGCGTTAATCAATAGCAATACCTTAAGTATTACTTTTTCGGAAACACTGGATAGCGCTTCTGCGGCAAATGTCAATCATTACACAGTGAACAACAATGTAGGGAATCCTTCGGCTGCTGTTGCCTTGCCTTTTGCTTTCAGCAGAGTGCTGCTCACCTTTAATCAACCTTTTCAACCCGGTATCATTTACAGCGTTAAAGTCAAGGGCGTAAGTGATTGCAGCGGAAACGGAATAGGCATCAACGACACAGCACGATTTGCCGTGCCCGATACTTTAAAAACAGGAGAACTTGTTATTAATGAAATATTGTTTAATCCCCGAACGGGAGGAGTAGATTACGTAGAAATTTACAATCCTACTCAAAAAAAGTTTGATATATCACGATTGGTAGTTGAAGAAAGAGATGTTGCAGATCCATTCAAATCACTTGGAATATCTGACACGCTTCAAGAGCCATTTCTCCTATTTCCCGATGAATATTTGGTTTACACTTCAGAACCCAATGTGGTACAACAACAATATTTTGTAAAAAATCCTTCCCAAGTAATAGGCGTAAAGCGATTCCCTAACTTCCCGGATAAGGAAGGCATTGTTATTTTGAAAACTTATTCAGGAATAATCATTGATAGCCTGGCGTACTCCTCCAAGTGGCATTATAAATTATTGGACGACAAAAATGGCGTATCCCTTGAACGTATAGACTATCTAAAGCCCACCAACGATAAAAACAACTGGCACTCTGCTGCCAGTGACATCGGCTTTGGCACACCTACCTATCTGAATTCGCAGTTTTATGCGACCGGAATCAGTGATGATGCCCTATCGGTAGAGCCGGAGGTGTTCTCGCCGGACAATGATGGTTTTAAAGACTTTACCCTCATAAAATATAAGTTTACCGAACCCGGCTATCAGATAAGCATACGAATTTTTGATGCTGTTGGCAGGCAGGTGAAATATCTTGTTAAAGCTGAGACGCTGGGCGCTGAAGGAGTCTTTCAGTGGGACGGTACAGATGATGAAGGAAGAAAAGCCAGGACAGGTATTTATACCATTTTTGCTGAGGTTTTTAACCTCGAAGGAAAAACCAAACGCTTCAAAAAAAATGTAGTGGTTGGAGCAAGGCTAGATTAATAGTATTTTACCTTCTATTCATAGCTTGTTGTGATTTTGAAATCAATAAGTTTTTTATACTAAGAAATTGAAATAGTTTTCTGTGACATTTATGATGTATAGCATGAAAAAAATATAAGGCAAAGCACCGTTTTATTAATTTTATGCGTTGTTCAATAAAACTAATACGATGATGCAGAGAATTTCCCATAAAATGTCTCTGTTAATTTCAGTATTATTTATTTGCTTTTCGATCTCGGCAAACCCTAACTCTTGTATTGATTCTTCTAAAATCAATCCCAACGGTATTTGCCCCCTGGTGTATGATCCTGTGTGTGGCTGTAACGGAATTACCTATGGTAACGATTGCGAAGCTATTAAAAATGGTGTTACAAAGTTTATACCAGGTGTTTGTCCGGGCTATGGACAAGACGAATGCCCTGTAACCACTTACTTCTTTTATGATATAGCGCAGGACAAACGCACGGTTCATTTTATGTATTTTGCCGCTCCCAACGATCCTACTTACCCACATTCGGCATTATCCCTTTCTGTAAAATGGGATTTCGGAGATGGAGCAGTCTCCTATGAATACAATCCTGTTCACACATATAGCGACACCATTGCCGGTCAGTACAATGTTTGCCTGTATGTGTTCGACTCTCTTGAAAATTGTGGCGATACGTTATGCCTCTTTCTGCTGCCCTATTCCGATTACAACTGTTCAGGATATAACGGATGGGATATAGTATATGACAGCATCAGTGGCAAAGATTCTGTTGTCTTTCATTTCGACTTCCCACAAAACTCCGCCGATGATAGCATAACTATATACTGGAGCTACGGAGATGGAAATGTAGCGGTATCCAACAGCGCTAATGGCCAGCTACCCAACAGCGGCTACACCTTTGAAGAAGAAGGAAACTACAATTTGTGTATTACCGTTATAAATCACACCAGCGGATGTGTAGAAACCATATGTGACGTTATTGCTTTTCGTGCATCTTCATTATCTGAGATAAATATAACTCAACCAAACGTATTACTCTATCCCAACCCATCAACAGATTATCTCCACATTACATCAACGCACAAGGTAATTCATGCTAAAGTTTATGATGTGTCGGGCGCGATGCTCATCTCCCAAGAGATTGGCAACAAAAATGGATTAATTCAAACCACTACGCTTCCAAATGGTTTGTACTGTGTGAAACTTCAAACCATATCAGGACAGGTAACCAAAATCATCAGTATCGTTCGTTAGATTAAACAAGGGCAGCAGCCCGGTATTCATTTTTATAGTCTTTGCAGGACACAGCATTCAGGCATAATAATTTGAAAGGACTCTTGTTGTTTTATGCGACATTCTTCTCCGCCCTTTTAAAAACGTATGATGTTTGATTAAAACATCAAAAACTTACAGGCTTAGTCCAATCACTGGCAAAACACTTGTGTGTTGTTTCACGGAGACTCTAATTTGTCTCCCGAAAAGGCAAAAGGAAGCAGATGTTTTATGGAAGATACTTTTAAAATTGTTTTTTCAGACACCGGCCAATACAATGCGATATTTTGTCTATATCGTTTTTCATATTCCAGAATTCTTTGTCTGCACACCCCACAAGGCGCCACATCATAGACCCATCCATCTTTTCCTTTTACAGCGACAAACATAGCTACTATTGTTTCTTCGGAATGTTTTGATGAGGCTGTACTCAGAGCTACCCCTTCTGCACATAAACACACCGGATAAGAAGCCACCTCCTGGTTTGCTCCACAAACAATATTTCCAGAAGAGAGTAATATACTACATCCCACACGGAAATTTGAATAGGGAGCGTAAGCTTGCGCAATGGCGCTTAAGGCAGCTTCATATAATTGTTTCTCTGTTTCATTTAGCTCGTTAATCGCTAAAAGGAAATATTCAAACGAATGAATTTGTTTTATCATCAAGCGTGAGTATGATAGTGTATTGCCTGAGCAATTTTGATAAAATCGTTGTAATTCAGCGATGCGCCACCTACTAGTGCGCCATCAACATCCTCGCAGGCAAACAGTGTAGGGGCATTATCAGGTTTCACGCTGCCTCCGTAAAGGATAGCCGTACTTTTGGCTACTGCACCTCCGTAGCGCGATTCAATGGCTGAGCGAATAAAGGCGTGCATCTCCTGAGCCTCATCAGGGGTCGCCACAACACCTGTACCTATCGCCCATACCGGCTCATACGCAATGATTACCTGCGAGAATTGTTCGGGGCCAAGATGAAACAAGCTCTCCTCCAATTGCTGATGAACTAAATCAATGTGTTTTTTTTCTTTACGCACTTCAAGAGGCTCGCCACAACAAAACATTACAGATAGCCCTGCATCCAGAATCCTATTTATTTTTTGTTTTACTACGGTATTGTTTTCTGAAAAAAGTTGCCTGCGCTCGCTATGCCCTGTAAGGATTATTTTAGCTCCAGCGCTTTTTAGTTGCCGTGCTGTAACTTCGCCGGTGTATGCGCCTTCCGGATACATACTGCAATTTTGAGCGCCTATCTGTATCGTATTTCCTGCCATTTGAGCAATCTGAAACAGGTATGGCATCGGAGGAAGCAAAATAATTTCCGCTGATTTCGGAATATCACTAGTGCAAATTTGGCGGGCAAGCGATACCGCTTCATCGGCAAGTAAATTGCTCTTCCAATTAGCGGCAACAATTTTTTTTCTCATATCTCAAAAATGCAAAATAAACCTCAAAGTAATTTTTCTTGATGAATACCTATTGAATAAAAATGATTGTTCACTTGTTTGTACTGGAAGATCATTTTCGGAACAGCATCAGAAACAAAGCATATTATTTTGAATTAAGATTGTATGTTTATTTACAGAACAAAGAGAAACTGTTCCCGCATCATATTTTAAAAATAATTTTAGAGCACACTAAGTCTTCATGCCAACGATTTATGAGTTTTTGGTGTATTTGATATATCTGGCTCTATTCATTTTGATGCTCCATAAAATTACGTGGTTCCGTTTAAAAGAGTTAGACAAGCCTTGGATTATTGCTGCTTTCATGTTTAAAGTATTGATGAGTGTAGCGCTCACCTTGCTATATACGTATTACTATACCGACAGAGAACATGCTGATATTTATAAATACTTCGAAGATGGAGTGAAACTGCAGGAAATTTTCTACCGCTCTCCGGCGCAGTTCATGCGCTTGATGTTCGAAATACATACAGAAAACCCTCAAACAAAAGCGCTCATCTCCGAATTAAATCACTGGTATCCAAAGGTGCGGAGCATGGTGTATAACGACAGCCGCTTTATCATTAAAATTAATGCCTTGTTGGCTTTCATTTCATTGAAAAATATTTTTATTCATTCTCTCTTTGGTGCGCTGATAGGATTCACAGGTGTCTTCGCTTTTGCAAAGTTAAGCGAACAGCTTCTGCCCAACGCCCGCTATGCGCCTCCTTTAATTTTATTATTTCCTTCTGTTAACTTTTGGACAAGTGTTCTGCTCAAAGAAACACTTCTCGTTGCCGTATTTGGTTTATTTATCCTTAGCTTATATCGTTTTATAAAGACGTTTCAGTGGATGTATTTACCTTTCATAATAGGATTATTTATTCTATTGTTTTTTTTAAAAGTGTATGTGCTCGCGTGTTTCTTATGTGCAGGAGTCGGATATATCGCCATACATCGCGTGCAACACAAGCGCAATACTATTTTGATATTTGCAGCAACAGTATTTATTATACTCATTGCCGCCTGGCTCTCAGATCATTTTTTGTTGGATGGCCTTATTGCCGGTGGTCTTGAACAGAAACAGCGCGACATGTACAATCTTGCCGTGTATATGCAATCAGGCAGCATAATGTCAATACCTGAGATTCACTCTGGTGAACTGAAGTCTTTCATCTACAGCGGCCTCTGCGGGCTTCTAAATACATGGTTTATGCCAGCGAAAAACATGGGTAGCAATCCCTTGCTATGGGCAGCAACGGCAGAGAACATACTATTGACTGCACTTTTCGTGGGGATGCTCCTTCGAATGAAAAGTTTTAATCATCGCGAGTTTAAAATCAGTTTGATATGTATAGGCTATGCTTTTTTGTTGTTAGCTGTTATCGGAATCACCACACCTGTTGCTGGTTCAGTTATCAGGTATCGGATACCTGCACTACTTATGCTGTTGATGCCACTTTCCTCATCGCTTAATTTTCTAAAAAACTCAACATTCCGGAAGGTTTAAAGGCACGTGAACGGCAAGGCCTCCGTCGGCCGTCTCTTTGTATTTGTAGCTCATGTCGAGAGCCGTCTGCCACATCGTTTTGATCACAGTGTCGAGGCTCACCTTGGCACGCTCAGGGTCGCTGCGCAAGGCAAGCTGTGCCGCTGTGATTGCCTTGATGGCCCCCATCGTGTTTCTTTCAATGCACGGAATTTGCACCAATCCACCCACAGGGTCGCAGGTCAGCCCCAGGTGATGCTCCATGGCAATTTCTGCAGCCTGAAGCGCTTGTTGGGGTGTGGCGCCAAGCCGCTCGGCCAGCGCGGCCGCTGCCATTGCGCTACTAACGCCTATTTCTGCCTGACAGCCTCCCATCGCAGCCGATATCGTAGAACCTTTTTTAAACAAAGAGCCGATCTCAGAGGCAGTGCACAAAAAATCTACTACTGCGTCACTTTCTTTTTCTGATGTCTTTTTTACAAAGAGCAAATAATACATCAATACCGCTGGCACAACTCCCGCAGCGCCATTGGTAGGAGCCGTAACCACTCTGCCAAAAGAGGCATTCTCTTCGTTTACGGCAAGCGCAAAACAACTCACCCAGTCCAAAATATTCTGAAATGAAGGTTGCGAAGTTGCGATAGCCTGCATCCAAGCCCGTTTGTCTGAACCAACTTGATTTGCCTTCTCCGTTCCAAGCAATTTTTTGTTTAGAGAAGCAGCCCTCCTGGCCACATTAAGGCCGCCCGGTAAAACCCCCTCGGCATAACATCCGCGAAAAATACAGTCGCTCATCACTTCCCATATGTTCAAAATAGCTGAAAGCGTCTGTTCATTAGGCCTCCAGGCCATTTCATTTTCCTTTACCAGTTGAGCAATGCTTATACCCGCTCGCATACAGTTGTCCAGAAGCTCCTCGGCATCGCGAACTATGTATTTCGGCCGCACCGCCTGTTTCTGCGTTTCTGTCGCATGCTCCTCTGTAACAAAACCACCGCCAACAGAAAAATAGGTCTTTTCTACAGATGAGCCATCTGTGTATGTTGT
>JAVQWQ010000087.1:9480-9736 GCA_033578915.1 Chitinophagales bacterium | reverse complement strand
CTTTTTTATTTATGCAGCAGCTTGTTACTCAAAATTTATGAAGTATTTATTCTTACTCTTTTTGATAGTTGCATTGGTATGCAATTCTATTGCTACAGAATACTGGCAGCAGGAAGTACATTACGAAATTGATGTAGAACTCGATGATACGCGGCATATGCTCAACGGATTTATAAGTATAAGATATCTCAATCATTCGCCTTATACGCTTCGCGAAATATGGATGCATTTGTGGCCGAATGCTTATCGCGACAAT
>JAVQWQ010000087.1:0-9470 GCA_033578915.1 Chitinophagales bacterium | reverse complement strand
CAATCAAACCGCCTTTGCCAAACAGCTTCTCGAAAACGGGCGAAAAGATTTTCATTTTGCTAGGGCTGGAGAGCGTGGAGAGATTACCGATATTGACTTTAAAGTGAATGCAGAGGCGGTGCGATGGGCCTATCATCCGCAGCATCCGGACCTTGCTGTTATAACGCTGAACACACCACTTGAGCCTGGTAATAGCATTACGATAACCACGCCTTTTAAAGTCAAGATTCCGTTTACCTTTTCCAGATTAGGGCATGTAGGTCAATCTTATCAAATATCGCAGTGGTATCCCAAGCCGGCAGTTTTTGATAAGGACGGCTGGCACCCTATGCCATACCTCGATATGGGTGAATTTTACAGCGAATATGGCTCTTTTGATGTGAGAATAACGTTGCCGGCAAATTATATAGTTGGCGCGACAGGAATTCTGCAAAGCCCGGAAGAGCAGCGGTGGATAGATTCACTAATACAGGTATTTAGTTCTGATTCGTTTCCTAATCGCTCAATGCTAAAGAAGCGACAAAAAAACAGCGATGATTTTCCGGCATCATCCAACGCAAAAAAAACTATAAGCTACAGTCAAAATAATATACATGATTTTGCATGGTTTGCAGATAAGCGCTACCGGATTATGCGGGATACGGTCAAACTGCCTCAGTCGGGTCGGGTTGTAACATGTACAGCGCTCTTTTTACCTTCGAGCTACGAGATATGGAAAAATGCAACAGCTTACCTGAAAGATGCGATATTGTTTTACAGCCGTTTGGTAGGTGAATATCCATACGATGTTGTAACCGCGGTGGAAGGAGCACTCCAGGCTGGAGGCGGTATGGAGTATCCAACCATTACCGTGATTACAGGAGCGAATAGCGCGGAGAATTTAGATGAAATTATTACTCACGAAGTTGGGCATAATTGGTTCTATGGAATTCTCGGCACAAATGAACGATTGAACCCCTGGATGGACGAAGGGGTCAACAGCTACTACGAGAGAAAATACATGCAATGGAAATATCCGGGCAGAAAGTTGTTTGGAAAATTTGCCGATTCAAAGCTTGGCAGATTGCTCGACCTTCAGCGATGGAAGAGGAGCGATCTCAACTATCTTGCCTACCTGATGCAGGCCAGAGAAAACCGCGATCAGCCCGCTTCGCTACCAGCAGATGTGTTTACGCCCGAAAATACCGGAGTGGTTGTGTATCTGAAAACAGCGTTGATGCTCGAATGGTTAAGTAGTTATTTAGGGGAAGACACATTTAATCTTGCCATGAAAACGTATTATGATAAGTGGAAATTTAAACATCCCGGCCCTCGGGATTTCAGGGAAATTTTTGAGCAGGTCAGCGGGAAAAATCTTTCTTGGTGGTTTGATACGCTTCTCTCTACAACGATAAAAAATGATTTCGCTATCAAAAAAGTGAAGGAGAAAGAAAAAGGGATTTATTCATTAGAGATAGATAAAACTATAGCGGGTGCACCTGCTATGCCACTTGTCATTAAAGATAAATTCATAGCCATAGATACAGGGCTGATAACTCTGGACATCTGGCCTCAAAATAATTTTTACTATCTGAAAAGATTGGCCAAAAAGACCCCTCCGTTAAGATTGCAGTTTCTGCAAAGTTTAGAAAATCCATTTAAGACGCATATATGTTTTGCTCCATGGCTGGGCTGGAATAATTATGATAAAACTATGGTTGGCATTGCCTTTTACCATCCGATATTCCCATCCCGAAAATTTACCTACCTGATAGCGCCGGCTTACAGCACAGCCGCACGAACTATTGTAGGAGGCATGAATATGAAGTATCACTTTTATCCCGAAACAGGCAGTATTCAACATCTGTATTTCGGAATACAAGCAAAAAGATATAGCTATCTTTTGTTTCCGGAGTCTTTGCAATACAATAAAGTTGAGCCTTCTGTATTTGTGGAGTTTAAAAAGAAGCGCGCACGCAGTCCACACACGCATTTTCTGTTTGTGCGCAGTGCCAATATCTGGTTAAGTTATAATTTCAGGCAGCAAAAAGAAACGATAAGCAGAACGCAGCATTATTTTGTAAATGAAGTGTCTTACGCATATGAACGCAAGACTACGCTTCATCCGATGCAGGTCAAGGCTTTTGTGCGCCAGGGAGATTATTTTTTGCAATTGAGCGCGGAAGCAGATTTTACAATTAGCTATCCGCAGGGGAATAAAGGTTTCAACATCAGAGTGTTTGCAGGAGGTACCCCTTTGTATTTCAAAGCGGCCGGTGATATCAACGCCCCAGTACCGCGCATGTTTCTGAGCATGAACACCGTTCGCAACCCTATTTATTGGCTGCAACGCGACTACATGTTTGATGAAACATTTATAGATCGAAACGGGACAGATCGGATATTTGCAAGACAGATAGCTTATGCTCAAGGTGCTTTCCGGTCGCTTACCACATTTGGCGCAACCAGAAATTTTCTGATGAGCGCAAATCTCTCTTCATCGCTGCCGCTGCCTGTTCCGCTGTATCCGTGGGCATCCGCAGCCGCGATATACAATGAACTTGAACGGTTTGAATTCGCAGCTGAAGCAGGCTTTTCCATAGGTTGGAAGAATACTTTTGAGTTTCATTTTCCACTCGTAACCACAAAAAATATTCGTGAAAACCAGCAGAATATTCTCGGCATCAGAAGATTTTACGAAAGAATCAGTTTCACTGCACGCCTGCGTTTTGGAAATACGAGAGACTTGATAACCTCTTTGCTGGATTAAAATTATCTATAAATCTAACATCACCTGTTGAGAAATTTCAGCTATTGGCTTTATCACCGTATTATTGCAATGATTGATAAAATGAAAATAACATGCGCCTCTCGTTTGGAAAAATTATGGGTATAAAGGTGGATATCCACTGGACTTTTGCTCTTTTGATATTGTACATCATTTATCGCAATGCCAGCGAAGGGCAAGACATCGTGCATATTGGCTGGTCTGTTTTATTCGTGCTCGGAATATTTGTTTGTGTTACACTGCATGAATTTGGACATGCTTTAACGGCCAGAAAATTCGGAATACATACTAAAGACATCACATTATATCCCATTGGAGGAGTGGCAAGATTAGAGCGTATGCCCGAAAAGCCTATTCAAGAACTATGGGTAGCGCTGGCCGGGCCTGCTGTAAATGTAGTGATCATGCTTGCTTTGTCCCCCTTTATATTTAATGAGGAATTTGCCAGCAGTGCTTCAAGAGGCAATATTCTGATTAATCAAGATACCTATCTGCCCATGATGGGAATAGTGAATGTGTGGTTAGCGCTTTTTAATCTCATACCTGCCTTTCCTATGGATGGCGGAAGGGTGCTTAGGGCGTTGTTAAGTATGAAAATTAACAGGGTACGGGCCACACAAATCGCGGCTACGATTGGAAAAATTGTTGCAGTCCTATTTGTGATTTGGGGTTTTTATTCAAATCCATTCCTTATTTTCATAGGGCTTTTCATTATACTCGGAGCATACACCGAAGCAGAGATGGTAAAAGCTCAGTCATTTATCACACATCAATCTGCGGGAGATGCAGTAATGACTGACTACAAAACCCTCGATTTTAACCAACCCATTTCAGATGCTATTGCTCTATTGCTTAATGGAGAATCAAAGAATTTCCTGGTAACCCGTTTCGGAGAGCCTTATGGCGTGGTAGGCCGAGATCAAATTATTAAAGGTATCACAACGGTAGGAGAGCATGCTCCAGTGGGAAGCATTGCAGACAATAATCTTGTTACCGTTGACGCTGATTTGTCGCTCAACGAGCTTTTTCAACAATTTCATCAAACAGGAGTTCCGTTAATTTTAGTCTTAAAAGGTTCAAGGTTGCTGGGCGTGGTAGATTTGGAAAACATTACAGAAATCATCATGATTAATTCTGCAAGAGCTAAAAACAGCAACGTTTGAGAGCGCTTGTTTACAGTGTGCATAATTTCGACAGGCCTTTTTTAGAAAAAGCCGCACAACATCATTACATGCATTTTACAGAACTAGCTTTAAATACTGATACAGCTCATTTAGCGAAAGGTTTTGATGCAATATCTCTGTTTTCAAATGATGACGGAAGTTCAGCGGTTTTGCAGATACTTCATCACTACGGTATAAAATTCATCGCGCTGCGTTCTGCTGGTTTTGACCATGTGGATATTGAAGCTGCCAAATCACTGGGTATTAAAGTGGGGCGGGTTCCTGAATATTCGCCTTATGCTATTGCTGAGCATGCCGTAGCAATGTTGCTCGCTTTAAACAGAAAATTGTTTGAGGCCAGAGAGCTTATGCGACTTCAGGATTTCAGATTAGATGGACTGACAGGTTTTGATATTCACGGCAAAACGGTTGGTATAGTGGGCACAGGAAAAATTGGTATTGCGTTTGCACGTATTATGAAGGGCTTTGGGACTCGTCTTTTAGCGAATGATCCTGTTTTAAATCCACATGCTCCGGAACTTGAAATAGAATATGTTTCTCTTCAAGAGTTGCTAATGCGCTGTGATATTGTATCCCTGCACTGTCCTCTGAACTCTTCTACATATCATTTGCTGGGTAAGAATGAGTTTGCTCTGATGAAGCGCAATGCAATCCTAATAAATACCGCACGAGGAGCAGTGATAGATACCGAAGCGCTTATCCATGCTTTGATGCACAAACAAATTGCCGGCGCCTGTTTAGATGTTTATGAACGGGAGAAAGGGTTGTTTTTTTACGACCACCGGACTAGTGTTCTCACCGATCCTCACTTTATGATTTTAAAAGGAATGAAAAACGTTATTCTTACCGGACATCAGGCCTTTTTAACTGCAGAGGCACTTGAAGCTATTGCCCATATTACTGCGCAAAATCTTACAGAATGGGAAATTCATGGCAAATCTGCAAATGATCTAAACTAATTATATATTAATAATGAATTGGCACACGCTTTCTGTCGAAAAGGCATTTGAACTTACCAGCGCTCATGCCGAAGGGCTTACCAGCTCAGAGGCCAATATCCGTCTTGCCGAGTATGGCCCTAATGAGCTAGAAGAGAAGAAGAAAAAGCCGATATGGCTTCTCTTTCTTTATCAGTTTAAGGATTTTATGATAATCATCCTGCTTGCAGCAGCAGTTCTGTCGGGTTTGTTGGGAGATTTGATAGATACAATTATTATAGCCGTAATAGTTTTTTTAAATGCATTAATTGGATTCATCCAGGAGTATCGCGCAGAGAAAGCCATGGAGGCATTAAAAAAAATGGCCATGCCTTTGTGTGAAGTCTTGCGCGATGGCCGCCCGCAAAGAATTCAGTCTTCGGGGCTTGTTCCGGGGGATGTTGTGTTGCTGGAGGCAGGTAATTCAGTCCCTGCCGACCTTCGAATCACAGAAAGTCATAGCCTTCGCATAGACGAATCAGCGCTTACAGGAGAATCAGTAGCAACTGATAAAACAACAGAAGCGCTCTCCGATGTGGAGATTCCTCTCGGCGATCGTGTTAATATGGCATTTAAAGGCACACTCGTTACCAACGGCAGGGGTAAGGGTTTGGTTGTAGCTACGGGCATGGAAACGGAGATTGGAAAAATTGCCCGCATGTTGCAAGAGGAAAATGAACCCACTCCGCTGCAGCGCCGGATGGCAGATTTCGGTAAAAAGCTCACTTACATCATTTTGGCTATATGTGCGCTTCTTTTCGTAGTGGGAATGCTACGTGGAGAGGATTTGCTTAAAATGTTGCTGGTATCGGTGAGCCTTGCGGTAGCTGCCATTCCCGAGGCGCTACCAGCCCTTATTACTGTTGCCCTTGCCCGAGGCGCTGCCCGCCTGATGAAGCAGAATGCATTGATAAGAAAACTTCCGGCAGTAGAAACCTTAGGTTCTGTTACATACATCTGTTCCGACAAAACCGGAACCCTCACCCAAAACAAAATGAAGGTTGTAGAGACTCTTTCCTCGCCTCAGCTATATTCATTTAGTGATGGTTTCAACATCTTTGAAGCAGGACTCGCGCTGAACCATGATGTAAAGTTTTCTAGTGAAATGCACCTTACAGGCGACCCAACTGAAATGGCATTGGTGGAATATGTAAAAGGCCAGGTTGGGGATGATAAATTTTTTCGGATTGTTGAAATGCTTCCCAGAGTTGCAGAACTGCCATTTGATTCTGATAGAAAGTGTATGACGACTGTTCATCGCTTCATGGATAAGTATATCGTGTTGTGTAAAGGTGCTGCAGAATCAATTATCTCGCGCCTGCACCCTTCTGAAAATATCGAACTGATTGCGAAGACAAATACTCAATGGGCTGACAATGGATGGCGTGTGTTGGTTTTTGCTTATAACATAATTCCATCCTTGCCCAATCCTTTTACATATGATACGGTAGAAAAAGACCTAAAATTTTGCGGTATGGCTGCCATGCTCGACCCGGCCCGCGAAGAAGTAAAACCTGCCATAAACGATTGCATATCTGCCGGCATTCGGCCGGTAATGATTACGGGCGACCACCCTGCTACGGCCGCTGCGATTGCCAGGCAGATTGGTATTTTGAGAGAAGGGGACCTGGTAGTTAACGGGGCACAGCTATTGCAAATGAGTGATCATGACTTTGAATCTAATATCGAAAAAATAAGTGTTTATGCGAGAGTGTCCCCTGAGCAAAAGCTAAGGATTGTCAAAGCCTTACAGAAAAAAAACCATTTTGTGGCTATGACCGGTGATGGAGTAAATGATGCGCCTTCGCTGAAGGCTGCAAACATTGGTGTGGCGATGGGAATAACGGGAACAGATGTGAGCAAAGAGGCCTCACACATGATTTTGCTGGATGACAACTTCGCTACTATTGTAAAAGCAGTACGCGAAGGGCGTAGGATATATGATAATATCAGAAAGTTTGTAAAATATATTATGACCTGCAACAGCGCTGAGATATGGACAATATTTCTTGCGCCTTTTTTAGCGCTTCCTATTCCATTACTTCCGATCCACATTCTTTGGATTAATTTAGTAACAGATGGTCTTCCGGGACTTGCCCTTGCCGGAGAAAAGGAGGAGCGCAACATCATGAAAAGGCCTCCGCGGCCTACCAACGAGAGTCTCTTTGCACAAGGGATAGGGCTTCACATCGTATGGGTAGGGTTGCTGATGGCGCTCACAGTTCTCGGGGTTCAGCTATGGGCAATCAAAACAGAGCATAGCAACTGGCAAACCATAGTTTTTACTTCATTGGCGTTTGCCCAATTAGGCCATGTATTAGCTATAAGAACAGATAAAGAATTTATATTCAGTAGAGGGTTTCATTCCAACATACAATTGCTGGGAGCAGTTCTGTTGACGGTAGTTTTGCAGATTATAGTCATTTATTGGCCGCCAGCTAATAAAATTTTTCGTACTCAACCCCTTTCTACCACTGAATTTCTCATTTGTGTGGGCGTTGCCGTCATAGTATTTCATGCAGTAGAATTTGAAAAGCTATTCAGAGGCCGCTCAGATAGAAGATCCTTTAGCAAATAAACTTTACGTCATGCCTATCATTAGACCATTTTGCGCACTTAGGCCAAGGCCGGATATTGCTCATCTCGTGGCTTCTCTTCCTTACGATGTTATGAACCCTGAAGAAGCCCGAAAAATGGCTGCAGACAATCCTTTATGTTTTCTTCATGTAACTCGGGCAGAAATTGATTTGCCGAATCAAACAAATCCTCATTCTGATGAGGTGTATGAAAAAGCGAGAGAAAACTTTAACCGTTTTGTCCGGGAAAAAATCTTGGAAAAAGATCAAAATCCGTCATTTTATGTCTATGCGCTTACCATGCATCATCGTAGGCAGGCAGGATTAGTAGCTTGTTGCTCGATAGATGATTATGTAGATGATATTATCCGAAAACACGAGCACACACGCCCCGAAAAGGAAAACGACCGCATTCGGCACATGCAACATTTGAGCGCACAAACAGGGCCAATCTTCCTCACTTTTAAAGATAATCTTGAAATTAATGATATTATTAAGCAAAGCACTTCTGCCAACCCTATCATTAGCTTTGTCTCCAACGATGAAATACAACATGAAGTCTGGCAGGTTAAGCAAGCTGAGACCATACAGCGTTTGATGGAATTGTTTGAAAAAGAGGTAACAGCCTTGTATATAGCTGATGGCCATCACCGTGCGGCAAGTGCTGTTAAAGTAGGTATGGAAAGGAGAAAAAACAATCCTTTACATACCGGTACAGAGCCTTATAATTACTTTTTGGCAGTGTTATTTCCAGCCTCACAGCTTCAGATCTTGGACTACAACCGCGTGGTAAAAGATTTGAATGGTAAACTTCCTTCAAAATTGATAGAAGAAATATCAGTAAATTTCGAGGTGCAGCAAGTAGATACCCCATACAAGCCGGAGTCTCCACATCTATTTGGCATGTATCTGGATTTTACATGGTACAAACTGACCGCAAAGCCTAATATTATCTCAAACGACCCTATTGGTTCTTTAGATGTATCTATATTGCAAGACTATTTGTTAGGCCCTTTGCTGGGTATTGACGATCCCCGTACTAATAAGCGCATTGATTTTGTTGGAGGAATCAGGGGGTTGAGCGAGTTGGAGAAGAGAGTAAACAGCGGTGAGATGGCTGTTGCCTTCTCTCTTTATCCGGTTAGTTTAACTCAGCTAATGGCTGTTTCTGATGCCGGCTGTGTCATGCCGCCAAAAAGTACTTGGTTTGAACCTAAGCTGCGTGATGGGTTGTTTGTGCATTTGATATGATACTGGTTTGCAGATGCCTTGCAATGTAAAGGCCTGCCAGTTGGTTTGCTTTTCGTGCGGATGGGAGTATTTTCCAAAATGCATTAAACACATGGAAATGGCCCTTGAATATTTGCAGCTCTACTTGCACCCCCTCCTGTTGTGCTTTCTCAGCCAGGCGCACCGAATCGTCCAGCAGCATCTCATCCTCTCCAACCTGAATAAGTATTGGCGGCAATCCCGAAAGTGAATGAAAAATAGGTGAGGCATATGGTGCATCCGGAGGAGCTTCTCCAAGATAAGCTTTGCTCCAGATAGGAAAAGCCTCATATACCAGCATAGGGTCTTTGTCGCGCTTGGTAGTATAACTCTTTCCGCTGAATGTATGGTCAAGCCAGGGTGAGAAAACTACCGCGCATGCGGGTAGCGGCAAATTGTTATCTCTCAGGTATGCTAAAGCACTAATGGTAATTCCTCCTCCGGCCGAGTCGCCTGCAAAGCAAATGTCTTGCGAGGTATAGCCTTGCCCGAGCAACCATTTAAAAACACTTACAGCATCTTCAATAGGGGCCGGATAATGGTGTTCGGGAGCTAAACGATACTCTATAATCAAAACCTTTGCACCTGAGTATTTACATAATTGAGTGCATAACGCCCGATGGGTTTCGATTCCACCCACTGCATATCCTCCTCCATGAAAATATAATATTACTTTATCTTGCCGTAAGTTTTTTTT
>JAVQWQ010000086.1:0-9990 GCA_033578915.1 Chitinophagales bacterium | reverse complement strand
TTGAGCTTTAATGCAAATGGAACACTTAACCTTCAAACCAACTTTCCCGACAATTTTACTACTACAAGCGCTGCATGGCTCACACAAGGCAACTCAGGAACTACTCCAACTACCAACTTTCTGGGCACTACAGATAACCAAGCGCTGTCCATTCGTACAAACAACACAGAGGCCATACGCATTACTACAGCAGGGGATGTGGGAATAGGTACTGCCGTTCCTGCGCGAAAGCTTCATATTGCCGGTAACCCTTCTACAAACCCAGGTTCCGGAACAGGTACAGTAACTATTTATAACCCCACTCTTAGAATTAATGGCTTAAATGCCACGAACACCGGTTTCCCAGTTGCATCTTATCCACGGCCAATTGGTGTTGATGCCAACGGTGATGTAACTTTTACTTCTGTACCCAGTATTTATTCCGTGACAGGTACAACTGATATTAGTATGAATTCCACTACATTTACTAGTACAGGGTTATCCTTAACCTTCACTGCAAAAACTAACAATGCTTTAGTATTACTTACCATGTCCGGAAGAAGCGATCCTTCCACTGGAAGTGTTCAACAAAACGTTTGGGCAAGAGTTTTACTTAATGGCACTTCAATAGGAGGAACTGTTGCAGTAGGAGCAGATTATGATGACTTAACTGGAGTAACCACAGGATGGAACTTAAGCTTCTCAAGGCCAATTAATGTTACTCCCGGATCCACTTACACGCTCACAGTGGAGTGGAGGAGAACCGGAAATATCACCAGAACCATATTCTGCGAACCAGTTACTCTACCTGATGCTGCACACAGGACACTAACAGTTATTGAATATTGAGATTATTTCAAAAAGGTTTCGTGAAAATTTTCAAAGACTGGAGTAAAATTTATCCACCGTCTGCACCATACATTGTTGGCGCAGAATTTGCAGAGCGATTTAGTTTTTATGGAATGAAAGCCATATTGGCTACGTTCCTTGTAAGCAACTTCTTTAATCCTCAGCAGGCAGCAGATTTACAGCCCCTTGCAGAGGCACGCAGCAACGAGGTTACTCATCTTTTCACAGCCATTTCTTATGGTTGTTGTATCATTGGTGGACTAATAGCAGACCGATGGTTAGGAAGATATCATACAATCCTTTACCTCAGTATCATTTATGTAATAGGCCACCTTTTCCTTGCCATCTTTGAAAATAATTATCATTTATTTTTCACTGGATTAATGCTAATAGCCTTGGGAGCAGGAGGAGTAAAGCCAAATGTGAGCGTAATGGTAGGCGACCAGTTCGAAAACGAAGATGACCCTAGGATTAATAAGCTATACAGCATATTTTACTTTTCTATCAATTTGGGTGCATTTTTTTCAATGTTGCTTACACCGGTTTTAAAAGACAAATACGGAGGAGCTGTTGCCTTTGCGGTTCCCGGGGCATTAATGCTTGCCGCATTGCTAATATTTGTAGCCGGCAGAAAAAAATATAAAATCATTAAACCTTCTCTCCAACATAACAATTTCAGTTTCTCTCAAAGACTGCGTAAGCTATCCAAAGTATTGATTGTATTTTGTTTTATTCCCCTTTATTGGGCGCTGTACGATCAGAATGGCTCTGAATGGGTTTTACAGGCTGGCAAGATGGATTTGAAATTTATGGGGATAACCTGGCTTAGCGAACAAATTCAGGTGATTAATGCTGTACTCATACTCGTTTTTATTCCATTATTTTCAGGTATTATTTATCCCTCGTTGGAAAAATTGGGTATTAGAATTAATGCCTATCGAAAAATGGGGTTCGGCTTTTTACTCATGGCTCTAACTTTTTTGCTTACTGCATGGATTCAGCATCAACTTGATTCGGGAATAAAACTCAATATTGCTTGGCAGTTGCTGGCATATATCATCCTTACGGCCTCTGAGATTCTTGTTTCAGTTACCGGACTTGAATTTGCATTTGCTGAATCTCCTAAAGAGATGCGAAGCACGGTAATGTCGTTCTGGTTTTTTACAGTTTTTGTTGGGAACATGTTGGTTTCTATCATCAACAACAACATACATTCTGGTGGATTTTTCAGCCAACTTACAGGAGCGAGTTATTTTCTCTTTTTTGCAGGACTGATGGCAGGAAACACGCTTCTTTTTATAATTGTTACATATTTGTTTAGAAAATCTTATGCATGAAAATATTTCGTTGCGTAAGTGATTGGAAAAATTTTCTACCTTCTATAAAAAACAGAAGCATTGGATTTGTTCCAACTATGGGGGCTTTGCATCAAGGCCATCTGAGCCTGGTGCGAAAGGCTAAACGAGAAAACGGCTTCGTGGTTGTAAGCATATTTGTCAACCCCACACAGTTCAACGACAAGGAAGATTACCTCAACTACCCGGTTACTACAGAACAGGATATCGCTTTGTTGAAAAAAGTTCGTTGTAATGCGTTGTTTCTTCCCACAGTACAAGAAATTTATCCTAATGGCCTTAATGAAAAAGACCCTTTAGACTTTGGGTTCCTCGCCAGTACGCTGGAGGGAGAACATCGCCCGGGACACTTTGCCGGCATGGCACAGGTAGTGGAAAGGTTACTGCGCATTATCGAGCCACATAAATTATACATGGGTCTGAAAGACTATCAACAGGCTCTGATTGTGGAACAACTTATAAAAAAAAGAAATTTGCCCGTTCAATTAATCAAATGTACTACCGTAAGAGAAGCTGATGGCCTGGCCATGAGCTCCAGAAACATTCGCCTTAACCAATCCTCGCGAGCTGTGGCGGCTCAGCTAAGTAAAACTCTTTTTTTTATCAAGAGAAAAATTTACTCTCTCAGAAAAGAAAACAACAAAAATGTAACTATTGAAGAAATAGTTCAAAAAGCCAAAAGGAAGCTACAGCGCTTCAGAGAAATTGAGTTGGAATATGTAGAAGTAAGGAACGGCTTAACGCTGATGCCCGTTAAAGACTATTCAGAAAAACCGCTGGTAGCTCTTATAGCAGCAAAAATCAACGGGGTTAGACTGATTGATAATGTTATAATTTCATGAAATTAGGACTAATTGGGTTCCCTTTATCGCACTCATACTCAAAAAAATATTTTGAAGAAAAATTTAAACGTGAAAACATAACCGGATGCTCGTACGAGCTATATCCTATAGAAAGTATTGATGTCTTCCCTGAACTCGTTAGAAGCGAAAAAGTGATGGGGTTGAATGTTACTATTCCCTACAAAGAAAGCGTACTTAAATTCTGTAATCAAACTTCTCAATTGGTGAAAGCTATTGGTGCGGCAAATTGCCTCAAAATTAGTGATGGATTCGTCTTGGCGGAAAACACAGATGCTATTGGCTTTGAAAAAAGTATTATGCCTTTAATAAAAAACACATATACCAAAGCGCTGGTACTGGGTAGCGGAGGCAGCTCCAGAGCAGTGCAATATGTTTTAAGAAAGATCGGCTTAGCTACAACTGTAGTTTCAAGAAAAAAGACATCTTCACATCTCTCCTATGAAGAATTAAGCCCTGATAGAATAGCTCAATATGATGTGATTGTCAATACCACTCCGTTGGGAATGTTTCCAAACCAAAGCGATATGCCGCCTATCCCGATTGAAGGCCTAAACAAAGATCAACTGATTTACGATTTGATATACAATCCGCCGGAGACCATGCTACTTAAAAAGGCAGCATCACGCGGAGCACACTGTGTAAATGGAATGGATATGTTTATCATTCAGGCCGAAGAATCATGGAAAATATGGAATCGTTTAGAGTAAGGCTTAGTATTTTTATAATAAATTTATTTGCAGGACTTAAGTGTGAATCGCTGTTGCAGCAACTCTTTAATACATGAAATCCATAAGCATCTTCTTAAAAGTTTTAGCACAGAGTTTTGTTCTCTCATTAGATGAGCTAAGAGCATCAAAGCTAAGAAGCTTTCTTTCGCTGTTGGGTGTAAGTATAGGCGTGCTGTGCATTGTCAGCATTCGCACTGCTGTAGGCTCTTTGGAAATTAATATTCAAAAAAGTATTGAATCTTTTGGAAACAATGTTCTTTATATACAAAAGTGGCCATGGATATGGAGCGAAAACTATCCCTGGTGGCGATATGTAAACAGGCCGGGATCCAACCCACGCGAAATGAAAATGCTCAAACAGCGATTAGTAAATGCCGAGGCGGTAGCGATCATGTATTCTTTAAACGGAAAAAAAATTTCTGCTGATTCAAGAGTAGCAAACGGAGTAACGCTTCAGGGCGTATCGTACGATTACAATAAAATTAAATCATTGGAATTTAAGCAGGGAAGATATTTCACTGCTGCCGAAGAGCTTTCATCATCACCGGTTGCCATCATCGGATATAATGTAGCAGAGACGCTTTTCCCTGGGTTCTCAGAATTAACCGGACGAGAAATAAGTGTTGAGGGGGTGAGACTTTCCATTATCGGTGTCTTGAAAAAAGAGGGAAATGACATTCTAGGCTTTAGTGCAGACAATGATGTAGTAGTGCCATATGGTGTTTTGAACAAATTCATAAATCTGAATAGCAGAGAAAATGACCCTTTATTGGCAGTCTTACCAAAAAAGGGTGTAAAACCAAGGGAAATGAAGTTAGAGATAGCCGGAGCCATGCGGGCAATCAGAAGAATACCTCCTGACAGAGAAGATAATTTTTCCGTCAATCAGGTAAGCGTATTCAGCGAAGGTATTAAGTCAATTTTTTATGTAATAAATGTTGCAGGTTTTCTGATAGGAATTTTCTCTATAGTCGTTGGCGGATTCGGCATTGCTAACATTATGTTTGTGAGCGTTAAAGAAAGGACATACATCATTGGTATTAAGAAAGCTATTACAGGGGCAAAACAGCTTTACATTTTGCTGGAGTTTTTGCTTGAGGCTATTTTGCTTTGTGTACTTGGCGGAATATTCGGACTTGTAGCGGTTGTGGGGCTCTTCTCCTTACTCCAATATGCACTTTTACATTGGTTGAATTCAGATTTTAGTTTTTGCACTTACAGCGGGAAAAACATCTCAATTGGCCTTGGTATTTCGGTAGCGACAGGAATTTTGTCCGGTTTTATACCTGCATGGAATGCTTCGCGCATGAGGCCGGTGGAGGCCATCAGAAGCTAACTACTTTTGATAACTTTTAAAAATAACTGAAAGGTAGCAACATCAGCAAGACATAAGTTTCAGATGCTTAACAAAAATTGACTTGCAGGCAAATGTTAAAGCCTATTACCACACCTATATTTGGCTTGCTTTAATTATCAATTCATGGAATATACAACAACTTCAACGTCCGTAAATATTTCTGAGCTAAACGAAAAAATCAATCGCGAAAGTGCCTTTGTAGATGCCTTAAATATGGAGCTCAGCAAGGCCATTATAGGCCAAAAGTATATGACAGAAAGACTTATTCTCGCTTTGCTGGCTAATGGGCATATCCTATTAGAGGGCGTACCCGGACTGGCAAAAACATTAGCTATAAAATCGCTCGCACAGGCCATACATGTAAAATTCAGCCGCATACAATTTACACCCGATCTGCTTCCGGCAGACCTTATAGGAACGATGATTTACAATCAAAGCGAGAATGCTTTTTCAGTAAAAAAAGGGCCAATCTTCGCCAACTTTATTCTTGCCGATGAGATTAACCGCGCTCCGGCAAAGGTTCAAAGCGCATTGCTGGAGGCCATGCAAGAAAAACAAGTTACCATTGGCGAAACAACTTTTAAGCTCGAAGAGCCTTTTTTGGTGCTGGCCACACAAAACCCTATCGAACAGGAAGGGACCTACCCGCTGCCCGAAGCGCAGGTTGATCGCTTTATGCTCAAAGCTGTAATTACCTATCCTAAAAAAGAAGAAGAGCGGCTCATTATACGACAAAATCTGGATACTGAGACACATACTATTAACCAGGTGGTAAGCAAAGAACAAATTCTGGAGGCAAGAAAAATTGTACGCCAGGTATATATGGATGAAAAAATTGAACGTTATATACTCGATATAGTTTTTGCAACGCGTAATCCTAAAGATTATAAACTCAATAAATTAGACGGCCTCATCAGCTACGGAGCTTCGCCAAGGGCAAGTATCAATTTGGCACTTGCTTCCAAGGCATATGCCTTCATCAAACGCAGAGGATATGTAATTCCCGAAGACGTAAGAGCTGTTTGCCATGATGTGCTACGACACCGCATCGGGCTGACTTATGAAGCCGAAGCACAGAACATATCTACCGAAGAAGTAATAAATACCATTCTTAACTCTGTGGAAGTTCCCTGATTGTTCTGCTTGTAAAATTCGGTGATATGAAAAATGTTTTTTTTTCGATTTTCAAGCTGTCTGATTCTGGCCACAGCGCTCAGCTTGCGAAACCCGAAGAAGAACAAGAGAAGCGAAAAATACTTCGCAAAATTGAAATTAAGACCAGAAAACTTTCAAACCAGATTTTTTCGGGAAGCTATCATTCTGCATTCAAAGGAAGAGGTATGAGCTTCAGCGAAGTGCGCGAATATCAATATGGCGATGATATTCGTCAAATTGATTGGAATGTAACAGCCAGAGCTCGTAGCCCTTATGTAAAAGTATTTGAAGAAGAGCGCGAACTTACTGTAATGCTACTGATAGATGTGAGCCGCTCAGGTTTCTTTGGCACCGTTAATGAATTTAAAAACCACATCATGGCAGAAATTGGAGGCATAATTGCTTTTTCTGCTATAACCAACAACGACAAAGTGGGAGTTATTTTTTTTAGCGATCAAATAGAAAAATTTATTCCGCCTAAGAAAGGCAAAAGTCATATTATGCGAATCATTAATGATATATATGATTTTGAACCTATCGGCAGAGGAACAGATATCGGCATGGCGCTGGAACTGTTCAATAATGCCATGAAAAAAAAGTGCATATCTTTCTTAATAAGCGATTTTATTACCAATAAACCTTATCATCATGCTTTAAGTATAGCATCAAGAAAACACGACCTTATAGGTATTCAAATATATGATCCACGAGAAGCTTTTATGCCCGATGTCGGGTTGCTACATATTGAAGATGCCGAAAGTGGACAGGAATTTTGGCTCAATACTTCAAGTAAAGAAATGCGCAAACATTACCAAGAAGCATTTGAACTGAAACAAAATGAAATAAAAGAAACTTTCGGGAAATGCAGAGCAGAACTAACCTCTATTCGTACTGATGAAAACTATATCGTTTCTCTTATGAATATGTTTAAAAAAAGAGAGATGCGAAGATGAGCTGCAATTCTTTCACACGAAAATTTTTATTGTTGCCAGCCTTATCCTTCCGCCTCGCAGTAGTCACAATCATCATGCTCAGGCGTTTCATTTTTCTTTCATTTTTAGTAATAGTAAGTTTTCACTCTCATGGACAGGTTAAAGCTACCCTCTTACCTGATTCAACCAATATTCGCATTGGTGAGCACCTCGGTGTTAACTTGAAAGTATCTTTCCCAAAGGATGTAAATGTAATTCTGCCTTCTTTTAAAGATTCCTTAGGTACGCTTGAAATTGTCAGAATTGAAAAGAGAGACACATCGTCTGTAGGAAATATCATTTCTGTAGCACAGAAAATTATTGTTTCCGCATATGATTCAGGAATGTATAGAGTAGGGCCGCAAAATATCCTGGTTTTGAATAACGGAAAAACAGACACCATCTCTACGGATGAATTTTTTGTCGAAGTAGCCACAGTAGAAGTTGATACTACACAGAATTTTAAACCGATTAAAGCTCCCATCGAGGTCCCACCCGACTGGAAGACGTATGCCATGTATGCACTTCTCGCCCTTATTTTGATTGCGTTAGGGGTTTTGGCATGGTGGCTATTTAAAAAATATTATAAACCTCAGAGCAAACAAGAAGACCCTATCAATCGCATGAAACTTGCACATGTGTGGGCATTGAAAGAACTTCAGAAACTCGAGCAGGAGAAACTGTGGCAGAAAGATGAAGTAAAACAATACTACTCGCGCCTCACTGATATTTTCAGAAAATATTTAGAGTACAGGTATAATATTCTTGCACTTGAGAGTACAACGGAAGAAATTGAGCAAATGCTGGTGCGCGATGACGTGCCTGAAAAATATAAAAACGAGGCAATCAACATTCTAAAATTGTCTGATCTGGTGAAGTTTGCTAAGATGATACCCTTGCCAGATCAAAACAAAAATGCGATGGAAGGGATACGTGAATTCATAAAAACAACAGCTTGGAAAGAAATTCCAAATGCAGAGCAAGAAAATAAAATCCCGGAGCGATGAATTTTATCAAACAAATATCTTTTGCAGACAAATGGGTACTTGCCACTATCCCTTTCTTGTGGCTCCTATGTGTTTTGTGGTTTTGGTACTTCAGAAAAAAACAGTTTCCCGCCTTCACCCTTTCCAATACATTTTCACTTGCATCTCAGCCCGTTCCAATCAGTGCAAAGTTCAAACAGTTTTTGCCCTTTTTGCGCGCAGCAGCGCTCACCTTTCTTTTGATTGCTCTAGCCCGCCCTCAATCATCAGTCAGTGAAGAAAAGATATCTACAGAAGGAATAGATATTGTTATTGCGTTAGATATCTCTACCTCTATGCTGGCACAAGACTTTAAACCCAACCGACTGGAGGCGGCAAAAAATGAGGCCATTAACTTCGTGGATGCGCGCAAGTCGGATCGAATTGGGCTAGTGGTGTTTGCAGGAGAAAGTTTTACGCAATGCCCTGTTACAATAGATCATTCTATTGTAAAAAATCAGCTTAAAGCTATTAAAAACGGAGTGCTCGAAGATGGAACCGCGATAGGTATGGGTTTGGCCACTGCTGTGCAGCGCCTGCGCGAAAGTAAGGCAAAAAGCAAAGTTGTAATCTTAATGACTGATGGAGTAAACAACAGAGGACTCATAGACCCGCTCACTGCTACTGATATTGCTATTCAATTTGGAGTAAAGGTTTACACTATTGGCGTTGGGACTAACGGAAAAGCATACACACCTGTGGCTCAAGATGCCAGCGGCAAGCTGATATTTGATTACGCAGATGTGCAAATAGATGAAAAGCTCATGCGCGAAATTTCGCTTAAAACAGGTGGTAAATATTTCCGCGCAAGCAACAATCAAAAACTCAAAGAAATATACGAGCAAATTGATAAAATGGAAAAAACTAAAATTGAAATAAACACTTATGAAAGAAAAAGCGAGCTATTTCTGCCGTTTGCTGCATTGTCTGCACTAGCACTTATCATAGAATTTTTATTGAAATATCTTATCCTGAAATCTGTGCCCTGATTTGTTCTAAAGAACTGATAGTTTAAACTATGTTTCGATTTGAAAGACCTGAATTGCTGTATTTGCTTCTCCTGGCCAGTCCGTTTACGGCAATTTTCGCCTTGTTTATTTGGTGGAGAAGAAAAAAAATTTTATTACTCGGAGAACAAAAACTAGTTAATTTATTGATGCCATACGCTTCACCCAAAAAATTATATCTCAAATTTTTCCTTTGGCTTTTAGGATGGACCTTTCTGGTACTTGGACTTGCCAACCCTCAAGTTGGCACTCGAATGGAGAAGATACAACGCAAGGGTATAGATATTTTTATTGCATTAGATGTATCTAATAGCATGTTAGCAGAGGATGTTAAACCAAACAGGCTTCTACGCGCAAAAAATTTTATCTCTGCTTTAATAGAACAGCTTCAAAACGATCGCCTGGGGCTGATTGTATTTGCCGGTAAGGCTTATTTACAGATGCCGCTTACGCTGGATTATTCGGCGGCAAGATTGTATTTGAATAATATATCAACCGGCATGGTACCCACACAAGGTACGCATTTTGCAGAGGCTATTGACCTGGCTCGACAGAGTTTTGTTCGAAGCGAAAACAAACACAAAGCGCTACTTATTATTACAGATGGAGAAGACCATGAAGGCGGGGTGGAAGAAGCCATAGAAGAAGCCGTGAAAGAAGGACTTAAAATCTATGTACTCGGAGTGGGAACCGAAAAGGGT
>JAVQWQ010000085.1:0-10107 GCA_033578915.1 Chitinophagales bacterium | reverse complement strand
CTTGCCACTGTCAATTTCCTTTTGCCGCCTTTGACGCGCCTCAAGAAGTTCCAATCTACGCTCATTAAATCTACGATGAAGCAATGCTATAAATTCAAGCGCATCAGGTGTCAGAATTTCAGCGTATGTATCGGTAACAGGAGCAAGAATTTCGACCCCTTTAACAGTGGAAACTGCCATTATTTTAAATTAAGGCGCGAAGTTGAAAATATTCAAACAAAGTTGCAAGAAATAAATTCCTTAAGTTGTGAATGCTCCATTATGCTAAAAGTAGCTTTAAATAAAATCATATGTAAAGAAACGAGCTTTTAATATGCCGGCATGAGTTTTCATAAATGTGTGTATGTTAATAATGAACTACATAGCTATGATATTAATTCGGCAAAATGATATTTTTCAGTTTACCATCAAATTTCCACAGTTAAAGAATCTCTTTCACAGTATCTTCGATTTGATATTGAGCACACCGTTATATCTCTTTATGCCAAACGTAGTAGTTACGTTGAGCGGTAGGATACATGATAATGTTGGTTATATTCACGTGAGGCGGAGTGGTACACACAAATAGTACGGTTTCTGCTATGTCGCGGGGTTTTAGCGGTTGATAACCTTCATAAACCTTCCTGGCTTTTTCTTTGTCGCCATGAAATCGCACCAGAGAAAATTCTGTCTCAGCCGCACCGGGGTCTATGGAACAGCAGCGTATGGCAGTGCCACACAGGTCAAGATTAATAGCTTCGCTTAATGCCCTGACCGCAAACTTTGTAGCATTGTACACATTACCCTCCGGATATACCACATGGCCAGCTGTGCTGCCAATATTAATGATGTGTCCGGAATTTCGCTCAACCATCATGGGTAGTATGGTGCGGGTTACGAACAGCAGTCCTTTAATATTTGTATCTATCATCGCCTCCCAATCACTAAATAGGCCTTCATAAATCTTATTTTTTCCTGAAGCCAGGCCGGCATTATTAACTAAAATGTCTGGAGTGATATTTCGTTGTATAAGGTCATTAGCCATGCTGATTACCTGAGATCTATCGGTAATATCAAAACAATACGTGATGACTTGTACCTTCCATTGCTCTTTAAGCGTTTTGCTTAAGTCGTCAAGCCGTTCGGCACGCCTTCCAGTGATAATCACGTTGGAGCCGTTTTCAGCTAAAATTTCTGCAATGGCTTTTCCAAACCCCGATGTGGCCCCGGTAATTAAGCTCCAATAATTATTTAGCTTCTTCATTACTACCCTTTTAAACGCAAAACTTCAACACTTTTTTTGAAAATAGGCAAATGGTTGCTTTTTTTGCAGCAGGATTGATAACAAAAATTTTATTACCGATTGAGCATACCTATTCGCCCCCGGCCAAAAGGCCCTGTTAAAAAGGAAACGGAACACAGGATTAACGATCAAATTACCGCTCCAGAAGTTAGAGTTGTAGGTGAAAATGTTCAGCAGGGTATTTATCCAATAAAGGATGCCCTCAATATGGCGATGGAAATGGGCTTAGATCTAGTAGAGATTTCGCCAACAGCTAATCCGCCTGTGTGCCGTATCATAGATTATAACAAGTTTTTATACGAACGGAAGAAAAAAGAAAAAGAACTCAAGGCCAAAACAGCAAAGATACAGGTTAAGGAAATTCGCTTCACTGCTAATACAGATGAGCATGATGTGGAATTCAAAGCCAAGCACGCTGAAAAATTTCTTCAGGAAGGGAATAAAGTCAAGGCTGTTTTGATGTTTAAAGGCAGATCTATAGTGTTTGCCGAACGCGGTGAATTATTGCTCTTGCAGTTTGCCAAGCGATTGGAAGAATTTGCTGTTGTTGAGCAAATGCCAACTCTTGAGGGCAAAAGGATGCTCATGACACTCGCGCCCAAAAAGAAAAAATAGCCGCGCTTAGTTACTTTTAAATTATTTTCTGCAGGGTAGTTTTTCGTGTATAATTGCACGAACAAATAAGCAGCTATGAGTGGTTTATTTTCTATCAAATTGCCAAAGAACGAACCTGTCCTGTCGTATGCTCCCGGAAGCAAAGAGCGCGAATCACTTCAGAAAAAGATAAAAGAACTAAAAAGCGAAATGCGTGATATACCAATGATCATTGACGGCAAAGAGGTGTATTCGCGCGAACGGGTGGACATCAGGCCGCCTCATGAAAGGCATTTTAAACTGGGCACTTTTTCCCGCTCCAAAAAAGAACACATAACTCAAGCAATTGAAGCAGCCTTACGCGCTAAGCCGGCATGGGAAGCCCTGCAATGGGAGCAACGAGCTTCAATATTTCTTAAGGCCGCCGAGCTAATCTCCGGGCCTTTTCGCGATGAAATGAATGCTGCAACCATGCTAGGCCAAAGCAAAAATGTGTTTCAGGCAGAAATTGACTCGGCTTGTGAGATTACAGATTTTTTGCGCTTTAATGTTTACTTTATGAGCCAGATTTATGCCATACAACCGGAAAGCGCTCCCGGTATTTGGAATCGTATGGACTGGCGGCCCCTGGAAGGGTTTGTCTTTGCGCTTACCCCATTCAATTTTACGGCCATTGCAGGCAACCTCCCTACGAGTTGCGCCATGATGGGAAATGTGGTGGTATGGAAACCCAGCGATGATCAGGTATATTCAGCTCATGTTCTCATGAAAATATTCCGCTTGGCCGGACTGCCCGATGGCGTGATAAATCTTATCTTTCCAACGGGTGCCGAAGCCGGGGAGATAATATTTAGTCATCCAGACTTTGCAGGGATTCACTACACCGGTTCAACTGCTGTATTTCAAACGATATGGAAAAACGTTGGAAACAATATATCGCTGTATAAAAGCTACCCGCGCATAGTTGGCGAAACAGGAGGAAAAGATTTTATCCTCGCCCACCCCAGCGCTGATGTGGATGTGCTTGCCACGGCTATTTCAAGAGGCGCTTTTGAATATCAGGGGCAAAAATGTTCTGCTGCATCAAGGGCTTACATTCCATCAAATCTATGGCCTTCTGTTAAGATAGGAAGTCCGGAAAACTTCAGTAATTTTATCAATGCAGTAATTAATGAAAAAAGTTTTCGCAAACTGAAAAATTATATTGATCAAGTATCCACGACCAATGATGCACAAATTATTGCCGGTGGAAAATGCGATGACACAGAGGGCTGGTTTGTAGAGCCCACAATTATTCAAACGCAAAATCCGTATTATGTAACGATGTGCGAAGAGCTCTTCGGGCCCGTGCTGACAATATATGTTTATGATGAAAAAGAATTTGAATCAGTCGTAGAAATTGTCAACAACACATCTATTTACGGCCTAACAGGTTCAATAATTGCACAAGACCGCTACGCTATTGATTATGCTACAAAGCATCTGCGGTATGCGGCCGGTAACTTTTACATTAATGATAAACCTACCGGTGCTGTTGTAGGCCAGCAACCTTTTGGCGGCAGCAGAGGATCCGGCACTAACGACAAGGCTGGCAGTATGTTAAATCTTCTGCGATGGGTTTCGCCTCGTGCTATAAAAGAAACCTTTGTTCCCCCGACAGACTACCGCTATCCGTTTTTAGGATAAATGCATAAAGACTTTGCTTATGAGTAGTTTTATTGAAGAGTTGCGATGGCGCAACATGCTGCACGACATGATACCTGGTACAGAAGAATTATTGCAGAAGCCGGGAGTAAAAGGTTATATCGGTTTCGATCCCACTGCTGATTCGTTGGGTATTGGCAACATGGTTCAGGTTATGACCTTGTTGCATTTCCAACGATGTGGCCACTGTCCTGTGGTTTTAGTCGGAGGAGCAACAGGCATGATTGGTGATCCGAGCGGCAAAAGCGAAGAGCGCGCCTTGCTCGCCGAGGAGCAAATCATCTATAATCTCGAATGTCAAAAGAAGCAACTTGAAAAATTTCTCTCCTTCTCCGGTGCAAACGCTGCTGAAATAGTAAATAACTATGATTGGTTCAAGGACTTGTCGCTCCTGAAGTTTTTGCGCGAGGCAGGCAAGCACATCACTGTAAATTACATGATGGCAAAAGACAGTGTGCAAAACAGGTTGGAGGGGGGCATCAGCTTCGCTGAGTTTTCTTATCAGCTTATACAAGGATATGATTTTTACTGGCTGTGGAAAAATAAAGGGGTTCAACTGCAGATGGGAGGAAGCGACCAATGGGGCAACATCGTTACCGGCATAGAACTTATTCGCAAGAAAGAAGGTGGAGAGGCTTTTGCGCTCACTACAAAACTGTTGCTCAAGGCAGACGGCTCTAAATTCGGGAAAACAGCTTCAGGAAATATTTGGCTCGACCCCGCCAAAACATCACCTTATAAACTTTATCAGTTTTTTTTAAACGTAGCAGATGAAGACATCCCGGCAGTAGCACGTATTTTTTCGCTGAGCGGCCGTGAGTCGCTTGCAGAATTAGAAAAGGAACATGCCTTAGCCCCGCATCTTAGAAAGTTGCAAAAATTTGTTGCAGGAGAAGTTACAGAAAGGGTGCATGGCAAGGATGCCCTTCATAAGGCCATTGAAGCTTCTGAGATACTTTTCGGAAAATCCACCACTGAATCATTACAACGCCTATCCTCCAGCGAAATACTTGAGGTATTCGAGGGCGTCCCTTATTACAAGTTGGCTAAAGACCAATTCTCCGGCAGCGACTGGGTTAGTATTTTGGGTGAGCACACTAAGGTTTTCTCTTCAAAAGGTGAAGCGAGGCGAAGTATCCAGGAAAATGCTGTAAGTGTAAACAAAGAAAAAATTGATGTGTCCAGCAGGCCTTCCGATTCACATTTACTTCATGGAAGGTATTTGGTTATACAAAAAGGTAAGAAAAACTATTACCTCCTTGAGGTGGTTTAATAAATTGATAACTTGTCTTTAATTTTAAAAATAAAAACCATGGCTTTGAATTTTCAGGTGGTGCCCTTGGAAAAAGAGCCGGTAGTTTATGCTATACCATTTTTTCTTCTTTTGATTGGTATAGAATTGTACCTGAATTGGAAAGAACAGCGCCAACTTTATCACGGCAAAGAAGCAATCAGCAGCATTGCTATGGGCTTAGGGTCAATGGTGGTAAATATATTTATGAAAGCCCTCGCATTTGCCGCTTATTCATGGCTGCATCAATTCAGACTGTTCGATATAGGATGGCATTGGTGGAGCTGGTTACTCATTCTTTTTGCCGATGACTTTACTTTTTACTGGCATCATCGCCTAAGCCATGAGATACGTATATTGTGGGCCGCACACGTTCAGCATCATTCTGCTCAAACGCTCAATTTAGCCATTGCACTAAGACAAAGCTGGACAGAACTACTTTATAAATATGTATGGTGGTGCTGGTTACCGCTGATAGGGTTTGAGCCGCTCATGATTCTGATGATGATGAGTATTTCGTTGATTTATCAATTCTGGCCTCATACTGAAATTATTAAAAAATTACCGCGCTGGTTTGAATTCATCTTCAATACCCCCTCGCACCATCGCGTGCACCATGCAAGCAATCCCAGATATTTAGACCAAAATCATGCAGGCATATTGATTATCTGGGACAGATTGTTTGGCACATTTACAGAAGAAAAAGAGAACGATAAACCGGTTTACGGACTCACGAAGAACATAGATTCATACAATCCCCTGGTTATCGTTTCGCATGAATACAAAAGCATTTGGGAAGATGTGAAACGCGCACCAACTTTTGCCGATAAATTAAAATATATTTTTTACCCGCCAGGCTGGAGCCACGATGGCCCTGACCTGAGGGCCAAAACCCTTAGGAAACAAGTAAAAGATTAAAGCCGAATACGTTTTAACGCTGAATTATAAGCTTTGCTCCCCGAATATTTGCCTCAGAGATAATTTGAAAATAGTACAACCCGCAAGGCCAGTCAGCAATATTTATATGTAAACTTTGAGTATTTACATTATTCGTTGAATAAAATAGTTTTCCATCAGAAGCATATACTTCTATCTGAATAAAATCTTCTGATGAAGAAATATAAACGGTATTTGAAGCAGGATTAGGATAAAGGCTTAGCCAATTATTCACATCATCGCTAATTTTTGAGGGCAACAAATCATTGTCACGTATAGTGAGTGTGAAGCCACGAATATTCAACACAGCACTATTGGATACATCCATAAGCGTAAAATTCGCTTCGCGGGTATTTTCAACAAGCGTGTCGTCAATGATAGTAACAGGTATCCATACTGTGTCGCGCGAAAAAGCAGGTATGGTCACAACAGTGTCGTTAAAGCGAAAATGCTTACCCTTAATAGCGCTTCCGGCATCGAGTTTTACTCTGGCCGTGGTTGCGCTGTCGTAAACACCGTTACAGGCCACCCTTATGAAAACAGTGGTATCTTTTTCAACAATAGTTCGCCCGGCTCCTACAAAAGAAATCTGAAATACATCATCACTCAAGATGTGGAGTGTCAAAACGGTATCAGCAGTAATGAAGGAAGCATCGGAAATGTTTATCAGTTTAAAAGTCATTTTTTTTCCAAACTCATAATCATTATTATCAAAAAGCTCAAACGAAAAAGTGTCTTTTCGATAACCAGGAGGAACAATCACTGGTTTATTACTGAATATAAAGTCTTTAAACCCAACTGCGTTGGTATTTTGACCGTCTATAACAACGAAGGCCCGAAACGTATCGGGCGTTTGGTTGTTGCACTCTGTATAAATGTAAGCCCGTGGGGAATATTCCCATATTGAGTCCACGGTTTTGGAAAAGCGGATATAATTCTGACCAAAGGCTTTAGAAAGCAGAAGATTAAAAAAGACTAAATGCAAAAAAGGTCTAAAACTCATCCGTTAAAAATGCAATAATAAATTTTTGTAATCAAACCATTTGATTATAAAATTACATCTGTATTCTATAAATGTGCGTATTATGTTTGATAAAGCATGGAGTTACGAATATGAAAAAAACAAAGAAGTAGCGCCCGGTAAGTTGTTGCTTTCCGAGCCATTCATGATGGACGAAAATTTCAGCAGGACGGTTGTGCTGATATGCGAACACGACAACGAGAACGGGACCCTTGGGCTTATCCTCAACAGGCCACTAAAAGTACGATTAAATGAGTTGGTTTCATCTTTGCCCGCTTTTGAAGGCAATGTTTTTTTAGGTGGCCCGGTAGCTACAGACACCATGCAGTTTCTCCACAAGCTAGGCGAAAAAATCGAAGGAAGTGTCAAGATAACAGACGGGATTTATTGGGGTGGTAATTTTGAACAAATCAAAATTCTTATCCAGAACAGAAACATCCATCCCGGCCAAATTGCTTTTTATGTCGGGTATTCAGGATGGGGACCAGGCCAATTACAAAGGGAACTAGAGGAGAATTCCTGGATTATTTCTGATGCTCGGGCTGAATATGTTTTTAATTATAGCGATCAAATCTGGAAAAATATACTCAAAAGCATGGGCGGAATATATCAGGCTATTGCAAGCTATCCACAGAATCCTATCTTAAACTAATTATATTCGCGGGTCATGGCGTAATTGCTGTACTATTAAAAAAAGAGGCCATGCCCATGAAAAAGATTTGTGCTGTTTTAGCTATACTGTGTCTGTTTACTCCTTTGCAGGCCTCGCCACTTACAGATTCCAGCGTAATTTCTCTACTTACTATTGCTCCCGGAAAAGAGCTCTACGCTACTTTCGGGCATAGCGCAATACGCGTAAAAGACGAAAAACAGGGTTTAGATTTAGTTTTTAACTATGGAACTTTTGACTTCAACCAACCCGATTTTTATCTCAATTTCCTAAGGGGTAGATTGCTTTACATGTTGAGTGTGGACTATTTTACAGACTTCCTTGAAATGTATAAATATGAAAAGAGAAGTGTTGCAGAAGATATATTGGACCTAAGCCCGGAGGAAAAACAACGTATATTTGAATTTTTAGTTTTCAACGCACGGCCGGAAAACAAGAATTACCGCTATGAATTTTTTTTCGATAATTGTGCAACCCGCGTACGCGATGTATTTGAAAAGGAACTCAATGAAAAACTTATTTATCATAATCAGGGATTTGATACCACCAAAACACTGCGGCAAATGCTTGATCTTTATGTTGAACATCGTCCATGGACTAAGTTTGGTTTTTACCTCATATTAGGTAGTCCTACTGATGTCAAAGCCACTCCGCGCATGCAAGCCTTTTTGCCAGATTACTTACAGAAACTAATGCGCAAAGCGACAGTGCAAAGAGATGGGATAGAGAAGCCACTCATCAAAAAATCTTTAACACTTCTACAATACCCTCCATGTACTTTTTACAATGAATTCTTAACTCCCAAAATGACCATGCTGCTTTTACTAATAATTGCCATTTTACTTTCTGTTGCAGAATCGGCATTAAACAAGCATTTCTTTTTGCTTGATTTTATATTGTTTTTTCTTGCAGGACTGATAGGTTCTTTTCTGCTTGGCATGTGGATATTTACGGAACATTATTCTGTGCCCTGGAACTATAATGTCTTATGGGCCTTGCCGTTGTTTTTGCCTTTGTCTTTTTTGTTGATATTACCCAGGAGATTTAAAAAAATAAATATTTTTTGGCTAAGCTTTGCATGGATATGTCAACTTATTCTGCTGACTGTAAAACTTATTTTGCAACAACCCTTTCATGGGGCAGTTTACACAATAATAATTGTTTTGGTAATTCGCGCATATCTCGGAACTGTTTATCTCAAAAGTTCTCATGAATGAGTCTTGTATCACGGTTCAACGTACCGCACGGTATTACACCTTTGGACAAATAAACGCTGAAACAAAGTTGATTTGGCTGGCCTTACATGGCTATGCCCAACTTGCATGTGAGTTCTTGGAATATTTTACTCCTATCGCTGGGTTGGACACTTTTATTGTGGCCCCGGAAGCTTTAAACCGTTTTTATGTCAAAGGGTTTACCGGAAAGGTTGGCGCTACATGGATGACAAAGGAGGCGCGAGAAAAGGATATAACAGATAACATATATTATCTGAATTCATTAACAGAAAAACTCGCATTTAAGGAACTTCAACTTAATAAAAAAATTGTAACTTTTGGATTTTCTCAAGGAGTAGCAACACTCACTCGCTGGCTTCTGCATGCTAATTTTTGCCCCGATGTTTTGATTTTATACGGTGGTGATATCGCAGCCGAGTTGTATGAAAAACCAGTAGCTGATTTTTTTTTGAAAGCAAAGTGCTACATCTGTTATGGAATAAATGATCCATTCATCAATGATACTATTATTGAAAGGCTTCATAATTATTTTAAAAACATAAGAGTAACATGGATGAAATTTGATGGAGGTCATGAGATAAAATCAGACGTAATCAAAGAAATTAAAGCTAATCATTTAAAGGATTAAATACTCTCAATATTTGCCTTCTTCGGGATTCTGTATCATCTACTAGCAAAAAGTAAGGATGATTAAATAACGGTAGAATATACGGAAAGGTATCTGTAAAATCATCGGAAATAAGCCTGCCTGAAAAATCAAAAATTCTTACGCGTACAAAAGGGCTAATAAAACTTTTACAAAACAATTTGCCATAGCGAATGTAGTATCTGTTATTATCATAAGAGTATTCGGAAATAGAAGTAGAAGAATTTACGAAAATAAAATCAGCGATTTGATTGCCGCTGCCTCCATCGAATAAAGGCCATACAACAACCACTTCAGGGCCTGTTTTAAAATGTTTATTGGTAACCGGAATACTGATAATTAACGATACTGAATCACCAATATTAAATTGAAATTGACCAAGAAATATTGTGTCGGGAATGCTCGAGAGAGTGCCTGTGTATAAAACTTTTATAGAGCCATTATAACTTGCAGTGCCAATATTCTTAATAGTAACGGCATATGTTAAGGTATCACCGTAATTCACTCTAAAAGGTGCCTGTTGAAATCCTGCAGGATCAAAAGACATCTGCAGCTCAACATTAGCTAATGCTTCAAAAAAAGTTATAAATAATAAAACTATCAAATGATATCTGGCTTTACGAGCAACCATGTACATTTCAGTTTTTTCGAACATAAAATTAACAGTAGCCTGCAAATCATAACTAAAAAATTAATTTTACCTTACACGTTCAATAAAGGATAATATG
>JAVQWQ010000084.1:0-10339 GCA_033578915.1 Chitinophagales bacterium | reverse complement strand
CCCATCACTGCTGCCGAATTTTATCGGAATAAAAGCGCCCGTTAACACAATGGTCTTGTCCATTTTTGCCTGCCCAAGGGTTTTGGCCGTGAGCTCCATCGTATCAGTTCCGTGCGTGATAACAATCTTTTCCTCCGGGCTTTTTTGACAAAAATGTAATATGGTTTCACGGTCTTCGTCTGTCATATCTAAGCTGTCTTTCATCATTAGAGTTCTGATTTCAATGTCCAGCCGGCATCTGCCCATTTCAAGCAGTTCAGGAAGGTGAGTATTTTTAAAATACAGCCTTCCGTTGATTTCATCATATTCTTTGTCGAATGTTCCGCCTGTAACAAGTATTTTGATTGCCATAGTTTACTCCGCGTATTTCCAATTGTAGAATTTTTCGTAAAGGTCTCCTTTGCGTTCAGAGAGCAATAGTGTAAAGTTTTCTAACGATATAGATGCTATAAAATATCGGTGATCTTCCATATTCTTAATCACACTTGTCTTGTTGGCCAAAAGCTCGCGCATATATTCTGCAGCAGCGGCTTTGTTTTTAAACTGTCTTATGCTGATTAATTTATTTTTTTCATCAATTAAAACTGATTTTGCCGCCAATTTCAGTGCACCAAATTTTTCATTGTTGAATTGATTAAAAGCATTTACCAGAGGGATAATCGTATTTTGATTTACCGTACTGTCTTTAAAGAACATCATTACCAGGTGAGGGCTTTCGGGGTTGTATTTGTAGGGCGAAATCACGCTATCTGCCTTAGCTGTTGGTTTTTGGTAGCTCGTATTGCCAGTCTTACCGGAAGAGGTGTCTTTTGACGATTGCACGGTATGTTGTTTCACCGGAGGTTGTTTTGAAGCTGTTGTGTCAGGATTTTGAGTGTATTTACCGGTCGTTGATATTCCTTTATTGTTATCAGTTACAGAAAGAGCTGCACTAGTGTCTTTCTTATTATCTATACCTGCCTGCGAAGCAATTATCTGATTATTTGTTTGTCCTTGTGCGCTGTCAGTGGCCGCAGTCTGTGCAGGCATTTTGCTCAGGTCCTGCATAGGCAGGCCGGAGTTGTTGAGCATGGATAAAAGATTCTCCGCAGTCTTTTTTATCTCCGGGTCATCGCATTTGGCGATAATTTTATTAAGCTCCTGCACATAGTCTTCCAACCTGTTCTGGCGGGCAAGAATCAGAGCATAAAGCAAATCAAACTTAGCTTTTAATGGATTTGGATTAAAGCGCGAGTAGCTCATCAAAACTTTTTCAGAAGCAGAAGCAAGAGCACCATTGGCAAAGTCGTTGTAAGCATTGGCGTAGTAATTGTTAATCTCATTTTGCCGTTCAATTTCCTCATTGAGAAAATTAGCATTTCGTAAAAGAGCCGATATTTTACTTTGCGGATAGTCAGATAGTATTTTGTTTTTGTAGAATTCCGCTTTAGCTGAGTTATTCAGGTAATCTTTACACAACAAATAACAGTAGTAATAATCTTCCAACAAAAATTTATGTCCGGGGACTTTTGTATTTAGCTCCTCAAAAGTAGTGAGTGCTTTACGATAGTTGGAAAGATCATCTTTGTAAATTAAAGCTGTATTAAAGTAGGCCAAAGCAAGTCTTTCATTGGAAGTTTTTAAAGCTTCCGGAGTCAATGGCACACCTTGCAATATTTTATCTTCCTCGTTTAGTGCATTGGGATTTTGTCCTGCCGCTTGATTAATGTTTCCGGCTTTTTTTGCGGAAGATGTATCTCCGGCGTTACCTTGGGCCTGTGTGTCATCTCCTGTTGATATTACGCTTTTGTCCTTTCTTCTCCAGTTGTCTTCATATTTTCTGTTTCCCCAGCGCTTGATGAAGTCTGTGTACCCCTGTGCTCTGAGAGCAGTATTATAAAAATACCAGGTGCTTCCGCTTTCCTTGTTCTTTGTATCGTTAGAAATATTTCCCGGAGCATTCAATGTAGGTACAGATGAAGTTGTTTTTTTATTCTCTTTTTCTTCTTCTTCTTTTTGACGTTGTGCTATAATTTTTTGAACAAAGCGTTTGCGTTCCTCATCGCTCATGCGCGCAATTTTTTGTAAGCTGTCTTCTTTGTGAATTATCTGAAGATTTTCTACCAGTCGGCTCAATATTTTATTTTTAAACTCAAGGGAAGCATATCTTTTGTCGTCTTTATTCATGGCCATCAGACAGCTATCATAATTGTATTTGGCAGACTCGTACAATTCGTCTTCAAAGTCAGTATCGCCCAGTCGAAGAAACGATAGCGCCCTTTGTTCGCGGTTGTTAGTATTTGCATCAATGGATTTTCTGAAGTATTTTCTTGCGCTAGCTTTATCATTTTCTGCGAGGCTTATCTCTGCCAGTTCGTAATAAATTTGATCAAGGTAATCTTTGTTCTTTCCATCGCGGCTCATCTTGAGAAGCAAAAGTTTTATCTCGCTGTTGTTGCCTGAACTGCTCCTTGCAAGTTTTGCTCTCTTGATTTTAGCATAAAATTCCATATCGTAGTTTGGGCGCGCCTTAAGTACATCTTTATAAGTTTTTTGGGCAAATGCATAGTTGCCCATCGCTTCATAACATTGTGCCAGAGCGAAAAGTGGCCTTGTGCGCGCTCTCGGTTTTCTCTTAAGTTTTGTCAAGGCTTTTTCGAGTGATGTGACGGCCGCGGCATAATTTTTTTGTTTGATAAAAAGGTCTGCCTCGCTAAGTAATAACTCTAAATCATAATCGCGATAAAATTTATTGTCGCTTCGCGCATAAGCTATTACAGCTTCTGCATCACCATATTGTTTAGCAGAAGTAAGCGCTTTTACAAGCCACACAATGGCAGCGCTTCGCGCAGGATCGTGAATCTCCAGACGCCTCTTTGGCCTGGTGTCCACTGCCTGCATTGCCCTAGTTCCGTCTTTATTTTTAATTACTTTGTAGCGGGGCTTGTTTGGGTCTTTTTTTGGTTTCTTCTTTTTTACCGCATCAGAATATTTTTTACCTCTTTCTTTTTGCACAGCAATGTAATCTACGCCTTCCTTATATTTTGTTGAAATATATCGAAAAGTTTGAGCAGCCTTTTCATAGTCTCCTTTGAGAAAATAAGCTTTTCCGATAAGAAGAAAATGATCGTCACTCCAGTTGGAATAAGGGTGATATTGAATAGCAGTGCTGCTACGTTTAATTATATCATCACAATCGCTGCTAAATGCTGAGGTTTCTTTCGGGTCGGTGTACGAAAAAACTGAAATAACCTCTTTAAAGTCGTCCTTGTGGTTATTCTCTATGTTTTTAATAGTAGCTTTCCATTTTTCATAAGCATTGTGGTAGGCATTGTATCTCGATGTAATGTCGTGATATATTTGCTTGTGAATTGGCGCCTGATTGGTTGTGGCGCAAGAATGGCACAATAGCGCCAAAACCAGGATATAGTAAGAGAAATATTTAAAGTGTGAGTTCAATTTGAGGAAAGCCAACTTTATAAAACGTATTTTGTTTGAAATATTGCGTCAAAATTATAAAAAGGGCGGATTGGGATTCCACAGAAGTATATTTTGAATATTGCTCATGAGTTTCGAAAAATTTGCCGATTTGGTACTAAAGGTTTCTTCTACTACTAAAACTTTAGAAAAAGAAGAGGCCCTGTGTGAATATTTTCAACATGCAGATGATGAGGAAAAAATTTTTGCGCTTGCGCTCTTGGTAGGGAAGAAGATAAAGAAACCTTTTACCAGCACGCATATGAAATCGTGGTGTATGGAAGTAGCTCAAATTCCCGAATGGCTGTTTGAAGAGTGCTACTTGAATGTGGGCGACCTTAGCGAAACGATTGCTTTGTTGCTTCCCGATCAGCCAGCAACCCAAGCCGGTACATTGAAAGAACAGATTAATTTTTTAAAATCACTTACAGAACTTGAAGATGAAAAAAAGAAGAGCGAGCTCACAAATAAATGGAATTCCCTAAGCGTTCAGGAGCGTTTTGTATTTAATAAACTCATCAGCGGCAACTTCAGAATAGGAGTAAGCAAGCAGGCAGTGGTAAACGCACTGGCGCGTTTGTATTCCATTTCTGCTGCATCGGTAGCTCATCGTTTATCCGGCGAATGGCAACCAGAAAATATTTCATTTGATGAATTGCTGTTTGGCCAACATCTTCAGGCAGATTTGTCTAAGCCCTATCCTTTCTACCTTGCTTATCCGCTGGAAACTAGCTTAAGCGAACTGGGTGATCCTCAAGAATGGCTGGCAGAATGGAAATGGGATGGGATTCGCGGACAGGTTATTTGTCGCGCCGGAGAGCTTTTTGTATGGAGCCGAGGCGAGGAATTAATAACTGAAAAATTTCCGGAATTTGAACTATTTAAAACAATATTACCTGACGGTACTGTTATTGACGGAGAAATTGTTTGTTACAGAGATGGTAAGATTTTTCCTTTTCATACTTTGCAAACACGTATTGGCAGAAAAAATATTTCAAAACAAATCCTGAACGGAGCACCCGCTGCATTTATCGCTTACGACTTGCTGGAATGGCAAGGCCTGGATATACGTCACCGGCCTATGTCAGAAAGGCGAAGCATGCTTGAATCATTATTTGATAATTTTTATTGTGCAGGAATTTTTACAGTTAATAAAAATTGCCCTGTATTTATATTATCTCCGCTCATAACATTTCGTGAATGGAATGAGCTTCGAACCATTAGAGCACAATCAAGGTTATTCCAGAGCGAAGGGATTATGCTTAAGAGACTAAATAGTCCCTACCAGGTAGGGAGAAAGCGCGGTGATTGGTGGAAATGGAAGATAGAACCTTTAAGTGTAGATGCAGTACTCGTTGCTGCTCAGAAAGGGCATGGAAGGAGAGCAAACCTATATACCGATTATACTTTTGCTTTACGTGATGGCGATGAATTGGTAACTTTTGCCAAGGCTTACTCCGGTTTGACAGATAAAGAATTTGCAGAGGTAGATGCCTTTATCCGTAAAAACATTGTTGAAAAATTTGGACCGGTGAGAAGTGTCAAGCCCGAACTGGTTTTTGAAATCGGATTTGAAGGTATAGCAGAAAGCAAGAGGCACAAATGCGGATTTGCCGTCAGGTTTCCGCGCATGCTGCGATGGCGAAAAGACAAAACCGTCAACGACATAGATACTATTGACAACCTTCGAACTATATTCAATCTCTATGGAGGTAATAACGCTTTTCAGGAATCTGCTGGTAAAATTTCAGTCTCTTAAAACATACATTTGCAAGTTTGTTTTTAAAAAAAATTTAAGAGTTTAAATTATTGATCTGTTTCGATGTACAATATTGCTGACCTTCTTGATGCATACAGAAAACATGATAAAGTTGAGCTATTGTTCAATGAATTTAGTGGTTCGACAAAAAAAATTTCTTTAAAGGGAATATGTGGCTCATCTGATGCTTTTTTGGCTGCCGCCTTTTGGGTAAATAAGCCAGCCATTCACGTTTTTATCAGGAGCAGCAAAGAAGAAGCAGCATACTTTTTCAACAACTTGTATTTTTTCCGAGGCAGAAAGGTTTTCCTCTTCGTATAGCGGATTTGCAGGCAGCGTACAATTTTTTCCTGACTCTTTTAAACGGCCACAACAACTTCTTGAAGTTAATCAAACTAACATACAACTCAGAACAGAAGCAGTTCAGAAAATTATTAACGGAGAAAGTTCGCTTGCTTTAGTTACTTATCCTGAAGCAATATTTGAAAAAGTGGCTCGCTCTGATGATGTGAAAAAACATTCTCTTAGATTAAAAAAAGGAGAAGCATTTGATGCTGACTTTGCCATTGATTTGCTGGTGGAGTTTGATTTTGAGCGCGTAGATTTTGTTTACGAGCCCGGACAATTCAGCATAAGGGGCGGCATTGTGATATTTATTCATTCGGCAATGAAAATCCATATAGAATTGAATTATTTGGAAATATCATTGAAAGCATAAGAGTGTTTGATCCAGCCACACAGCTTTCGTTAAGAAATATTGAGCAGGTTCAATATTATTCCAAACATACAAACGCATCAGGTTTTCGCTGAAAAAATTTTTTGTTCAGACGGTTGCCTGTCAATAGTATATTATGGGTGAAAGACGGTTCCTGCTTACGGATTTACTTCACGACATTTACCAAGGTGCTACGTTAGAACCAACAACATCAAGGAGCTTTCTGAAGAATCCCTTAAAATGTTCAGAACCTGAAGATGTTTTTCTTAATGTTTCTTCACTTCAAGAAGGTATGAATCGTTTTGCATCGATAGGCCTTGACTATGCTCCATCAGGCGTAGTAAAAACAATAGCATTCAATACGCGTCCACAACCTTCATTCAATAAAAATTTTGATTTGCTTATTGCTCATCTGAAACAAAGTACATCGGAAGCATTTTCATAACGCCTATTTTCTGCCGAAAATTCAAAGCAGATAGAAAGGTTTTATGCCATTTTCGAAGATTTGAAAGCTGATGTGCAATTTACAGCAATATATACCTGCAGCGGATAGCGGTTTTATAGATTGTAGATATTAAAGTTGCCTGTTTTAGACATCTACCAAATATTTAATCGTTATCATAATATGCATTTAGGCAGGGTTTTTCCGGAGAAAAAGCCTTACTCCTCAAAAAATCAGAGAGTTAAAACCAGGAGATTATGTAACCCATATAGACCATGGAGTCGGGTCTTCGGTCTGGAGAAGATAGAAATAAACGGGCATATTCAGGAGGCGTACTATTAATATATGCCTGTAGGATTATATGTCGGCATTCAATCGCTGCATAAGATTTCAAAATACGTTGGCAAGGAGGGAGAAGCCCCGAAAATAAATAAGCTAGGCAGCGATACTGGGCAAATCTCAAGAAAAAAAGAAAGAAAGAAATAAAGAGATTGCATTTGATTCCATCCAGCTTCTGACGCAAGAAGAAAAGCATCCAAAGGATTTGCTTTTTCTAGAGCTACTTGCAAACAGAGCTGGAAGCAAGTTTCATGTATTGAAGACACGCCAGACCAGGCGAAAGCAACAGAAGATGTTAAAAGGACAGCAAGCTCCTTATCCTATGGGACAATTCGATTGGCCGGGGACGTAGGTTTTGGAAAGACAGAGATTGCCATTCGCGCTGCCTTTAAAGCTGCATGCGATGGTAAGCAGGTAGCAGTACTGGTTCCAACAACTATTCTGGCCCTTCAGCACTATAAGACATTCAAAGAGAGGCTTGCCGATTTTCCAGTTTAAATTGATTATTTGAATTGCTCTCAATCAGCTAAAGAAAAAAATGAAACGCTCAAAAAACTGGCTGAGGGCAAAATAGATATCATCATTGGAACTCATGCACTGGTAGGTAAAAAAGTAAAATTTAAAGACCTTGGGCTGCTCATTATTGACGAAGAGCAGAAATTTGGTGTGGCTGTGAAAGAGACAATCAAAGAATGGAAAGCTAACGTGGATACACTGACTTTGACCGCCACGCCTATTCCTCGAACACTTCAGTTTAGCCTGATGGGTGCCCGCGATCTTAGCATTATCAACACTCCTCCTCCCAATCGCCAGCCGGTTATTACAGAAGTGCATCCGCCTAACCCGGCCATTATTAAAGAAGCCATTGAGCAGGAAATATTCCGCGGGGGCCAGGTTTTTTTCATACACAACAGAGTAAGAGATATCGGAGAAGTAAAACTCATGCTTGAAAAAATTGTGCCTGATATAGATATAGCAATTGCTCACGGACAAATGGAAGGAGATAAGCTGGAAGAAGTTATCATGCGATTTATCAATCGCGAGTTTGATGTGCTGCTGTGTACCAATATTATTGAAAGTGGTATTGATATACCCAACGCTAATACTATCATCATCAACAACGCGCATCAGTTTGGGCTTAGCGACTTGCATCAACTGCGCGGCAGGGTAGGCCGAAGCAATAAGCAGGCGTTTTGCTATTTATTGTCGCCACCGCTTTCTACTCTCACCAACGAAGCACGGCAAAGGCTCAAAACCATAGAGGAGTTTAGTGATTTAGGAAGCGGATTCAGCATAGCTATGCGCGACCTTGACATACGCGGTGCCGGCAACCTGCTTGGCGCTGAGCAAAGCGGTTTTATCGCTGAAATAGGTATGGAAGTGTATCAAAAAATTCTTGATGAGGCTATCAGAGAATTGAAAGAAACGTCTTTCAAAGAAATTTTTGTGAGCGAACTGGAAGAAAACCACGATTACACTCGCGACTGTGCCATAGAAACTGACCTTGAGATGCTCATACCCGATGAATACGTAAAAAGCAATAGTGAAAGAATGCTTTTATACAAAGAACTGAATGAAGTAAAAAATGAAGAGGAGCTGAAAAAATTTTCAGAGCGTCTTACAGATCGATTTGGACAGCTTCCTAAACAGGTACTTGAACTTTTCAATGCAATACGCATGAAATGGGTTGCCACACAATTAGGAATGGAGAGAATCATTCTAAAAAATCGCCAGATGAAATGCTACTTTATAGAAAATCAGTCATCGGTTTTTTATTCTTCCAGGGTATTTTCTTCGATTCTTCAATATGTGCAGCAGTTCCGGAGCGGGGCCTATTTGCGTGAAACAGAAAAATATCTTGTTCTCACTATCGAAAATATTAATAGCATAAAGGTGGCCACTGAAAAACTTAAGCACATTCATGATTTTGTGTATAAGCAGGAGCCAGTATCAGGATAGGCCTTATTCCCAAAAAAATTAAACCTTAAAGACAAACAGCTCTTGAGGCCTATTTTTACATTAAATTTATTGTATGGGCAAGAAACAAATTGTGGTGATTGCAGTCGCTTTCGTAGCTTTAATATTGACGTATTTATTTTCCCCTACCAAAAAAAACAAAACCGTCAAGCCACTCACAGAATCCAAAGAAAATCAAAAAGACACCTTTGATATACAGCAGTACCTAAAGCTGGCAAAAGAAAATTTAAAATCGAAAGATACCCTCGCTTTGATAGAACAACAAGAACAAATTTTTCAGAAGCTTTCTGAGGCTACAGAACGCACAGCAAAAAAGCAGGCTGCCAAGGTTTTGTCTGACTTACATGGTGCAGCAGGAGATCCTATTGGCAGTGTATATTATCTGAGCAAAGCTGCGGAACTTTCTAATGATCCTGAGTTATGGCATCAAGCCGGCGAAGCCTTTTTGTTATTGGCTACAAGTGTTTCGGCTCCGGCTACTAAAAATTATTTATTTAAGTCCTCTATCAAGGCTTTTGGCAATGCAGCTTCCCTTGAGCCCGAATCTTTGATTCATAAGGTCAAATTAGGAACTGCTTATGTCGAAGAGGGCGCTAATCCTATGCAGGGCATAACAATTTTGCTTGAAGTGGTTAAAAAAGATTCTTTGCATCCAGAAGCCAACTTTGCACTGGGAAAATTCAGCATGGTGAGCGGCCAATATGAAAAAGCTATTGGCAGATTTGAAAAAGTATTACATTCGCAGCCCCAAAACGCGGAAGCTTTATTTCTTTTGGCAGAATCTTACCGCGGAATGGGAAACAAAATCAAAGCGATTGAAAACTTTAAAAAGTGCCAGGCATTATTGCCCGATGCTTCGCTTAAAGAAGAAATCGCTAACATCATTAAAGAAATTAACAAATTATAAAATAATTTAAAATTATGCCTTGCGGAAGAAAACGTAAAAGACACAAAATCGCAACCCACAAGCGAAAAAAGCGCCTGCGTAAGAATCGCCATAAAAAGAAATAATTTTACTTGTCTCTGTAGCACCGCTTTTCCACCGTATGAAGAATTGGTGACCTCTTTATCTTTTATTCACTTATCATTAAATTTTTTCTGCTCCTTTTGTTATATGAATAAATATCGTGTTTGAATGTGAACAAAGAGCTCATCGTCAATACTACTCCTGAAGGCACTGACGTTGCAATATTGGAAGATAAAATCCTAACTGAACTACATCAGGAGAGGATTGGCAACCGTTTTAATGTAGGAGATATTTATCTGGGTAAAATAAGAAAAATCATGCCCGGCCTCAATGCTGCATTTATTGATGTGGGATATGAAAAAGATGCGTTTATTCATTATACCGACCTAAGTCCTTCGCTCCGCTCCTTAATGAAATTTACAGCGCAGGCTATTGCAGGAGCTAATGACGGCACGTTAAACAACTTCACCCTTGAGCCCGAAATCATTAAAACAGGCAATATCAAAGAAGTGCTTAGCGGAAAAAATTATCTGCTGGTACAAATTCTCAAAGAGCCTATCTCCACCAAAGGGCCGCGACTCACCTGTGAAATTTCTATCGCGGGGCGTTATGTTGTTCTCACTCCATTTAATGATTCAGTTGGTGTTTCCAAAAAAATAGATAGCGCAGAGGAGCGCAAACGTT
>JAVQWQ010000083.1:0-10351 GCA_033578915.1 Chitinophagales bacterium | reverse complement strand
TGCTGTTATGCGTTTTCTTCTGCTGATATGGGCCTCTGAGAAGTTGTTGTGCATCGAGTAATTGCAGATTAATTGCAAAGAAAGTCAGTGTAAATAGTAATTTTTTCATATTACAAATTTAGCTTTTAGTCACAAAAGATCTGTTAAGCTAATCTTACGCATTTGCTTTTTTTCGCTGTGTAGTCTTTTAGCCTTCACTCGTTCATGTTTGGATGCAGCGGTTGCCGCTGTGGCTATCCTTTCTTTTTTTGGGGTAAAAGCTTTAGCAAGAAGTTCAAGCAATTTTTTTACTGCTCTTTCCCTGTTGGTGTACTGCGACCTTGTAGAGTCGTCTGTTGCCGTTATGTATCCATCTTTATCAATTTTTCTTGAAAGCTTTTTTTGAAGTAATTCTTTTTCTTCTTCTGTGAGTTTTACTGAATTGGCAGGCATGAAAGCTGCGGTAACTTTTGTATTCACTTTATTCACATGCTGACCTCCCGGCCCGCTGCTCCGACTATATTTGAATGTAAATTCAGAAACAAGTTGTTTTAAAGGAACTTTTCCAAAAGGTGTTTTAGTGATTTTATCTGACATGTAATTTAGGCAAGCGCCTTGCCATGAAGGGTATTTTTATACTTTTCAATTTGTTTATGCATTACTTTGAACCACAGCGGTGGAATTGTAGCCAATAACATCATTCCGGGATAGCCTGTAGGCATTTGCGGGCTTTCGTCGAAATGACGTAATATTTGGTATTTGCGCGATGCAAGGTAGTGGTGGTCGCTGTGGCGCGACAGTTCAAAAAGCATAAGCCTTCCTATCGGATGATTGGAGTTCCAGGAATGTATAGGTAAAACCTTTTCGTAATAAGCGCCATCAATTTTTTTTCTGCGAAGGCCGTAGTGCTCAATATAATTTACGGTTTCCAACAGCAGAGCGCCCATGAACGCTGAAGCCATGTAACATAAAAGAGTCTTCCATCCAAAGATTATTAAAACCGCAAGCAGGGTCGCTCCTTGAATTATCTGATACACCAGCATTTCGTTATGTAGGCTCCAAAACGGAAGATTCGCCTTTTTGAGGCGATCTCTCTCGAGTCGCCAGGCAGATAGCCAACTGTCGCGCAAAGTTCTTATAAAGAAAGCATACAAAGATTCGCCATATCTTGCAGATGCGGGATCTTCATCCGTACTTACATTTTTGTGATGGCCACGATTGTGCTCGATAAAAAAATGCATGTATTGAGTAGTCCACAATAAAATTTTCGCCATGAATTGCTCGTGCTTGGTACTGCGGTGGCCGAGTTCGTGCGCTACATTAATGCCGAACACTCCGCAGGATATGCCGAAAGAGGTAATTAATCCAAGTGTCTCGTACCAGGTTAGTCCCGGTTGTCCGATGCGGTAAAAAAAGAAACCCATCATGGCAAGTTGTACCGGAACAATAGCCCACAGAATAATATCGTAGCGAATGTCTTTTTTGGCAATATCTTCTTCTTCTTTACTTAGGTTTTCATCAACAGGCTCAAGGAAAAGTTCAAGCAATGGAATGAGAAAAAAGGCATAAAATAGTGCAAAAAATGTCCACCATCCGCCCGCAAACATGGATATTAATATGGCAGCAACGCTTAAAAAGGCCGATAAATATTTCAGATATCCCCATTTCATATCCAGAGATTTTTTCAAAATTACTTCTAAATCCAATAACTGCAAATATCATTTAAGGTTCAATTAAGAAGACTTATTCTTCCTCTGATGGATTATTAGTCTTATATTTAATTTTCTTTGTTTAAAAAAGGTTTTGCAGCGATCAATATGTGTTCAATATAAAAATTACTGCTGCGGATGCCTTTAAATTGATAGATTGATAATTGTGTAAAAGGAAACTTTTATTCCATGTTAGTGTTTTAACATTTAAATAATAAAATATGTATTTCACGAATCAATGGTATTTGATTTGTCTGACTGATGAATTAAAAAACCAAAATCCGCTGGAGAAAAAAATTCTTGGGCAGGAATTAGTGGTATTTCGAACCGAAGAGGGAAATATTCATGTAATAGAAAACAGATGTTGTCACAGAAATGTAAAGCTGTCGTTAGGATATGTAAAAGGCGGTTGCATAAAATGTGCTTACCATGGATGGGAATTTAATGGAGCGGGAAAGTGTGTTTCTATTCCCTCTCTCGAAGACGATCAAATGATTCCCGAAACTGCACGCATAAAGAGTTATCCGGTAAAAATATATAACCACATGGTGTGGGTATTTATCGGCAATCCTGCATTAGCTGATGAAAAGAATTTGCCTCCGATGGAAGAAATGAGAGACTTGCCTTATGTATTCAATTATCACTGGCTCAAAGCAGATTTAAAACTTGTTGCCGAAAGTTTGATTGACCCATATCATATAGATCATGTACATCGCAACAGTATTAAAACTTTTATGGGCAATCTTTCGCGCAAACAGGTAAACTTTGTCATCAGTGCAGACAACTCCTGCATGACCGGTGAGTATTATCGCGAAAACAGAGGCTCATTTTTTGAGAAATTATATTTTGGTTTTGAGCCTGAAATAAAAACCAACTTCGGGTTTTGGTTTCCGCATACATCTAAGCTGCAAATTAATTTTACATCTAAGAAAAGGACACTATATATATATGAGCATTTTTACCCGGTAGAGGGCGATACGATCTGTATGTTGCAGATAACAATATGGGATAACATTTTTAAAGGGTTTGACGCTTTTGCCAAATGGTTTATGTTGAGAAAATCAAACAAAATTGTAGAAGAAGATATCGTGTTCCTTGAATCGAATAAATATTTTCAAGACAATTATCAAGTTCGCGATCTTTTAATAAAAAGTGATAAAGTAACGATAGAATTTTCGAAACTTTGGCGCACAAATATCTCTCAATACTCCAATGAAGAAATGGTTGAAGCGGAAGATTGCGAAAAGGCTACAGCATTACAAAGTCGCATTAAATAAGCCGGATACAAATTTGCCTTTTAGGCTTAGTTATCAAAAATCTGTTGCAGTGATTGGGGGTGGAATCGCAGGCCTCTCGGCTGCAGCTAATCTGGCAGAGCGGGGCTTCTCAGTTAAGTTATTTGAAAAATGCAGTTATCTGGGTGGAAAGCTTGGCTCTTGGACTTTTGAATCCAATGGTGAAACATTAAGAACAGAACATGGCTTCCATGCTTTTTTCCGCCAGTACTACAACTTGCTTTCATTCATGCAAAAAATTGGTAGCGCTCAGTACCTTATACCAATAGATGATTATCTGATACTTTATGCGGATGGCTCCAGACAAAGTTTCAAAAACATTGATAACACTCCGTTCTTCAACGTGTTGAGCATGGCTAACTTGGGCGTGGTACGCTATCGGGACATGCTCCTAAACCGCTATGATTTACGATTGCTTGATCTATTCAGGTACGATGAGCGAAACACTTTTCGCAACTACGATAACATGCCTTTAAGTGAATTTATCCGTTTAACCCGAGTGCCTCCTAAAATGCAACGTGTGTTTGCTTCTTTTGCACGAGCATTCTTTGCCGAGCCGCATCAAATGAGTACAGCAGAGCTTATCAAAAGTTTCCACTTTTATTTTCTGAGCAATGATCAGGGGCTACTCTACGATGTTCTCAATGATGATTTTCAGTTTTCTTTTATTCAGCCTGTAATGAAATTTCTCCGAGAGCATCATGCAGAGATATACTTAAATAGCGAAGTTGAAAACATACTTTATCAAGATGGAAAATTCAATATATGCAATGAGTGGTTTGATTATTGTGTTTTGGCAGCAGACGTAAAGCATGTGCCGATTATCATATCAAAATCGCCTTCTCTGCATCAGTTCAAAGATTTTTACTCAAAGGCAATGTCACTGAAAACTTCTGCGCGCTATGCCTTGTGGCGTGTCTGGACAGATAGATTTGAAAATGGAGCTTATCCATATTTTGTTTTTACAGACCGGTTTCGTTGTTTGGATTCTATTTCGTTCTATCATCGGTTTGAACAATCATCTGTTGAATGGAGTAAAAAAAATGGAGGAGGAATTTTTGAGTTGCATAGCTATGCGCTGCCAGAAAATTTAGCAAGAGAAAGAGAGATAAAAAATGCTTTCTTGGATGAGCTTTTTCACTACCTTCCCGAACTCAAAGGATTTAAAATAGTACATGAATATTTTCAGATCAAAGACGACTTCACGGCTTATCATACATCACTATATGGGCAACGCCCGGAAACCAGGACTGAAATCCCTGGTTTATTTCTCGCAGGCGATTGGGTTAAAACCTCGCACCCGTTCATGCTGATGGAGGCAGCTTACACAACCGGAGCTCTCGCAGCCAATTATATCATGAAAAATGAAGGATTGTGTGAAAACCAATTGTTCGCTGTTCCTGAAAGAGGTTTATTAGCATAAAAACCAATTCTTAAAATTGAGAACTTTATTTACAATTGTTGTATTGTTTTTGTTCTCAAGCACTTTATGTGCATCATCTTTTTCTAAAGAAAAGCTGCATTTTGATGTCTTTTTATTGGGTAATAAAATAGGAGTTATGAGTGTTTCGAAAGAACTTATAAATGATACGGTTGAATACATATTACATAGCTATTCAAAGGCAAAGATACTTTGGATGGAGTATGAAGATGTTTCGCACATCAGGGTAAGATATGTTCGCGACAAATTATTTTATGTGTATTACTATGATGATCTAAATAAAAACCGCAAATATTTCACAGAACTTATTTTTGACGGTAAGCAATATATCGCTACAACCAAAAGCGGCACACGAAATGTAATTCCTGAAAACTATCCTGGCTTGATGACTTTATATTTCAAGGAGCCTGTAAATGTTTCAAAAATATATTTCGAGGCCCAGCTGTTTACTGCTAATCTTGAAAAAATAAATGATGGCCATTACAAGTTCACTACAAAAGATGGAAATGAGAACGAATACATATATCGAGATGGTAAAATAGATGAAATGCTCTTTCGAACGCCCATCGCAACTATAAGAATGAAACGGGTGAGTAATCCTGCTAAATAATATTTTTACTCTTGTTGCTAATGGGAACCCCAATGCTTTATGAGAAAGTATTGAAACACAAATTTGAAGGATAAATCTTTTTTTTGTGTTTATAAGACCTGCATATATGAAAAACTTATTAAAAGATCTTGGCATTTCTAAGCAAGAATCAGGGGTAAGTACTGGTATAAAGGCATTTAAAGCTTCGGGACCGATAATAGAAAGTTATTCTCCTGTTGACGGCAAACTAGTAGGAAGTGTAACATCTGCATCATCGAAAGATTACGAGAGAGTTATAAACGCTGCACAAAAGGCTTTTCTTGTCTGGCGAAATATTCCTGCTCCTAAGCGAGGAGAAATAATTCGTCAAGTAGGAAATGAGCTGCGCAAATACAAAAAAGAACTTGGAGCTTTAGTAAGTTATGAAATGGGAAAAAGTCTTCAGGAAGGCTTGGGAGAGGTGCAGGAAATGATAGATATAGCCGATTATGCAGTCGGTTTGTCGCGTCAGTTGTATGGATTAACCATGCATAGTGAGCGCCCACAGCATAGGATGTTTGAACAATGGCACCCTCTAGGTGTAGTTGGAATTATCTCAGCTTTTAATTTCCCGGTAGCCGTTTGGAGTTGGAACAGCATGATAGCATGGATCTGTGGTAATGTGTGTGTCTGGAAGCCATCGGAAAAAACACCGTTGTGTGCAGTAGCATGCCAAAAAATTGTTTCTAAAGTATTTGCTAAAAACAATTTGCCGGAAGGAATTTCTTGTTTAGTGGCAGGTGACTACAAGGTGGGAGAGTGGATAAGCCACGATACGCGTGTACCGCTGGTAAGCGCTACTGGCAGTGTGCGTATGGGGCGTTCGGTAGCCACTGCCGTTGCCGCAAGGTTGGGCAAAAGTTTACTTGAATTGGGTGGAAACAATGCAATAATCATCACGCCGGATGCTGACCTGGATTTGGCAACGAGAGCAGTAGTTTTTGGTGCGGTTGGCACTGCTGGACAACGCTGCACTACAACGCGAAGGCTGATTGTACATGAATTGATTTACGATGAAGTGAAACAGCGCCTCAAAAAAATCTATGCTCAATTAAAGATTGGCAATCCCTTAGATGAAAAAAATCATGTTGGGCCGCTAATAGATAAAGCTGCCGTCAGGGCGTATGAGGCAGCTATTCAAGAAGCGCTACGTCAAGGAGGAAAAATATGGGTAGAAGGAGGTGTTTTAACGGGAAAGAAATACGAGAGTGGATGTTATGTCAAACCATGTATTATTGAAGCGACCAACAACATGCCTATAGTGCAGCAGGAAACTTTTGCCCCGATTCTGTATATAATGTCTTATAAAAATTTGGATGATGCAATCGCTATGCAAAACGGGGTTGTGCAAGGATTAAGCTCAGCTATTATGACAAATAATTTGCGAGAAGCCGAATATTTTCTTTCCTGCAACGGCAGCGATTGCGGTATCGCTAATGTAAATATCGGCACTTCGGGCGCTGAAATTGGCGGAGCTTTCGGAGGCGAAAAAGAAACCGGTGGTGGAAGAGAAAGCGGCAGCGACAGTTGGAAGGCATACATGCGCCGGCAAACAAACACCATTAATTTCGGAAATGAACTGCCTCTTGCGCAAGGGATTAAGTTTGATGTTTAAATTCCAGCAAATGTTTTAAATAAGAATTCAATTTAATCTCAACTCCGGCACACAAAACTCAAATTTTAGTAATCTTAATTTGCGAGTCTCCTTAATTTATTTCCTTTCATTGTGATGAAAACTTTTCATGTATTTAAAAAGAGATTTATAGCTAAAAAAACACTGATTAAAAGTTGTATAAATTGATTTTCAATAACTAATCAAATCACTAGTAAAATCTAACATTTTGGAGAAATTTATTAATGTCTATTTTCTGTATTTCTATAAAAAGGTTGTTTAGAAACAATTCTGCCTTTTTCATGTCTAATCAAGTTGCTAGGATATTTTAGCAAAAAAAAGCTAATTATTTTATTGTGAGAAAGCATCTATTACAACTCCTCCGATTAGTACTTCTCACATGCTTCTTACAAATAATTTACACCAATAATATATTATCACAGTGTAATGCTGGTCCAGATAGAAATGCCTGTGGTGGAGATACAATTATTTTACAAGGCACACCTAACACAGGTACATGGGCAGCAAGAACATCTCCACCAAACCCATCGGGTGCTACCCTTACAAGCTTGGGCAGTGGAAGTGCACGGGTAAGTTTTACTAATACTGCTTCGGGCACTTTTGCCTTTGTTTACACAGTAGGTTCATGTAGAGACACAATGCTCATCAATGTAACGGCCAAGCCAAACGCTGGTCCGGATAGAACGGCTTGCCGTTTTGGGAGCACAACGATGGCAGCTGCTGCTTATTCGGGAGCAACATGGAGTGCATCTTCAGCAAATCCCGGTAGTGCTACTATCACATCTCCATCATCGCCGACAACAACTATTGCCGGCTTTACAGCAAATGGCACTTATACCTTTTTTTGGTGTGGCAGCGGCTGCTGCGATACAGCTTTAATAACTGTCACAGCTCCTAATGCTGGCCGCGATACATTTATATGTCAGCCTTCAACAACTATAAATCTTGGAGCGGCCGGTTCCGGCAATTCATGGTCTTTTGGAGGAGGTCCTGCGTCTGCTACTGTAAACGCTTCAACTGGTGCTGTATCTAATATGACAGCTAATGGAAATTATACATTCATATTAACAACCACATCAACTGGTTGTAGAGATAGTATTTTGGTTTCAAGAAATCCTCAGCCTGCCAACCCAACACCTTCTAATAATTCTCCTATATGTTTAGGTGATACATTATTATTAACGGCAACTGTTGTTTCCGGTGCAACCTCATACTTTTGGACTGGTCCGCTTGGTTTTACAAGTACATCGCGAAATCCTGTTGTAACTAATCCTTATTTACAAGCAAGTGGAAATTACACAGCTTATGCAGTTCAAAACGGATGTCTGAGCTCCGGAGCACCAACTTCGGTTACAGTTATAATCCCTCCTTCATCCCTAGACTTAGGTCCGTCTCAAATTAGAATATGCCAGGGTAGTACGGAAACTTTGTCTGCAACACCTGGATGGTCAAATTACATTTTTAGACGAGGAGGAACAATTGTTCAAAGCGGCTCATCTAATTTATACACTACATCAGTTCCGGGGCAATATACTGTTGAGGCTACAATGGCTGGTGGAAGATGTTTTAGAGTATCTGATACGGTAACGATATCCACCATTTACTGTTGTAATAATTGTCCTAGAGCTTTATGTGGTTCAGTGCTTGAAGCTAGCATAAGAGCTGGCGATTCGGTATTGATTAATCTTGGGAATTATTTTGAAGGTAGTGGTACTTACACGGTAACGAAACCCTTTAGTAACGGAACAGGTAGTCCTAATCCAACAACAGGAAGATTTTTATATAGACCAAATTCTAATCTGTTTGCAGGAAAAGACACCTTAGTGTTTAATTTAACTGCTTCCGGTTGCCCGACAATACGAGGCACTCTTATCATAGATGTTAAATCTTATTCATTTGGTCCTAATCTCGTAACAAATGGAAATTTTTCTGCAGGTTATACCGGTTTTACTTCTGATTATTCCTTCACAGGCGGTCCTAATCCTCCGGGTTCCGGCCCATATCCTCCAGATGGTAACTTTGCTTTAAATCAAGGTGATAATAATTATTCACCACCTTGGCCAACAACCTTACTTTTTGCACGTTCTTTCACTGGGGACCCCGCTTACGGAATATCAGGTGAAACAATTTACGCATATTACGATACCGGCCCAGGAGGTCCTTTCAGTTCATCTAATCCGATTGGAGGGCCATATGCCAGCGGCACCTGTCGTCCCGTTATGTGGAGACAAACTATAACTGGATTGTCTCCAAATACTACTTATGAATTCTTTGCCTACTTTGATAATCTCATTAGGCCAAGTCCGGGGCCGTGTCCTAACAATACTAGAACTGAGTTCGATCCTACGATAAGATTTAGTGCCAGCCCTAGTGGTATTTCCGGTACATTTGTTCCACTGGGTCCAACTGTAACGATTGATGAATGCCCTGATGTTTATCGAAGAATCTCTTATTACTATACAACTGGTCCTTCACAGACACAAGTTGTTCTGATTATTGAAGATATTACCTGTCAGTCTTTTGGAGATGACGTTGCTGTTGCCTCTATAAATTTCAGGCAAGTGCAAGCTCCTCCCGCATTCTCTAAAATTCCATCTTGTAGCAGTCCCTGTAACCTAACTGCTAACCCTGGCACCAGTAGAACAATTTGTCAAAATCAGCAAACTCAAATTGGGAGTGTTTATGGTGCTGGTTTTTCAATTCAATGGAACACTATTTCTGGTTCATATACGATACCTTTCAATCGCGATACTGTTACAATATCTATACCTTCTCCAGGCTCATATCTGTTTTGCATGACTGTAACTGATACCTTAGCTCCAGGACAAGGCTGCGCTGCTTCAGATACGATAAGAGTTAATGTTTTGTCCAATCCTTCAAGTCCTACAATTAGCAGCAATTCTCCGGTATGCTCTGGAGATACCCTACGCTTATTTGCAAATTCTGTGAGCGGGGCAACATATAATTGGAGTGGACCTGGAGGATTTACTTCTACTTCCCAAAATCCTGTAAGACCTAACGCAAACACAGGGATGGGCGGAACTTATTCTGCTTTTATAACTGTTAATGGATGCAATTCTCCTACTAGTACATTGAGTGTAAACGTTATCCAAAGGCCGGACGCAGGTCCGGACAGGACGGCATGTCAATTTGGAAGCGTTACGATGGGCGCGAGTGCATACAGTGGAGCGAGCTGGAGTGCCTCATCAGGCAATCCGGGCAGTGCAACGATCACAACGCCATCATCGGCCACGACAACGATAACTGGATTCAGCACATCTGGGACGTATATGTTTTTCTGGTGCGGCAGCGGATGTTGCGACACGGCATTGGTAACGGTAACGGCCAAGCCGAACGCGGGTTCAGATCGCACGGCGTGTGGAGGAGATACGATAAACATAAGTGGCAGCCCGGGTACAGGTACATGGACAGCGCGCAGTTCACCGGCCAATCCATCTGGCGCGACATTGACGAATTTAGGCGGTGGATTAGGGAACGTATCGTTCACGGCGAGTTCATCGGGCACGTATGGATTTGTATATACTGCATCGGGATGTACGGACACGATGCTGATAAACGTAACGCCCAAGCCGGACGCAGGTCCGGACAGGACGGCATGTCAATTTGGAAGCGTTACAATGGGCGCGAGTGCATACAGTGGAGCGA
>JAVQWQ010000082.1:0-10568 GCA_033578915.1 Chitinophagales bacterium | reverse complement strand
TAGGCGAGGACTTATCCGTACGCCCGCAGCAGAATAATGGAATAGCAGAGCGATCTATCTGCAGAGATTCACAAGCCATCAATAAAAAGTACAAAAAATCTTCAGGGTTCTTATAACTAAACCAATTATTAAGGACAAGTTGTTCTTCATTGGGTATCAATGCAACTCCAAAGCAATCTTGAAAAGTCAAAACAAAAACCCCGCTACGAATGGACAGAGCCTGTCGAATAAACGTTGTCTGCACAGTGGTAACGCTGAAATTTGCGAACGATCTTCTTGCCACTTCAAATAATGAATCATCAATTTTATATGCTGCGAAGATGTTTTCTTTTACAGGCTCTAAAAGCGTATCTCCTGTATAGTGTTCAAATCCTTTTGGAACCAGTTCTGTTTCACACCAAAAGGCTATCTTAATCTTACCATAAGAATAGTTCAGCTCAGGATGCGAGGATGTGATTCCCGAAAGCACTTCCGGTAGCTTTTCTTCACTTATTCTTTTACTGAAAGAAAAATCAATAAGGTATTGAAACTGGTTGAATGCCTCCACTGCCACAGCTGCCGAGAAATGAAATGGGGTAACTTCCAGATACAGGCTCATATCTTTTTTTTCGGCCAACGCTGGTATTCTTCCAATTTCATGTTTATAATATCCCGGCAATACAGATAACACTTTTCTTGTATGACTGCTCTTATTGGGTTGTAAAAATAATTATGGCTTTAAAATAGTAGCCAAAAGGAAATATACATCAACTCGATAGACATTTTCAATCTGGCATATTTCTCAGCCAAGCTGTAAACTCGCTTAGGGAATAAAAAATTTGATCGGCTAAGAAAAATTTTTGATTTGAACGATCGTGAGGAGCAGGTATAGCAACACAATACATCCTTGCAGCCTTAGCTGCAATGACCCCGTTAAGGGAATCTTCAACAGCAACGCATTTTTCAGGCCTAAGACCAAGTTGTCTTGCTGCTGCAAGATAAACCCCCGGATGTGGCTTACCATAAGGCTCAAACTCAGCAGATACCAAAGCATCAAAGCGTTTTATGCCACCTAATCGCTCAGCCACACAATGGATGAGCCGCAATGGAGAGGAAGATGCTATTGCCACCTTTTTGCTTAGGTTACTAGCTGTCGCAATAGCTTCATCTGCCCCGTCCATTAAAGGCGAGTGATTTTTAATATAGTTTTCCATCAGTTTAAGCACTTCCTCCTCAACCTGCGCTACTGATTTCATTATCCACGGCTTTTGATGAAACCAGTACTCTACAACTTCATCAAAACGAAAACCTGTTGTTTTCATACAATCTTCCTCGGTTAGAAAAAGGCCAACCGTTTTGAATACTTCTATTTCAGCTTTTCGCCAATATGGTTCGGAGTCCACCAATAGGCCATCCATGTCAAATATCACCGCTTGGCAGTCTATTTCCATACCAGAATAAGCAATCCTGTGATTATTAAAAAAGCGCCAATAAGCAGTTTGGGCGTAAGAGGCTCGCGAAGGAATACAACAGAAAGCAGAATGGTAATGAGTATGCTCCCCTTGTCTATCGTTGCCACATAAGATACATTGCCTGTTTTAATGGCTCGATAATAAAATATCCAGGACAATGCTGTAGTACAACCTGAGAGGCAGAGAAAAAGCACTGACTTTGCATCTAAAAGAGGCAAATCCTTGTAACCTTTAACAGCAATAAGATGAAGCGTAATTATTCCAAATAAAGTAGCGGTCCTGATGGCAACTCCTAAATCGGAATTAATGTGTTGTAATCCAAATTTTGCCAATACTGATGTAAGTCCGGCAAATAACATTGCCAACAGTGCATAGGCTAACCAGTCGAGAGCCATAGAGCGCAAACGTACGCATAAAAAGGCTCATACCCAAAATAAAACAATCAGTGATAAACTTCTTTGCATCAATAACAGAGATATCAAAAACGGATATCTGGCCATTTAATCTTCTGCCAAAGTCCAAACAGTGGTTCTTCCAAAAGCAGGAATTCCGATGTAGCCGCGCACATCTACTATTTTTCCTTTCAAAGTCATCTTACAGGAATAAGTCTTACCATTCTTAGGGTCATAGATGGTTCCTCCCACAAACTCATTCTCATTTTTTTGAACAAAGTTTTTTATGATAACCGCTCCCAACAGAGGCTTCTTAGCTAGATTAGGATCCGGATTGTTTTTATCTAATCGTGGCTTACCATTCTCCAGTGGCTCTTTCAGCCAAACTATCTTACCAAAATATAGACCATTTTCTTTGTAAATTAGAATTTTACCATCCTTTTCTTCATTATACCAAACATTCTCGATTCCATTTCCTGTAGCAGATACTTTTACGAAAAAGCTTATCAAAGCAATAAATAATAGAACAGGCCTTTTCATTGAAATAAATTTTAGTCCGAAATTAAAAATTAGAAGAAATACAATATACAAGAAAAAGATAAATGAAGCATAATGAATGAATGTAAGTATAATGGCTTTATTGACCGGAGGTGTGGACAGCACGCTTATCGTATGTTTTATCAGTGCTGAATTTTTCAGGATATCTTCCTTTCTTGTCTCTGTAAAAGTCCATAATTATCTGCATATCTGCTTCTATATTGCCCGTTGGTTCAAAGAGCATGCCTACACCTGCTTCTTTCTTCTCATAGTCGAGATACCCTAGAGCTAAGGGCACTTTGGCGCCAAGGGCCACATAGTAAAATCCGGTCTTCCATTTTTCGTTGCGGCTGCGAGTTCCCTCTGGTGTTACCAAAACCACCAATTCTTTTCTTTGATGAAATAAATCTATCATCGCTTCGGTCATACTCCTGCGTTGCTCGCCCGGCTGGCGGGGGCTGCGATCTATGGCAATGCCGCCAAGTGGCCCAATCACAAGATTAAACGGAAAGCGCATCCATTCTTTTTTTATAGTAAAACGCACCGGAATCCCCATTGCAAAGAAACACAACATTGCTAAAGGAAAATCCATGTTACTCGTGTGGGGGGCGGCCACCATGACCGAGCGTGAAAAATTTTTAGGTGTGTAACCGTGTAAATTCAGCCTCCAGCCAATTAACCTGATTAACCAATTGCTGATGCGCCGGAGCATAAGTAAAAAGTGTTTAGGCAATTTTCTCGACCTGCATGAAACTTACCTCAACTGGTGTCTTTCTGCCAAAAATTTTTACCTCAACCTTCAGTTTTTTCTTGTCGTTATGAATTTCTTCAATAGAGCCAATGAAACCATTAAAGGGGCCATCAATAATCTTTACGTCTTCATGAATAATAAACGGCTCGGCTAATTTTTCTCCGGATTCAAGTAATTCATCAGCTTTGCCGAGAAGTTTTAATTCCTCTGCATGGCTGAGAGTGCCGAGATATTGGAGAACTCCGTGAATTTGTTTAATCTGGGTTAAAATATCGTTGTTGATTTTTTTGGTATCTACTTCCATGTAGATGTAGCCCGGAAACATGTTTTTTTCTTTAATGGTCTTCTTGCCATTTTTTATGGTATAAACCTTCTCTGTAGGAATCAAAATATTCGTAATAATATCTTCCCACTTAGAACGGGCAATCTCCAATTTAATGTGATCACGTATTTTCTTTTCCTGGCCGCTGATGACGCGAACAACATACCACTTTTTATCCTCGCTCATTTTACTTAACTATTATCTTGTATAAATTTTCCATTCCAGTTTTACTGGCGATATCTATCACTGAGATAATGATAGAAATAATAATAGTAGCCACCAGCACAACCACTGCGCTTTGTTGCAACTCGGCAGCAGTAGGCCATGTGACTTTATTCATCAATTCGTCGTAAGCCTCCTGAAAATATAATTTTAGTTTATCCATTAAAAAAAATTTAGCACGGGCACCAGGATTCGAACCCAGATCAAAGGTTTTGGAGACCTCTATTCTACCATTGAACTATGCCCGTGAATCAACTGCAAATATATTATTAAAACGACATTTATAAAAGGAATCAAATACCACCTCAAATTTCAGCTTCATAAACAGCTAACTCCACATCAAGCTATAATGAAAGAAAAAATTTTTGCCTATTTTAAATCTGATTTACAATGATTTATGAAGGCGGAATAATTTTTTTCAAAAAAATACTGATTTTCAACCCAAAAAAACATATCTTCGCGCTCCATTTTAAAGATACAATATAAATTATGCAATCGCGTAGTTATTCAACCAGATTTGTTCCTGCACGCGAAATTAAGCGTGAGTGGTACGTAATTGATGCAGAAGGTAAGACCTTAGGTCGTATGGCCAGTAAAATTGCCTCTATACTTCGCGGCAAACATAAACCAGCGTTTACCCCAAACAGCGATTGCGGTGACAACGTCATCGTCCTGAATGCTTCTAAAGTAAGGCTTACAGGAAAGAAATTAACAGAAAAGGAACATGTTCATTACACGGGTTACCCCGGAGGCCAACGCTTTCGCACGCCAAGAGAAATTTTAGAGAAAAATCCCGGCGAATTGATTGAATTAGCCGTTCGGGGTATGCTGCCAAAAAATTCATTAGGCAGACGCATGTTTCGCCGCCTGCATGTATATAACGGAAATGAACATCCTCACTTTGCTCAACAACCTAAACCTTTGCAAAACTAATTTTAAATACTACCGATGGAAAAACTAACAGTTGGCAGAAGAAAAACAGCTGTTGCCCGCGCAAATGTAAAATCGGGCAGCGGCACAATCCTGGTGAACGGAAAAGACTACAAAGAGTACTTTCCCAGCGTATATCTACAACATAAAGTCGAGGCCCCGCTCAAGGTAGCCGGAATGGAGGGCGCTCTTGATATTTCAATAAACGTCAAAGGGGGTGGAATAAAAGGCCAGGCAGAAGCCATTTCACTTGCCATCGCCCGCAGTATAGCAGCCGCCCATGAAGACAAGCGCATATTGCTCAAAAAAGAGAAGTTGCTGCGCAGAGATGCCCGAATTGTGGAAAGAAAGAAGACCGGCCTGCGCAAAGCGCGTAAAAAAGAACAGTACAGCAAGCGTTAATTATCTAAATATATTCATCCTATGCAAAGAATTTCTCAGGAAGCATTGCTCGAAGCCGGAGTACATTTCGGCCATTTAAAACGTAAATGGAACCCAAAAATGTTGCCCTACATTTTTGCAGAAAAAAAGGGCATTCACATTATTGATCTTAACAAGACTCAGGAAAAACTTGAAGAAGCAGCTGCCGCACTTCGCTTTATGGCTAAAAGCGGCAAGAAAATTTTGTTTGTTGCCACCAAAAAACAAGCTAAAGAAATCGTTAAGCAGGCAGCCACTCGCGTCAACATGCCTTACGTAACCGAGCGTTGGTTGGGTGGCATGCTCACCAATTTTTCTACCATCCGAAAAAGCATCAAAAAGATGCAAAACATAGAGCGTATGCTCAACGATGGTACATTAGATAATACCACTAAAAAAGAACGACTTGTACTCACGCGCGAAAAAGAAAAAATGGAAAAAGTGCTTGGTGGTATAAGTTCACTCAATCGCATACCTAACGCCATTTTTGTGGTTGATATTAATCATGAGCACATCGCGGTAAAAGAAGCTCAACGTTTAAATATCAACACCTTCGGAATAGTTGACACCAACAGCGATCCAACAAAAGTAGATTTTGCCATCCCGGCCAATGACGATGCTGCGCAATCTATTTCGATTATCACTAATTACATTGCAGATGCTATCGCCGAAGGCCTTGCCGAGCGCGCAGCCGCAAAAGAAGACGACAGCTTCGAGGTGGAAACTGAAAGCGAAGAAAAACAACGATACGAAATACAGGAAGACGAAACAACAGACGAAGGAAAAGCTCGGGGAAGGCGCAAAGGCAGTGGTGGTGGCATGGGAAAGAGCCGCAGCCGTTCTGCAGCCACAAAAAAGTAACACTTATTTTCTTTTATATTAAAACCAGAAAAATATTCTTGCAATTATGTCAATTACCGTAGCACAAGTAAACGAACTTCGCAACCTGACAGGTGCGGGAATCATGGATTGTAAAAAGGCACTTACTGAAAGTGGGGGCGATATACAAAAAGCCATTGATTACTTGAGAAAGAAAGGCGCTAAAGTTGCAGAACTGCGCGCCGGAAGGGCAGCCTCTGAAGGAGTAATTATTGCAAAAACTACTGCCGACCATTCCAGAGGAGTGATTGTGTATCTCTCTTGCGAAACTGATTTTGTAGCTAAAAACGAAGACTTTCGTTCTTTCGCTGCAGCAATTGCAGATGTTGCTCTCAACCAAAATATACAATCCATAGAAGCACTTTTAAATACTTCTATAAATGGAACATCTGTAAAAGACCAAATCCAGGAAAAAGTATCTGCAATAGGTGAGCTAATCGCTGTTTCAGCCCTTGAAACACTAGAGGGAGTTAGTGTTGTGGCTTACAATCATATGGGAAATAAAATTGGTGTGCTGGTAGCCCTCAACCATCCGCACGATGAAGCTGTGGAATCCGCCGGAAAAGATGTTGCAATGCAGGTAGCCGCTATGAACCCTCTGGCTGTTGATGGTTCAGGAGTACCACAGGAAATTCTTGAAAGAGAGAGAAACATAGCGCGTGAAAAAGCGCTTGCCCAGGGTAAGCCTGAACATATTTTAGACAAAATAGCGGAAGGGGCGGTAAATACTTTTATCAAGGAAAACACATTACTTACACAGCCTTTTGTAAAGGATGGCAGCAAAACAGTAGCTCAGTTTCTCGGAAGCGTGAAAAGTGGACTTACTGTTACCGGTTTCAAAAGAGTGGCTCTCGGGGTCAAATAATTTTTAATTACACATAAACAATTCTTTCGCTTCATCCAAAGTGAATGATACATTTTGGATTCATTCTTCGTATAAAAATTTAAGCTCACCCTTTTATTCAGACGGCTATCAAAAACTTATTTGAAAAAGAACAGCAAAACGCCTGTATCTGCAGGAAATTAATTGCAACTATTGAAAATGCTGTAAGTCACTCCAATTTTTATATACTTTAGAAGTTGCATTAGTTTATTTATGCAAAGGGAGTTGTTTCGAAAAAAGAGCGTTGAGGCCGCGTTAAAAGATGCAGCATCAGGATATACAGACGCGACTCATGCTACAGGCTTAAAAAAGGCTTTGGGAGTTAAAGACCTGACTGCTATGGGAATAGCTGCTATAGTGGGCGCAGGTATATTCTCAACTATCGGAAAGGCGAGTTTTGATGGCGGGCCGGGCATAGTATTACTTTTCATCTTTGTAGCTGTTGCGTGTGGTTTCTCGGCGCTATGCTATGCTGAGTTTGCCAGTATGGTGCCGGTAAGCGGTAGCGCATACACTTATTCTTATGTGGCATTTGGAGAAATTATCGCTTGGATAATTGGCTGGGACCTGCTCATGGAATACGCTATCGGCAACATAGCAGTATCCATTTCATGGAGCGACTACTTTACCACACTGCTGAAAGGATTTAATATCATCATACCGGAATATTTTACAATGGACTATTGGACCGCGCAGAAAATGGAAACACCTGAAGCCATTATGGCGTGGAAAAATGCTCCACAAGTGCTTGGCATCAGATTAATATGCGACCTCCCCGCTTTTGGTATAGTAACACTTATAACATATATTACATATATTGGAATTAAAGAGTCGCGAAATGCTGCCAATGTCATGGTGCTTCTTAAACTTGCTGTAATTTTTTTGGTAGTTGTGGTTGGCGCTTTTTATGTTAAGCCTGAAAACTGGTCGCCTTTCCTTCCAAACGGCATCGCTGGCGTGCTGCGCGGCACGGCTGCCGTATTTTTTGCTTATATAGGTTTTGATGCTATCTCTACCACGGCAGAAGAAGCCAAAAATCCAAAGCGCGACTTGCCGCTGGGCATGATTTTTGCTTTGTTGATATGCACTGCATTGTATGTTTCCATTGCGCTGGTAATAACAGGCATGGTGAACTACAAGCATCTTGACGTGGGCGACCCTCTGGCATTTGTGTTCCAACAGTTGAATATGGACTGGCTGGCCGGGATAGTTGCCATAAGTGCAGTAATTGCAACGGCCAGCGTGATGTTGGTATTTCAGGTAGGCCAACCGCGAATATGGATGGCCATGAGTCGCGACGGACTGTTACCAAAAATATTCTCGCGCATACATCCTAAATATCAAACACCTTCATTTAGTACGTTGCTTACCGGATTAGTGGTGGCTATACCCGCCTTGTTTCTAAATATGAACTTCGTAATCGACCTAACCAGCATAGGTACACTCTTTGCATTTGTTGTGGTTTGTGGCGGAATTCTAAAACTTCAGTCAGATCCTAACCGTCCTCCCTCTTCATTTAAGGTTCCTTATATAAATGGCAGATATATTTTGCCTTTAATCAGCGCAGGTATTTTTGCTATGTGGTATAAATGGAGCAACTTTTCGTTCAGCGAAGTGGATTTGAGTTCATGGAAAGAACTTAGAGGAATAATTCCTTACGCGTTTTTTATTGTTATCGCTTTAATTACAAATATCCTTTCCTTCATAAAAAAACTTTCTCTTATTCCTGCTTTAGGTTTTTTGTCTTGTAGTTATCTGCTGTGCGAGTCTGGTGTGAGCAACTGGGAACGTTTTCTGATATGGCTTGTTGTTGGCCTAGTGGTATATTTTCTTTACGGAAGAAAGCATAGTAAATTAGCTACACAAACACATTAAATATGGCGTACTGGCTTTTGAAATCTGAACCTTCTACTTACTCCATAGCACATATGCAAAAAGACAAGCGTACTTTCTGGGATGGCGTTCGCAATTATCAGGCACGAAATAATCTAAGAGCCATGAAATGCGGTGACCTTTGCTTATTCTATCACAGCGTAGTCAATCCTGGGATAGTTGGTATCGTAGAGGTAGTTAAAGAGGCTTATCAAGACCCTACCACTACCGATAGCGCATGGGTAGCCGTAGATGTTGAATATAAAGCCACATTTCCAAAACCTGTTTTCTTAGAAGATATAAAAAAAATTCCTGCCCTCGCTAATATGGTGCTGCTTAAGAGCAGCCGTCTCAGTGTTCAGCCAGTAAGCTCAAAGGAATTTGAAACTATTATTAAAGTTGGAGGCCTGGAAAATTTTAAATAAAAGCAATTTTCCTCTTGCATTAAAAACGGAAAACTCTTTTCTAAACAAGATCAAGATTTAATGATTTTATAATGCGTATAAATAAATCTTTAGATTTAAGTTTAGCTGATTTTTATTAAATAAATTAAGCAGCGGCTGAACGATTCATTTTGTAAAGTTTTTTTCCAAATTTTTGGTATTACAAAAGTCCGATGCTTAAGAAAAGGTAAATGTAATTTAGTTATATGTTGTAGATAATATAAAATGGAATTCATAAACCTGGAGTCACTTAAGGATAGGAAAGCAGCCATAAAAGCCGCCTATCAATCTCAAAAACCATTTCGGTTCGTTTGCTTTGAAGATTTTTTTTATCCTGAAAAAGCTGAAATGATTTTACGACACTATCCTGATATTAATCAAGGCGAATGGGATGGAACTACTTATATCGACCAGAAGAAAAAATTTCAAAAATCTAAGTTTGAAAATGGAAGTGTGTTAGATAGAGTTTTTAAAGAACTCAACTCCGTTGAATTCATTGGTTGGTTGCAGGAACTCAGCGAAATAGAAGAGGAATTGATAGGAGATGAAGAATTGTTTGGCGCAGGTTTACATCAGTCTGTCAGCGGAGGTTTCTTAAATGTGCACGTGGATTATAATATACATCCTAAAACAAAATATCATCGGCGGCTAAATGTTTTAATCTATCTGAACAAGGACTGGCGCGATGAATACGAAGGCCATCTGGAGCTTTGGGATATGACAGAAGGCAAAAAAAATATGCTCGCTAAGATTGCGCCAACTTTTAACCGATGTGTAATTTTTGAAACGAATGAAATTTCCTATCACGGCCACCCCAAAGCGCTGAACACTCCTCCCGGAGTAAGTAGAAAATCTCTGGCTACTTATTATTATACAAAGAACAGGCCTGCTCAGGAAGTTGCCAGAGAGCACAACACCATATATGTAAACACAGAAGGATGGTATGGACAATTAAAAAGGCTGCTATCCGGATTTAAGGCGTTGCGAGAAAGGCTTCTCAATAAATAGATACGATTTTATTACAGGTTTGGCATATGGTGTTGCAGCATATTTAAATCTTTAGCACCTAAAACTCATCTTATCTTTTACTGTAAACTTCTAAGTTTTATTCTAAGTTGAGTACATCCTCAAGCGCATTATCATAAACAGATTTCCATTTTTTTATATCTCCCCAGGAGTGACCGTTTATGAAAATGCTTCCATTAGTTACTTTTCCCAGATATTCATAAGGAAAGGGTATTTTATCCAATAGCTCAACAAATTTTTCTTTTTGGGTTGCCGAAACACTGACTACTACTCTGCTTTGGCTTTCTCCAAAAAGCCATGCATCGGCACGTAGAGAAGGATTACGGTTCAGCGCTGCGCTTTGGGTAATGTCAAAACCCATATCATTTACCATAGCAGACTCTAAAAGAGTGATAAACAGCCCCCCTTCGCTAATGTCGTGAGCAGAAAGGATGAGATTT
>JAVQWQ010000081.1:0-10651 GCA_033578915.1 Chitinophagales bacterium | reverse complement strand
CTCGGATGGCATCATCTGGCAGGTCTTTTATTCATATTATTAGGTGTGTGGCTGGTTGGCAAAGGCAGCAGAAAACTAAACCCTTGAGAGTGCCTAGATTGTAAACTTGTTTTGAACAAACCTTATCAAGTCTGTTTTAGGCATAAAAGTTATTCTAATTTAACCTATAGTTTGGTGGCTTTTTTAAATTGAACAATTAAGATTGTCTTATTGAAAAATAAATATCATTCTTTTTTATAAAAAGTTTCCTTCAATCGCTTATTATTAATCCGTGAAAATTAAAGCAGCTATTACCGGAGTTTCTGCCTTTTATCCGGAATTTATATTATCTAATCAAATGTTGGAGCAAATGGTAGATACTTCCGACAGCTGGATTGTAGAAAGAACCGGTATAAAAGAAAGAAGAATTCTCAAAGGAGAGCAACAAGGCACGTCTGCTCTTGCCATACCCGCAGTTAGAGCGTTGATTAAGGAAAAAAATATTATCCCTGAAGACATAGACTTATTGATTTGCTGTACCGTTACCCCGGATTATTTGTTTCCCGCAACAGCCAATATTATTTCACATAATTGTGGACTTGTTAATGCATTTAGCTACGACTTAAATGCAGCTTGTTCAGGCTTTCTCTACGGTTTGATCACAGGAGCGCGGTTTATTGAAAGCGGATTGTATAAAAAAGTTATAATTGTTGGAGCAGATAAAATGTCCTCTATCATAGATTATAGTGACCGGCAGACTTGTGTTATATTTGGCGATGCCGGGGGAGCGGTGCTGCTGGAGCCGGACAGCTCCGGTTATGGAATAATGGATGAGGAGTTAGGAACGGATGGTTCAGGTTTCCCTTTTCTGCACCAAAAAGCCGGGGGATCTGTGTTACCACCAAGCCACGACACGGTGAGCAAGCGCCTGCATTATGTGTATCAGGAAGGAAGGTCAGTATTTAAGGTTGCAGTAAGTAAAATAACAGAATGTGTTACTGTGCTGATGCAGAGAAACCATCTTAGCAAAGAAAATATTCAATGGTTTGTGCCACACCAGGCTAATCTGCGCATCATTGAGGCGGTAAACCAGCGATTGGGACTTGATCCTGAGCGCATAGCCGTGAACATTGATAAATATGGGAACACTACCAACGCAACGCTTCCTCTCTGCCTGTATGAATGGAAAAACAAAATGCGCAAAGGGGATAATATTATTTTAGCTACTTTTGGAGGTGGATTTACCTGGGGAGCGGTCTATTTGAAATGGGCTTTAGAATAACGCGCATGCGAATTATAGGAATTACCGGAACAATAGGAGCCGGTAAGGGAACTATTGTGGAATATCTTAAACAAAGGCACGGATTTGAACATTACTCGGTACGCGATTTTCTCATAAAAGAAATTGAAAAACGCAATCTTCCTGTAAACCGCGACACTATGGTTGAGGTGGCCAACGAACTGCGTTCAAAATACTCGCCTAGCTATATAGTAGAGCAATTATACGAACAAGCCAAAGCCTCCGGTAAAGATGCTATCATTGAAAGTATTCGCACCTTAGGTGAAATATCGAGCCTAAGAAAGCTTAAAGATTTTCGCCTGCTGGCTGTTGATGCACTACCTGAACTGAGATATGAAAGAATTAAAAAAAGGGGGAGCATAACAGATAACGTTACATATGAAACATTTCTTGAAAATGAGCAAAGGGAAATGTCTGGTACCGATGATAGTAAACAGAATCTTGCTGCTTGTATAGAAAAAGCTGATTACAAACTGACAAATAACAGCGCATTCGAGGACTTGTATCGGCAAATTGAAGAAGCGCTCAAAGTTATCTACTGATGCCTGTTGCAAATTCGAATATAAGGGCAGTATTTGCAATTAGATTCCTCTTTTGTTTGCTCGAAAGGTTGTAGTTCATCAAGAATCTTTTCAATAACAGCCCTGAGTAGCTCCTCGAATTTATAGAGCTTACTTCCGGTAAGCAGCGTATCATCATCTACGGTTAGAAAATTTATGTTCTCTTCGGCTTGTCGCAGCTTTATAACGCCTGCACGCAATTGCTTAACTTCAGGGTGCTGATGCATATACATCCAGGCGTAAATCATAAGTTGCAGACAAATGCTTTTATCTTTTTTTTCAAATAAGTCCTCAATAGCTGAGCTTTTAATACTAAGATCTTTTACGCTACCACTCTTATAATCCAGTATGGTAATGATATTATCAGATAATTCCACTCTGTCGCTGATTCCTTTTATTTTGACCGGAACTCTCAGATTATGGATGTTTACCTCTAGAGGTTCTTCCAGTTTCAGAATTTTTATTTTGCTGCCGTCTTCTATTCTTGCCAGGTCATTTTCTATACAGAGGGTTATCATTTTAAGGCTGATCTTATACAAAAGATGATTCTTACCCTGTTTTAATGCAGTTTCATCAAACTTTTCCTTAAACGCCTCTGATAGTAACCCTTCTATTTCGGCTGAGTTTTTAAGGATTTGTTTCAGATATTCAGCCGATAGTTCACTTTGTATGGCTCCTTGATATAAATTTTCTAACACACTATGTATTGCCGTTCCCATAGAAGAGCTATCCATGTCCTCTTCGATATCTTCCGGTTCTTTTAATCCGGCTATGTATTTGAAATAATATTGCAGAGAGCAGTTTATAAAAGTAGAGAGTGCAGAGGGCGATATGCCGTTTTTTAAATGGTCTTGTATCTTTTTTAATATATCCGGATTTTTCTCTATTACGATGGGTGGAGGTAGGTGCTGAGCGACAGAATCAATATTTAATACTTTTTGGGTAATTGAGATGTTTTTGTGTTGAGCCAGCTCATATTCTATTTGTTGTAGAAAACGACTTTTTTCCCCTGTGCCGTAAGTATTTACATCCGCATCATAGATTAAGAAAATGTTTTTTGCCTGTTGTAAAAGCCGGTAAAAAAGATAGGATATTTTGCAGTCGCGTTCCTTATCCGTAAACATGGCTTCGCTGCGCAGTGCATACGGTATATAGCTCTTTGCTATTTTAGTTGGAGGCATTATGCCTTCATTGGCAGAGAGCATAATCACATTATCAAAATCTAAACAGCGGGTTTCCATCAGTCCCATGATTTGAACACCTGTGGCCGGTTCTCCTTCAAATGGTATGCGGGTAAAACGAAAGGAATCTTTTAAAATATTTCGTATGGCTTTGCTTGAAAAACTATGATTGAAAAGAAGCGAGTTGCAGCGGGCAATAATTTCACAGATTTTGTACATGAATTCAGCTTCTTCGTCCATGCTGCGATGTTGCAACAGCGATGTATAAAGAAAAGCAGTTAACTCCATCAGACTCTTTAAAAAGGATTTATCGTTCTGTGCAAGGAACAGGTCAGAGACTATGTCTGGAAAACCTATTTCACGCAAGAAAGATATTTCTGTAAACACAAGATTTTTTTTGCGGAGTGTTTCGTCTATTTGTCTGATAATGTCTCTTTTTACTAGGAATGCGCAAAAAGGATGCAGCATCAAAGCATGAAGGTCTTTGTAATATATAGCAGTTGGTTGCGATTGGCTGCGCAGGCGTTCTGAATTTTCCAACACATGAAAAAGTATTTGAAAAAATTCTCCGGATTGAGAACGCAGAATAGGTAAACCCATGGTGAGATTGTAACCGCACTCGAGTTGTGGTAAGTAATATTTCAACGGCTGTAATAATTTTTCATCATTTACCACTATAACCGTGCGATTGGCTTCATTTTCATTTACCAGAGAAGCAATGAGCTCTGCTGCAGCTTTTACCTGGCCTATGCTGCGCGTGGCGCTGATGATTTGAATATTTTTCGGAGCGCTTAAAATGTAATCGTTATCAGAAGGTTTGAACGATTTCCATTCTTTCTGATACTTACGAAAAAAGTATCCGGCCTCATGATATTGTTTTTTCAGGTAATAATTATCTGTATCCCAAAAAGCCTGAGCTTTGCCCTGCTCGCATAAATGTTTGATGATTTTTTCTTCTGCTCGAGTAAGCACATCAAAGCCTATGAAATAAAGCGCTTGGCCTGAAGGAATAAGATTTTCTATATTTTCTCCCACGTAGCGCATGATTATTCCGATGTCTCCTTTCTTTTGCTCCAATAATCTCTGGCGGTGAATGTGATATAACCTTTCAAACCTTTTCCAAAAGAGCAGATACTCCTCTCTTTTTGAGCTTTTATCATCTTCTGTTCCGAATACCTTTAAGGCTGCCAGTTGGTGTAAAGTCCTAAAAAACAAGTCAGGCTTTACCATGTGCATATCCATATCTTCAAAATCACTGCACAACACGCGGGCAAGAGAGATAAGCTCCTCTGTTGGTTCATCTATCCCTATTTCTTTTGCCAGTTCACATAAAAGCAGAATCAACTCAAGGTTATCTGCTCTCTTTATACCTGAAATATTTTCTGCCCACTCCGGCAGTGTGAACATTTGCGGAAGCCAGAGGTTAGTCGCTTTATTGAGAAAGAAACGCCTGAGGAAGTAACATGCGCGATGGGTAGGCAAAACTGTTTGTACATGTGAGAGATCGTTCCCATGCACTTTCAATAAAGCTTCGCCAACCTTGTGAAGAAAATTCATGGCGCAATAGTTACCAATGTTTGAGTTTCTGTATAATATATCAAAGCCTGCTCTACTTGGTAGCCTATTTGCTCAAAAACCTCCGCATATTGATAAACCTGAATTTTGTGAGAAGAATCTGCTTGTCCTGTTTTTATTTCCAAGATAGAGACCTTTTTCTCAGAAGGATTCAACACTACACGATCCGGTTTTTTTAAATTGCCTTTCCATGAAATTTGCGTTTCGCGAAAAATATAAGCACCGGGCTCAAAAAAATGCCTGAGTTTGTTATTGTGAACTATGTTTGATAGATCTCGAAGTAGCCTGTTTTTAACATCATCTGATAAATTGTGAGAATTAACGAACAAAGAGGCAGCTTCTTCGGCTTCAACTGAGGAGTTAATGCTGTTTAATAAATCATGAAGCAAAATTCCATATTCAATCTCGCTTAGTTTCCTGGGTTGCCAGTAACGTCTTTCATTAACTCTTATCTTGAATATCCTGCTATGGGAGAAGCCTTCATTTAAACTGTACGAAATATTTATCTGCTGCGGATCAGCATCTTGTTTTTTGACTATATTATAAACATCAGTTTTATATAACCTATAAACAAGTTGTTCTGTTGGTTCGACTTTTTCTTTTTGCAGATATTCTGAAAGAAGACTGGCAAAAGCTCCCTCTTTCTCACAGATGATATATAATGAATCGGTAGGGCGGGTTGTGGCTACATACAACAGATTAAGTTTCTCTAGAAAAAGTTCTTGTTCCTCCTCTTCATAAACATAAGATAGTTCTGTCTTTTTAAGAGAATCTTCCAGAGGCAACAAAAAGTTTTTAAGTTTCAGTCTAGGCCATTGCTCCAAAGATACCCATACGTCTTTTTTCTTAGGTTTTACATCGTAATTCGCGCCAGGTAAAATAACAACAGGAAATTCAAGGCCTTTTGATTTATGTACCGTCATTAATCTGATGGCATCGAGCGACTCAGGGAATGTTACACTAATTTGTTGTTGTTTCCACCAGTCGGTAAATTGAGAAATACCAGGCTGGTATTTTTGTGAATAGTTCAATACCTCATCAAGAAAAAAATGCACGAAAGGGTCTGTTAAAGGGTCAATTCGAAACAGATCCATTAGAACAAGGATCAGGTCAAATAACTTTCTTCCGACAAGCTGATCTGAATTGAAATCTCTGCCTAAAAGCGATGAAATTTTTTCCTCAAAGTATGAATAGCTCCCCAGCACTTCGCTGAAGTTTTCCGTTGGTGGTAATTTAAACCAGCCCCTCAACTCATTCCACAATTCTGCGCGTGCAATTAGATTTTCTCTATTTTGAAGGTAAAGCAGAGCGCTTTCGAGAAGCTTCACTGAAGCGGCCTGCGAAATCAGCAAGCTCTCGGGCGAAATAACCTGAAAACCACAACTTAAAAGGTATCTCGCAATTTCTGCTGCAGTGCTGTTTTTTTCGCATAACACCGCTATATCGCGTTGGCTGTAGCCTTGATTTAATGCTTCCCTGATAAAGCGTTCTGTATGTATGTGAGCGGGATTGACCTCGCCTTTTTTTTTCTTTTCTGTAAAACAGATTGTTACATTTCCACCGGTCTTGCCGGTTCCGTTTTTTTGTCTCAAGCCGTCATAGGCTGTTTTATTGGCGAGGCGATTAGATTGTTGCGCCCATTCGTAAAATTTGTTGTTGAAGTCAATAATATTTTCTCGGCTTCTGAAATTATATTCCAGAGTTTGTAGAACTACTCCGTGATTTTTGATATTAATTTCTCTTTCTTTCAGCACCTTATCTTTATCGCTGGCATAAATCTCAGGAAGCATGGTAAACTGTTTTACCTCTCCTCCTCTGAATCTGTATATGGCCTGTTTAGCATCACCTACCAGCAAACATTCATTTCCCTCTGTTACTGCATGGTCTATAAGTGGCAACAGATTATGCCATTGCAGCACTGAGGTGTCCTGAAATTCATCAATCATGACGTGATTAAAGCGGCTGCCGATTTTTTCGAATATTACCGGCGCAGGTTGGTCTTTTACTTCAGCATAAACCTTTTGTTGTGCCTCGTGCAGTAGCAGTAAATGATTTTCTTTAAGATATGCTCTCAGTTGCCGGTCCATAGCTTTGAGCAACATGAATGGAAAAATGTTTTTAGAAATAATCTTTGCCAGCCGCGCTCTCCTGCCTTGTGTTTTAAAAGCAGTGGTAAGCTGAAAAAAATACTGGCTGAGCTGATCCTTTATATTGTCTATGGCAGGGTTGGTTTTGCCCTTGTACCATTTGTTTTCGTAAATAGTGGTGCGATGGTTGCTCGACCCCTCCTCGGCATATTTGTATTTTAATCCTTCATGAATAACATTTTTAAAGTAGGAAATTATTCCTCTGTTTTTATTGTAGAATTCGTCTTCATTTATCTGATGGGCTTCGATCAATTCCAAAGCTTTTTTTGCCGTTTTTTTTGTTTGTTCATTGAATTGCTTGATGATTTTATAGAGATATCGCTGAGTTTCCAGTAAATGGGGTACTGAGGTATCCTGTAATGAATTAAAATAAATATAAGTATCATCGCGTATCAAGTTGTGGGCAAACAGAAGTAAGTTTCTATCAATATTCCAACTGCCGCCCTCCTCCATTTTATTAAAAGCGAACTCAATCAGCGCCCGCGATAGATACTTTTTTTCTTGATCATTTTCCGTATGCTTTTCATCGGCTATGTTGTCCATAAGAAGGTTCACAACTTGCTCCAGCACCATATCATAGTCTGTTTCTATTTCTGCATGCATATTGATTTTAAGCTCGTAAGCAAAAGAACGCAGAACCTGATGAGTAAAACTATCTATGGTTGAAATAGACACATCGCCATAATGGTGAAGTATGGCATTCAGCATTACATTGCATCTATAAGCCAACTCTTCCTCTTTAATATTTAATTCATTGCATAAATGATTGCGCAGATGTTTTTCTCCGTCAGCTGAAACACTAAGGTCATATAGTTTTTGAATCACCCTTTCCTTCATTTCATTGGCAGCCTTGTTGGTGAAGGTTATTGCCAGAATATGTTTAAAGTAGCTTTCAGGCTGCCTTAGGGCCAGGCGAAGATATTCTTTGACGAGTGTATAAGTCTTTCCCGAACCTGCCGATGCTTTAATGACCCTTAGCATAGGGGCAATATAGGTATTTTTGACATACGTGTTAAACAGTGTATCTTAGGCGTGCAATGCGTGCATTCTACAAAAAAATAAAACGAAAGTTCCCTTTTTTGGAGAACTGGGAGCACGTGCTCACCACCTTTACCCTTCCGGGATTTGATGGAATACCGGTATATGAAGTTGTGATTTTCTTTATTCAGGAAATAAAGAAAAACTCTCTGCCAATGCGCAGCAAATCCATTGCCTTCAGTTTTTTCCTGGCAATGTTTCCCGCGTTGATGTTTATTTTTACCCTCATTCCGTTTTTGGGAATCGAATCGCTGAACGAAAAAAATATCTCAGAGTTTTTAAAAACAGTTGTTCCATCTGGTGAGATCTATAATATCATATTCGACACACTTAACGGTGCTTTGGTAAAAAAACGGGGCGACCTGCTTACCTTCTCATTCTTTTTATCTGGATACCTGGCTACCGACGGAGTGCTTGCCATGATGGCCTCTTTTGATAAATCTTATGAAGATTACACCAAACGGTCCAGCCTCAACGCCCGCCTGGTTGCCACCAAAATAGCTCTCCTGCTCATTCTTATGTTTTTGCTTTCTGTAGTTTTGATTGTTGTGGGCCAGCAGATATTCAGGTATGGTTTCGGCATTTTGAATATTGATAATTTTATTACCCGTTTCGTTATCAACTTTGTCAAATACTTTGTTATTGTCCTGTTATTTTTCTTCTCTATTTCATTGATTTATTATTACGGGCCATCTACCAGGAGGAAGTATCGTTTTATATCTCCCGGCGCTACGGTTGCCACCATTCTTTCATTACTCGCTTCATATGGCTTTTCTGTTTATATCAAACATTTCAACAGCTATAACACTATTTTTGGCTCTATCGGCACTATTATGCTGCTTATGGTTTGGTTTAATATCAATGCCTTTGTCTTACTCATTGGCTATGAGTTGAATGCCAGTATTTATTATCATAAAAAGAATAAGCGATTTAGCGCTGTTAATACATCGCGGCTTCCCACAACATCTTAAGGGCAACAATACATACCAGTGCTAACATCAGATGCCTGAGATACTTTTCGGGCAGTTGTGTCGCGACAGTTACTCCCCAACGCGATGCTAATATTACGCCTGCGGCCATAGGAAGAATAAGTTCAGGCACTATGTGTCCTATGTGAAGCACGCTTTCAGGAAAGCGCGAAGGACTTTTTATAGAATAGAAGACGGTTATCGGAAGTGCAAAAAATGGTATTACTCCGGTAGAAACAGATATGGATTTTTTTAAATCGAGTTTGAGCAAAGAATGAAATGCCGGAACCATGATCAGGCCACCGCCTAAGCCAGAAATTGCCGTAACAATACCTGCAACAAATCCGGTAAGCGCAAAACGATGCAACTTTACCTCTTCAATTTTTGTAGGAGAGAAATTTTTTTTATTCTGAAAATATGTTCTCAAAAGCATTACTGCTAAAATTATTAGAAATACAAAGGTAAAACGCTCTTTGTTGTACCAGTTTCCTTCGGCAATCAGATAGGTCATACTAACAGATGAAACTATACCCGGGAAAGCTGTTGCTAACACTGCACGCGGATGAAAATTATTTTGCCGGAATTGTTTGAAGCTGGCAGCCAATCCGGTAAATACAATAGTAAGCAAAGAGTTAGCGAGTACACATTTAACGAGGGCTTCTTCTGGGGTTCCCCATTTTCTCAGATAATGTGTGAGTGTTGGAACAAATATTATGCCGCCTCCTACACCCAACATGCCTCCCAAAAAGCCCCCTGCCAATCCCAGAGCAAAAAAGATGCAAGCAGTAGTTAAATACTCCAACAATTAAATTTTTCCCTTAAATGTACTTTGAAATTGCTCCCACGACATGTTCAAATAAGCATTACTAGCGAAAAAATTCAGAATCATTTCAAATGTCTGTGGTTCTAAATATCCCGGGACAGGAGTAAGAATATTCAGTTTTTCATCCAGATAAACTGTTGTGGGGTAAGTCATTCTGTTGTTGAGTATAAATGCTGCCAGTTCATGATAGCCTCTGTTGCCTTGCGGAATGAATTTATATTCTTTACCGTTGAAGATTATCGGTTCTCTTTGTTCAGCATCAAACTTTATTGCGTAGTAGTTTTCGTTTACATACTTTACTATTTCAGGGTGCGAGAAAGTAGTTGCATCCATTTTTTTGCACCAACCGCACCAGTTGGTGTAAACATCCACAAATATTTTTTTGGGTTTAACTTTTACGGCAGCCTGCACTTGTTCCCAGGTCATCCATTTTATGCCTGATGTTTCAGGTTTTTTAAAAGATATATTAAAAAGAGCAATTATAGTAATTGCAACAACCACATTTTTCATATTACCAAAGATAAGGATTTTAGAATAACAGAACACATTGTTTGATTTGCCGATGTTCAGCAAAGTTTAATTTAACAATATGAAAACTATTGTTTTACTAATAATATCAAATGTATTCATGACGTTCGCGTGGTATGGACATTTAAAATTCAAGCACGTTGCGCTGTGGAAAGTTATTTTAGTAAGCTGGTTAATTGCTTTCTTTGAATATTGCCTACAGGTGCCTGCTAATCGCTTAGGTCATGGCACTTTTACCGCTACCCAACTTAAAATTATTCAAGAAATTATTACACTGCTGGTCTTCGCTGCCTTTAGTGTTTTGTATCTTAAAGAAGACTTCCGCTGGAACTATGCGGTAGCGTTTCTTTTTGTGATTGGCGCGGTTTATTTTGCCTTTCACCGATTTGAATAAAAAAGTTGCACACCTGTAAGCCGGATTCTGTAGTTGCCCGAAAGCAACTCTCTGTCATTTATCTGCGGTTTGGCTCGCGCGCAAACCTGATTCGCTCAACCCCCTTGCATCGGACGAGCAGCCCTCTGGCGCAAGTATATTTGAGCTTTCAACCCGTG
>JAVQWQ010000080.1:0-10702 GCA_033578915.1 Chitinophagales bacterium | reverse complement strand
TACCTCGAAACAAAAGTAACTTCGGCTGTTGCAAAGGGTAAAACCGTAACGGTACAGGCAGAGCACAAAAACGGAGAGAAGCTGGAATTGATAGGCGACTATTGCCTGGTAGCCGTTGGAAGAAGTCCATATACGGCAGGGCTTGGTCTGGAAAACATTGGATTAAAAACAGATGAAAAAGGACGAATTCCGGTTAATAAACATCTTGAGACATCCGTGCCCGGCATATATGCTATTGGAGATGTGATAGCCGGCCCGATGCTTGCCCACAAAGCCGAAGAAGAAGGAGTTTATGTGGCTGAAATCATTGCAGGGCAAAAGCCTCACCTGAACTATCATCTGATACCGGGCGTGGCTTATACCTGGCCTGAAGCAGCCGGTGTTGGCGCTACGGAACAGGAGTTGAAATCGGCCGGCAGAGCCATCAAGACCGGAAAGTTTCCCTTCAGAGCCTTGGGGCGCTCGCGCGCATCGGGCGACCTTGACGGATTTGTAAAAGTGATTGCAGATAAAGAAACGGATGAAATTTTAGGCGTGCATATAGTAGGCGCCCGCGCTGCAGACCTCATCGTAGAAGGCGTGGTAGCTATGGAATATCGCGCCAGCGCCGAAGACATTGCCCGCATGAGCCACCCCCACCCCACCTACTCTGAGGCATTTAAAGAAGCCTGCCTCATGGCTACCGAAAACAGGCCACTTAACTTTTAATTATCAATGAATGGGATCATGCTGCCTCAATGGATTTACAGAGCTCATAATCTTTGCTAATCTTTTTACATCGGTATGGAAAAAAGCTGGAAGAGATATCTGGTAACTGCAGCTTTGCCTTATGCCAATGGCCCTTTGCATATCGGGCATATGGCCGGCTGCTACTTGCCTGCAGACATATATGTGCGCTATCTGCGGTTGAAGGGCCGAAAAGTGTTATTTATCTGCGGTAGCGATGAGCATGGAGTGCCCATCACCATCAAAGCGCGAAAAGAGGGCATTACGCCTCAACAGGTGGTGGACAAGTACCACGCTTTAATAGAGCAAAGTTTCAGGCTTTTTGGTATTTCTTTTGATTATTACGGTAGAACTACTTCGCCCCTTCACCATCAGACTGCCTCGGCATTTTTTAGAAAGTTGTACGACAAAGGAGTGTTTGAGGAGCGCGAAACAGAACAGTATTACGATGAGCAGGCGCAGCAATTTCTGGCTGACCGCTATATATATGGCACCTGCCCGCGCTGTGGCTACGATAATGCTTACGGGGATCAGTGTGAGAAATGCGGCACTTCTCTTGCCCCAACAGATTTGATAAATCCCAAAAGCGTTCTCAGCGGCACCACGCCTGTGAAAAGGCTTACGCGAAACTGGTTTTTGCCGCTAAACAAGTTGCAGCCGAAAATCGAGGCTTTCCTATCCGGGCATACCGACTGGAAACCCAATGTGTATGGACAGTGCAGAAGTTGGCTCGACACAGGCGATGGACTGCAACCGCGCAGCATGACACGAGACCTTGACTGGGGTATTCCGGTGCCCGTAGAAGGCGCTGCCGGAAAAGTACTGTATGTTTGGTTTGATGCGCCTATTGGTTATATTTCAAATACCAAAGAATATTTCTTGAAAAAAAGCAAGGAAGACTCTTCTGTAAACAGTGATGATTGGAAAATCTGGTGGCAGGATGAAGGTACTCGTTTAATTCACTTTATCGGCAAAGACAATATCGTTTTTCATTGTATCATATTTCCGGCCATGCTGATAGAGCATGGAGACTTTGTACTGCCCGACCAGGTGCCCGCCAATGAATTTCTGAATCTGGAAGGAGAAAAAATCTCCACTTCGCGAAACCATGCCGTATGGCTTCATGAATATTTAGAAGATTTTCCAGATAAGCAGGATATGCTGCGCTACACGTTATGTGCCAACATGCCCGAAACCAAAGACAATGACTTTACATGGAAAGACTTTCAAACCAAGAATAATAGTGAATTGGTGGGTATTTTGGGCAACCTGGTCAACAGGGCTATTACATTGGCAGATAAATATTTTGAAGGAAAAGTTCCGGATGCACAACCATGCAGCGATTTGCAAAGTATGCTTGGTGAACAAAAAGCAAAGATAGAGCAGGCACTGGAGAGATTTCGCTTTAGAGAAGGGCTGCAGGAATTAATGAATATTGCACGCGCCGGCAATAAACTACTGGCAGACAAAGAGCCATGGAAACTTATCAAACATGATAAAGCAGCAACGGCTGCGATAGTAAACGATGCTTTGCAAATAGTAGCCAATCTTGCACTGCTCATGGAGCCCTTTCTACCTTTTACTTCTGCCAGGCTGCGAGACTTATTGAATATGTCGAATGTGCAATTTAAATGGGATGATGCCGGTAAATGTGATTTACTCGCATCGGGACACGCGCTGAAAAAACCTCAACTGCTCTTTGAAAAAATAGAGGATGAAATCATTATGCAACAGATTAATAAGCTCCAACCTATGGCTAAAGAAAGCGCCTCTCTGACACAGAATAATGAAACTTTAGAGAATCAAACAGATCAAATAATATCATTTGAAGAATTTTCAAAAATTGATTTGCGTGTGGGAACTGTGCTCGCAGCAGAAAGAGTAGAGAAGGCAGACAAATTATTAAAGCTAACAGTAGATATGGGTTTGGAGACACGAACCATTGTTTCGGGGATTGCCCAGTTTTTTTCTCCGGAATCTCTTATTGGCAAACGCGTATGTGTGGTCGCTAACCTTGCTCCCAGAAAAATCAGAGGGATTGAATCAAAAGGCATGATATTGTTGGCAGAAAAAAAAGATGGAAGCTTATCTTTTGTTGTTCCCGAAGAAGAAGTGCCCAATGGGAGCAGTATTAAATAGTTTTAAGGCTAAATAAATCCATTGTAGGGGAGAACAGTAATAACGTATTTTTTTACAACGAGAACAAGATTAATTGAACATTTGTTTTGTTACTGTTTGTAAAGGTTTATTTTCGCACCGCTTAAAAAATCAATAAATGAAAGTTTTAGTTCCTATTGCAAAAGTACCAGATACCACATCGAAAATATCTTTTGTGGAAAACAACACCAAGTTCAACACTGATGGTGTTACCTTTATCATGAACCCAACCGATGAATGGTATGCATTAACCCGCGCCATCGAACTAAAGGAAACCGGTAAAGCTACTGAGGTCATTGTGATGAGTGTTGGAGGTGCGGACTATGAACCTATCATCCGCAAGGCATTAGCCATAGGAGCAGACAGAGCGGTGCGCGTTGATGCAGAACCTGTTGATGCTTTTTTTGTAGCTACACAAATTGCTGAATATGTAAAGAATGAAAATATCGAACTGGTAATTACCGGTAAGGAGACTATCGACTACAACAGTTTTCAGGTCGGCGGCATGGTTGCAGAGCTATTGGATTGGCCTGCTTTTGCATTAGTCAATAAGTTGGAATTAAATGGCAAAACTGCAACAGTTACGCGCGAAATCGAAGGAGGTACTGAAACAGCAGAGGCCTCACTCCCGCTTGTGATTTGCGCCACAAAAGATCTCGCTCAGGCAAGAATTCCAAACATGAAAGGCATAATGTCGGCAAAAACAAAACCACTACAGGTACTACCTCCAAAACAGGTTGAAACAAGGACTCGCGTTATTTCCTATGCGTTACCGGAAAAGTCTAAGCAAGTAAAATTGGTTAGCCCGGATAATATAGCCGAACTGATACGCCTGTTGCACGAAGAAGCCAAGGTGATTTAATTCTTAATTAAAATAAATTGTAATTATGGCAGTACTAACATTTGTAGAAGTTGCAGATGCAAAAGTGAAGAAAGCCTCATTGGAAGCCGCTGCATACGGTTCTAAAATCGCTGAAACCAATGGCGTTGAATCAATAGCCGTGGTACTGGGTGAAGCCGGTATCGAGGAATTGGCATCACTAGGAAAAGTTGGTGTCAACAGGGTGTTGCATGCATCGGATGCACGCTTCAACACCTTTGACTCAAAAGCATTTGCTAAAGCAGTGAGCGAGGCGGCACAAAAGGTAAATGCCTCTATTGTAGTGCTTTCGTTTAATCAAAACGGCAAACTTCTTGGTCCAAGGCTCGCAGTAAGGCTAGGGGCAGGATATGTTCCAGGGGCTTCTGAAGTTCCTGTTACAGAAAACGGAACGCTCAAGGTGAAGAAAAATGTATTTTCCGGAAAAGCCTCGGCTATTTATGAAGTCACAACTCCTATTAAAGTTATTGCACTAAGCCCAAACTCATATCCGGTAGCAAAAAAAGAAGCTGTTGCTAGTGTAGAAGCCTTTATACCTACGTTGAGCGATAACGACTTTTCGGTCAGATTTATTTCGGTTGAAAAAGTGCAAGGCAGCATACCACTCACAGAAGCCGATATAGTAGTAAGCGGAGGTCGTGGACTAAAAGGCCCGGAGAACTGGTGGATGATTGAGGATTTGGCAAAGGAAATGGGGGCTGCTACTGCGTGCTCAAGAGCTGTTGCCGATGTGGACTGGAGGCCTCATCATGAGCATGTTGGTCAAACAGGAATAACGGTGCGTCCAAATCTTTATATTGCCGTTGGTATCTCCGGCGCTATACAACATCTGGCAGGAGTAAACCAAAGTAAAGTGATTGTTGTAATCAACAACGATCCGGAAGCGCCATTCTTTAAAGCAGCTGACTACGGAATTGTGGGTGATGCATTTGAAGTAATGCCAAAACTCATAGAAGAATATCGCAAATTCAAAGCAGCTCACTAATTTTCAACTGCCAATTCTAAAATCAAATATGGTATCATCCAATTAAGGATGCCTCTGATACTTATTTAAATTTTGATATTTTGGCAGTAAATTAGTATTGTATTTGTGTTTCGTAATGAGGAAAGTAGAACTGGAAATATTAGCTTTATCTCATAGTCTTGCACACACACACTCCTATTCAGTAATATTGGGAGAAATTGGGGGTACAAGAAGGTTGCCCATTGTGATCGGGGGGTTTGAAGCGCAAGCTATCGCAGTAGTTCTCGACAATATGCATCGCCCGCGTCCCCTCACTCACGACCTGATAAAAGCAATTTGCGACACTTTTGATATTTCACTGGAACAGGTTCATATCAACAAGTTGCATGAAGGAGTCTTTTATTGCAATCTGATTTGTAAACAAAACGGAGAAATATACGAAATAGATTCCCGTACTTCTGACGCATTAGCTCTGGCAGTACGCTTTGGTTGCCCTATTTACGTTGATGAAGATATTCTTAATGAAGCCGGTATTGATTCTAAAGCTGAGGAGGAGGCTGCACAAGGAGAAAGCGGAGGGCCTTTGATCCAACCGCCACCCACTGAAAGCACCAATTATAGCGGAATGACAGATGAAGAATTATCCCGACAACTTAGCGCTGCTATTGAGGGTGAAGACTATGAAAAAGCCGCCCGTATCCGCGATGAAATTAACAGAAGGAAGAAAAAATAGCCTTTTAGCCTATTTCCCTATTGCCTGATCTATAGAATTTATTTCTTTAGTCGGGCAGACTGGATTCGAACCAGCGACCCCTACGTCCCGAACGTAGTGCGCTACCAGGCTGCGCTACTGCCCGAAAATCAGCGCAAAAATCGAAAAGAAATTTTAACCCCGAAGTGTAATTAGAAAAATTTTCCCTGGCTGATATTCATTCAGTAAATCGCAGTTGAGAAATAAAAGCAACAACTTAAATATTAACCATCATAAATAACCCGATGGTTAATCGATCTAAAATCAAATGATATAGTTCTGATTACCGGATACTACAGTTGTGGCGATCAGATGACATCAAAAAATAAATACCTCACTCTTTCCATCCGAATCTTTCATACCGCGGAACATTCCTCCACAATTAAAATGCATAGCAACGTTTCCATTTTTATCAACGGCTATTAATCCTCCTTTGCCATTCAGATTGCTTATGTTATTTATTACTTCCATACAAGCCTCACTTATTGAAAGATTTTTGTAGCTCATCAAAGCAGATACATCATACGCAGCTACGCTTCTTATGAAGTATTCACCATGTCCGGTACATGATACGGCACATGTTTGATTGTTGGCATAAGTGCCTGCTCCAATTATAGGAGAATCTCCTATGCGACCAAATCGTTTGTTTGTCATACCTCCGGTTGAAGTGGCTGCAGCAAGATTTCCCTGTAAATCGAGGGCCACCGCTCCAACCGTGCCAAATTTGGAATTTTCTTTTTGGTTATCAGTATGGACATCGCTCTTTGAAATTGAAGTATGGTCGAGTTGAGCGATGTCGGTTCCTTTCAGTTTCATCCATTGCGCTAAACGCAGAGGTGTATCGAAATACGTTTCATCTGCCATTTCAATGTTGTAAAACTCGGCAAACTGCTCAGCGCCTTCACCGCACAAAAAAACATAGTCCGACCTTTCCATTACTAAGCGGGCCAGTGCAACCGGATTCTTTACTCTGCGCACTAATGCAACAGCTCCGGCTTTCAGGGTTGCACCACACATAATACTCGCATCCATCTCATGCTTCCCATCAAAATTATACACTGAGCCTCTGCCTGCATTAAACAAAGGACAATCCTCCAGGTATTTTACGCATGCCTCTACGGCATCCAAAGCGCTGCCATTTTCTTTTAATATGTTATATCCATGATCTAGCGCCTGTTTTAATTCTATTTTGTATCGCTCTTCTTCTTCAGGGGTAAAATCGGAGGGTAATAGTGCCCCTGCACCTCCATGTACAGCTAAACAAAATTTTTTCATAACTCAGTTGATTACAAATATTTTATATCTTGAGATTTCCTAAAATGAAGAAAGAGCTATCCAATTTCAAAAAAACCCTACTGGAAACTTATTATTAAAAAGCACTTTGAAAATCTAAGAAAGAAAACTATTTTTGCCAGCCAATTTACGAAAAATGTACGCAATCGTTGAAATACAAGGGCAGCAATTTAAAGTAGAAGCCGGTAAAAAGGTATATGTTCACCGATTAGAGGGAAACGAAGGCGATTCTGTTTCTTTTGAAAAAGTGCTTCTGCTGCAAAACGGAGACGATGTTAAGATCGGAACGCCTTATGTGGAAGGCGCCAAAGTTAATGCTAAAATTCTCAACCACCTTAAAGACGACAAAGTGGTTGTATTTAAGAAAAAACGTAGAAAAGGTTATAAAGTAACTAAAGGGCACCGCCAGCAATTGACACAGCTATCCATAGAAAGTATCGGTTGATTATCACTAATTTAAATTTGAAATCATGGCACATAAGAAAGGAGAAGGTAAGGTAAAAAACGGAAGAGAATCACACAGCAAACGCCTTGGCATTAAGATATTTGGGGGCGGTTACGCTATTCCCGGCAATATCATTGTGCGCCAGAGAGGAACCGCCTATCATCCTGGTAAAGGTGTTGATATAGGTAAAGACCACACCATATTCGCTGTGACCGAAGGTATCGTCACCTTTACCAAAGGAAAAAATGACCGCCGCTTTGTCCATGTTATCCCTGTTAAACAACAGGTTCAAGCCTAAATTTTAACTTCTTAACCGACTCTTAAGCTCTCTTCTTCCACTAAATATTAGAGGCAAACAGCAATTCAAGGTTGCTGTGTTTGATCTTAAAAATTTCTGCAAGATGCTCATTTGTTAAGTTGCCTTTATAGAGATAAATTCCGTTTCTAATACCGACATCTTCGAAAATAAGTCCTTGCATTCCCTGCAATTCTCCCATCCTTAGCAATATAGGAGTCAAGATATTCGAAAAAGCATAGGAAGCCGTGCGGCTGACACGCGATGTGATGTTGGGCACACAATAGTGAATAACTCCGTGTTTTTTAAAAGTCGGTTCTAAATGAGAGGTAATCTCCGATGTTTCAAAGCAACCTCCTTGATCTATGCTCACATCAATGATTACCGCACCCGGCTTCATACGCTCCACCATACTCTCGGTTACGAGTATGGGAGTACGCCCTTTTTTGCTGTGTACAGCGCCAATGGCTACATCCGCTGTTTCTAGTTCACGTTGTAAAATTTCCGGTTGTATGGTAGATGTAAATACTCTTGCTCCAATACGTTCTTGCAGGCGCATTAGCTTATACACATTATTGTCGAAAACACTCACGGTAGCACCAAGGCCTAAAACGGCTCGCGCTGCAAAAGTCCCGACTACGCCTGCGCCAAGGATCACCACTTTAGCAGGAGGCACCCCAGAAATTCCCCCAAGAAGTATTCCCTTGCCATTGTTGGCATTGCTAAGAAACTCTCCTGCAATGAGCACAACCGTGCAGCCGGCGATTTCACTCATAGAGCGCACAAAAGGGAACAAACCCGCTTCGTCTTTAGTATATTCATAAGCTAAGGCGGTAATTTTCTTCTTCATCAGCATGTGTATATATTCCTGACGAAGAGTGGGGAGATGCAAAGGAGAAATGAGTGTTTGGTTAAGTTGCATCAACTCAATTTCGTAGGGCAACGGTGGCGCTACTTTGACAATTATATCTGCTTTATAAACCTCTTCTACGTCAGATACTATTTCCGCACCGGCCTCTGAGTAATCATTGTCGTAAAAATGCGATTCGCGGCCTGCATTCTCCTCAATCACAATTTTGTGGCCGTTGGCAACCAATACGCGAACACTTTCGGGTGTAATAGCAATACGATGTTCCTGGAAGCTTCTTTCTTTAGGTATTCCTATAAACAATTTTGCTTTGCGATTAGCTACCATCACCGGAGCCTCCATGGGCTGAAGGCCGAGCTTCGTAACAATTCCTGAAAAATCGCGGGAACTATTCCCCATGTGTATTTACAATAAATACAAAATTAAATAATTAAAACGAAATGGTTTTAACTCTAAGTAGTTTTTGTACTTTCTCTATTGAATTTCCTAAAACGCGTCAAAAAATTTTGAATACGAGCAATTAGTTTCTGGAGAAAAAAATACATGTTCACTTTTCTCCTCTTTGATATACTATTTTCTTTATGAGTTCCAAATCTTGTTTTAATAACTCTACTTCGCCGGCAGAAGCCTTTAGTTTTGAAATTTCCTCGTTTTGAGTTTCTATGATGTGATGCAGCTGTTTGATGGCTTCAAGCAAAACCGGAGTGAGCTTTCCATAATCCACGCTTTTATATCCTTGCTCATCGGTAGTAACTACTTCAGGGAAAATTTTTTCTATTTCTTGTGCCTTGAATCCTATTTGATTTTTATCATTGAATTGTTTCTCGGGAAATTCATCCGTTCTCCATTTGTAATAATAACCGTTAACTAAGCTTATCTGCTCCAATACATTGCACAATTGCCTGAAGTCTTTTTTAAACCGTTCATCAGAGCATGCAAGAAATCCTGTAGAAGTTGTAAAACCGTTTGTTGAGTACACTTCGTTTCCAAAATGAGCCCTATTTCCTGTAAAGCGTAACTTTTCACTGGCATTCAGATAAATTCTCAACTCATCCATAGTTACGGGGGTGTTATCATTATCCACCGCAAAAAAACCGGAATCGCCATCGTTATCGAATACAAAGCCGAAGTTGGAAGCATTGTTGGGAGAAAAAGAACTACACGGAGCCGATGCTGCCGATACTGCTCCATATACCTTTAGCATTTTATTGTTCTGAATATTTCCATTGATAGAAACAGCCGTGCCATTGTCCTGAATAAGAGAATTGCATTGCTGAGCATCCACACCCGAAGTAGTAAACTTAGATACAAAATTTGTTGTAGCCGTAGCACATTGAGTACCAGGCCCTGTAGGGCCAATCGGGCCTTGGGGGCCTGCTTGCCCGGTCGGGCCGGTCGGGCCAATCGGGCCTTGGGGGCCTGCTTGCCCGGTTGGACCGGTGGGACCAATCGGGCCTTGAGGGCCTGCTTGCCCGGTTGGACCGGTCGGGCCAATCGGGCCTTGGGGGCCTGCTTGCCCGGTCGGGCCGGTCGGGCCAATCGGGCCTTGAGGGCCTGCTTGTCCGGTCGGGCCGGTAGGGCCAATCGGGCCTTGGGGGCCTGCTTGTCCAGTCGGGCCGGTAGGGCCAATCGGGCCTTGAGAGCCTGCTTGTCCAGTCGGACCGGTAGGGCCAATCGGGCCTTGAGGGCCTGCTTGCCCGGTTGGGCCGGTAGGGCCAATCGGGCCTTGGGGGCCTGCTTGTCCTGTTGGGCCGGTGGGGCCAATCGGGCCTTGAGGACCTGCTTGTCCGGTTGGGCCGGTGGGGCCAATCGGGCCTTGAGGGCCTGCTTGTCCGGTTGGGCCGGTAGGGCCAATCGGGCCTTGGGGGCCTGCTTGCCCGGTTGGACCGGTAGGGCCAATCGGGCCTTGGGGACCTGCTTGCCCGGTCGGACCGGTGGGGCCAATCGGGCCTTGGGGACCTGTAATACCAGGTGCCCCAATAGCTTTTATCCACTGGGTGCCATCCCAATAGTAAAATCCTTCTCCCTGTCCGTTAATCATACTGGGATTGGTATTATAGACAAGCAAAGATTTGACGGGATTTGAGATCGTAACCACATCCGTGTTGCTTTGCAAAGCCACTCTGGGCATCAAAAAACCTTTACTGTCAGAAGTAAGGTCAAGCAAAGCAGAAGGGTCTGGCGTTGTGGTTCCGATTCCTACATTTTGTTGTGTATAAAGATTAAGGCAAATTGCAGACCAGCAAATAACAATAAGAGCGTATCTTTTCATATTTAATTAAATTCTAAATCTAGCAATAACTTATTTATTTTTTAAAAGCTA
>JAVQWQ010000079.1:0-10889 GCA_033578915.1 Chitinophagales bacterium | reverse complement strand
CACCTACATCTGTACCGCTTGCCCCGCCTTTAATGTTAGGGATGAGCACAGAAAGAAATTCGAGGTCAGTAAATCCATAGCTCCAGCGCGAGGCATATTCAAAGTCGAGCCCGCCATCGGTTTGTGCCTTTTTGCGCTTAAGCTCACTGCTTCCGCCACGTATCGTCTCTTTTCCGTAATCGCGCGTCATCCACAAATTAGCAATATTCGGACCAACGGCTAATAGAGCCGCCAGAATCAGAGCCAGCGAGGCCAAAGAAAATTCCTTGATTTTTTTCTCTAAAACGGCAGATACTAGTTCAAACAAACCTATCAAGCCCACACAGATGATGAGGTAATATGTAATCTGAAGGTGGTTGGCTGCAATAAGCAAAGAGAGTGCAAAAGCCGTCAACGCTGCCCCCATCAGGATATTTTTCCTGTAACAAAGCCATACTCCACCCAGCACAGGAGCCATCAGGCCCATAGCCTGTACTTTAGTGTTGTGACCTGCTTCCAGCGAAATGAGTGTAAAGCTGGAAAATGCAAATGCAATAGCTCCGGCCACGGCCAACCATTGATGTACTCCCAGGCACAATAGCAAAACATAAAAACCTATTAGATGAAGGAATAACATCGCACTGGCATCGGGAAATATTTTGCCCAACCATCCTAAAATTTTAGAAGAAAAATTTCCCGGAAAGGGAAGAGAAATTTGCGCTGAGGGCATGCCGGAGAAAAGGCGGCTTGTCCACAGCGCCGGCTCATCGGGGTGCTGAGCATTCCAATCCGTAATTTCTTTGCTCATCGCCTTCCACTGAACAATATCTCCTTGCTGCAGCACCATTCCCTGAAAATTGGGAAAGAAATAGACTACCGTTAGTATTGAAAAGATACCGATAGCTATAAGATGCGGGATAAACTTTTTCATCGCTACTTATTGATGATGGCTAAAATACAATAAGTAGCAAAAGCTCCCAGAAAATCTGTTGTGCAACAAATTGCAGGCTACTGAGAAATAAACAAACTTTTACCTACAAGCCAATATTTAATACTTCAAACTCTACCAGGCCAGCTGGTGTTTGGGCTTTAGCAACATCTCCTACTTTCTTTCCCATCAAAGCGGCTCCAATAGGAGATGTGGAAGAAATTTTATTTTCTTTCAGATTGGCCTCGGCTTCACTCACTATGGTGAACGTCATTTTTTTATTCAACTTGCGGTTTAGTACTTCCACTTTTGAAAGAATGCCTACTTTAGAAGTATCTACCTTGCTTTCATCAATAATTCGTGCGTTTGCTAATTTATTTTCAAGCTCAGCAATTTTTGCTTCTAGATGGCTCTGTTCTTCCTTGGCGGCATGATACTCGGCATTTTCGCTCAAATCACCTTTTTCGCGTGCCTCTGCAATAGCGTTAGCCACCTCCTTTCTGCGCACAGTACTCAGGTATTTTACTTCTTTTTCCAAGGCCTCATAGCCTTCTTTGGTCATGTAATGGATAGCCATAGGACAATATTTTTGGATATAACAGAAAATAAAAGACGCCCCTGCATTACAGAAGCGTCTTGAACATATGCAAATGTATAAAAGTTTGTTTTTTTATACAAGACTTATGATTTGCGAGAGGGTTACACTTATTAAAAAATGATAATTGGAGCAACGGCTTATCTGACACATTTGTATTTACAGGAGCAAAAAGGCTAAAAGATTTTTCCGATAGATAGTTAAAAAGATGAGTTAATTCTCAAATCATGAAAATGGAAAACCTGATTTTAAGCTATCCGGCTCCAGATTGCCAAAAAATTGAAGATCGGTAACTTTTGTGCTTTTGAATAACCTGTAAAATCCTGCCTCTACCAGTTAAAAAAATATTTGTCTGAGTTAAGTGATGCTGTTGGGTTTGTTCATGGCAAAAAAAGAATTATTTAGAAAAGACAATGAACATTAATCCTTTGTTTTATGATTGTACTTTTCCTATGCTCCAGTACGAATAGGATTACGAATGGAATATCAACCCGAAAATTGGTCCGGGTTTTATTCCCGGAGAAGGTTGTGCGTGTGCAAATGAAATCAGGAAATACCTCCAAGACCGGAGCCAATAATTCCTTGCATGGTCTTTAAGTGTTGTGTTATTCGATTTTTTGAACTGCAATAACCGGGTGAGGGATGCGGAGGGCGCGCGCTTTGGTGAGCGGCCGCGACCGCGCTGCCCGGTCGCTGAGCCTGTCGAAGCGCAGCGCGGTCGCGGCGGGAGCGATAGCGAACCCCGTAAGCAGCCCGACCCCTCGGCCTCGGCCCTTAGCGAAGCGAAGACTGAGGCCGGGGGGGCACCCCAAGATTTTTTTCTTTTATATTAATGGTTCATTTTTATCTGCACTCCTGGTGTGTATCATTGTTTGTATAACTATAAATGTTTTCTATCCCACAATCACATGAATTGTTATTTTCACGCTGTTTTTTTGAAAAATATGAAAAAATTTTTTTGGCTTTTTATCACAGCTTTAATCGTTTTATCAGCTTTTTACTCTTGTAAAAAAGAAGATACTGCTGAACCTCCCATCCCAAAAAACGAATTACCGGGAACTCCTATACCTGAAAATGCCCGTTACTTTTTTAAGTCGTCTGTTTTTCACGTTTCTTCAATCAATGCCTACGGGCAATCTACTGAATATAAAATAGGGGATGCTTTTGCCTTTTTCAAAAATGATTCTGATGTAAAAATATCTGCCGGTGAACTAACGATTAATGGGCTGCCGCTCTCATTGGAGCAGGGAAACTATGTATATAAGAAACTGGGCAACTTTCCGGAAGGAGTTCCTTTTACAGGCAATACAGCCACATGGACCGCCAGCGGAGATACGGCCGGAGTCCCTCCTTTTTCAATAAACGATAATTCTCCTTTTCCTGCAAAACCGGTTATTTTGGACAAAAAGATAAATACTCAGGAAAATTTTTTGTTGGCGGCAAGAGATACCATAATTGCAGACTCCACCATCTTCATCATAGCAGGGCCTAAAGGTAGCCTTAAAAAAGTAAAAGGGCCCAATTCGCGTTCATGTTTGTTTTCTAAAGATGAACTTAAAACTATAGGGACCGGGCGTTCGCTGGGGTTGATTCAAATTTCGGCTTACAACACGGTGTCTGATACGCTCACTTTCCCCGGTATCTTAACTTTCTTCCAAAAACAAACCACTGCATCGAAGTATGTGGATTTGGAATAAGTAATCTTGATTATGGCCTGAGTTCTCTTGCGGCAGAAACAATTTCACTATAAGTGTAACGTCTGCAACCGCTAATGTTTTTTTGAGCTAATGCTATCATAGCGGCAGCGACCTCTGTTGCTTCTATGGGTTTATAAACATTTAGTTTACCTAAGAAGCAAGATGTTAATGGAGCAAAAACTTTTTGGGCAAGATACTCTGCCGGCCTGCGCTCCGACCGTTCACCCAACAACAGAGAGGGTTGAAGAATGATAAGGCTGGCAAAGCCAATTTTTTCAAGCGCCTCTTCGAGAAGCCCTTTTACCCGATTGTAAAAGAACACAGAGTTTTTATTGGCACCAATGGCAGAGACCAAAATAAACTTTTCTGCCCCGTTTTGTTTGGCAAGCTCTGCCACACGCAGAGGTATTTCGTAATCTATATGCATAAATGCTTTGCGGGAGCCGGCTTTTGCCATTGTTGTGCCTAATGCACAAAATACATGTTGCGCTTGCAGATGTGGCCTTAGCTCTTCATAATTATTAAAGTCTGTGATGATATTTTGTGTTTTTAGTTGAGGCGGGAAGATCTTCTTTCTGGATAATGCGATTATTTTATGGTAAAAGGGCATTTCATTCAGCATATTTAGGCACATAGAACCTACCAGTCCCGTTCCTCCAAGCAGCAAAGCGGTCTTTTGTCCCTGATTCATCAATATCCGAGTATTTTCATCATGCTTTCTGCCGATTGCTCTTCGGCAAAGACCTGATATTCCAACTTTCCTTTTTTCTTCTCATCTACCAGAATGTGAGGAGGCGAGGGCAACAGACAATGTTTAATACCTCCATATCCGCTGAGCGTATCCTGATAGGCACCTGTATTAAAAAAACCTATGTAGAGTTTTTCTCCGGGTTTTATCTGCGGCAAATAAACCTGGTTGATGTGCGCATCGCTGTTGTAGTAGTCGCCCACATCGCAGGTAATTCCTCCGAGATTAACCTGTTTGTACTCATTATCCCAAAGATTTACAGGAAGCATAATAAAGCGTTGAGCAAGCCCCCAGATATCTGGCAGATTATTCATGAGTGAACCATCCAGCATGTACCATGTTTCCCGGTCGTTTTGTTGTTTTTGGCCAAGAACGCCAAAAAGCACACAACCGCTTTCGCCCACCGTAAAACTTCCGAACTCGGTGTAGATATCGGGCTCGTCAACACCTTCTTGCGTGCAAACGCTTTTTATCTGCGCCACTATTTCATTGATCATATACTCGTAATCGAAATCAAAAGCCAATGATTGCTTGATAGGCATTCCACCGCCTAAATTCAGCGCAGTAAGCTCGGGATAAACCTTTTTTATTTCGCAATATATCTTAAGGCTTTTATGAAACTCTGTCCAATAATAGTTTACATCTTTTATCCCTGTATCTATAAAAAAATGGAGCATTTTTAATCGTACAGCGGGATTATTCTGTATTTTTTCCCTGAAGAAGGGTATTATGTCTTTGTATCCGATACCCAGCCTAGAAGTGTAAAATTCATACTTTGGCTCCTCCTCCGCGGCTATGCGTATGCCAATGTTCAATGGTTCATCGGTTGCAGGATATTTGTCCAGTTCTTCCGTATTATCCATTACCGGAATAATGTTTTTATATCCTGCTTTGAGAAACTGCATGATGTAGTCTATGTATCGCTGTGGCTTAAAGCCGTTGCAAATTATAATAAGGTCTTTGGTAATCTTTTTTTTCTCCTCAAGCCTTTTTATCAATTCAAAATCAAAAGCACTGGAGGTTTCTAGTTGTACTTTGTTTTTTAATGCTTCTTCTACTACAAAAGAAAAATGGTTGCTTTTGGTGCAATAGCAATAGATGTAGTTCCCTTTATAGTCGTTGTTTGTAATGGCTGCGTGAAACAGTCGCCTTGCTTTCTGTATCTGCTGGCCTATTTTAGGCAAATAGGTTATTCGCAGCGGTGTGCCGTATTTCTCAATAATTTCCATAAGCGGCAGACCGTTGAAGCGCAAGGTGTTATCTTTAAGATCAAACTCGCGCTGTGGAAAGTCGAAAGTCTGTTCTATAAGCTCACGATAGCGAAGGTTTCTGTTCATATTTTAGTTTAAACCAAAATGGCTGCGAAATTAATAAAAGCGTGTAAGCCTTAAACTTGAAAATATATTTTAAGCAGTGGCTTTTAAACAAAGTGTGTAACTGTTTTTCTTAAGAAATGAAATTAAATTTCAGGAAATTCTTAGGAATCTCCTGGTTGGTCAGGCTTGTTCATTTAAACAAATTTCATGAGCGCTTCGGCATATTTACCTCAAAATTCAGCTCATTGTCAGTGATAGTTTGGCAGCATATATTTAAATCAAAGCAAAAAAATCAAACTAATTTGTTTAAGCGACTGCGCAACAGAGCATCGGCCATTACCAGAGCAGCCATGGCCTCTACAATAGGCACCGCACGCGGCACTACACAGGGGTCATGTCGCCCTTTATTTTGTAGTTGAATAGCTTTGCCGGAATCATCTACGGTTTGCTGGGGTTGCATTATAGTTGCTACGGGCTTGAAAGCTACATTAAAATAGATATCCATCCCATTGGATATTCCTCCCTGAATACCACCGGAATGGTTTGTTGCGGTTGCAATACCAGAATCTGTGGCAACAAATGCATCGTTGTGCGCTGAGCCTTTCATGGCTGCTGCAGCAAAACCGGTTCCGTATTCAAAGCCCTTTGCCGCGTTGATGCTCAGCATGGCTTTTGCAAGCTCTGCCTGCAACTTGTCGAAAACCGGCTCTCCGAGGCCGGGCGGTGCACCTGTAATTATGCAAGTTACAACTCCTCCTAAGGTATCTCCTTGCTTACGTGCTTCTTCTATTGCGCTCAGCATAGCTTTTGCTGTGGGTTCATCTGGGCAGCGAACCGGATTTTCCTCTGAGCGGCTAAGGTCTAATGTTGTATATGGATGGCTTAGTTTTATTTGTCCTATCTGCGACACAAAAGCAGTTATGCGTATGCCATAATGCAAGAGCAGCATCTTGGCTATCGCTCCGGCCGCGACACGAGCGGCTGTTTCACGGGCGCTGCTTCGGCCACCTCCTCTGTAATCGCGTAAACCAAATTTCTGCTGCCAGGTATAATCTGCATGAGAAGGCCTGAAGGCATGTTGAAGGTAATCGTAGTCTTCTGAGCGCGTGTTTTCATTATAGATGATCATGGCTATAGGTGTTCCCAATGTTTTGCCTTCAAAAACACCGCTTATAATGTGAACATTATCGCTTTCGTTTCGCGATGTGGTTATGGAAGATTGGCCGGGCCTGCGCCTGTTCATTTCCCTGCGTATAAAATCTTCGTCAATCAGGAGGCCTGCCGGACAACCATCGATTACCACACCGACTGCCTGCCCATGGCTTTCTCCAAAAGTTGTTATGCAAAAAACTTTGCCGAATGTATTTGCTCCCAGAGTATTTTTTAATGCAAATTAAACAAGTAAAGTGCAAAGTTAGTTTACGCTTAGCACGCGCGTATGGCTTTGATCGCCTGTAGAGAATATAACGATGTAATTTCCTTTGGGCACCGATGATACATCTATTGGTATGGAGTTAATTCCGGGATAAACTTTTACCTGAGACGAAGAAACTTCTACGCCGGCTACATTCATAAGTTTTACCTGAGCGGATGCAGAACTCGCACAATTAATAATGATTTGTGCTGCATCACTTGCGGGATTGGGAAAGAGTTGCATCCATTTTACTGAAGGCCTTTCATTAAGCTGCGCAGACACTATAGAAGACATTTCTTCATTTCCATCAAAATCTTTTTGCAACAGCCGATAGTAATACCTCACGCCGAGCTGTACTTTTTCATCAAAAAACTGGTATTTGTTTTGGGTTGTAGCATCACCCATGCCTTTTACCCATCCAATGGCTTCGAAGTTTTTCCCGTCTGTGCTGCGCTGAACCTCAAATCCGGCATTATTGATTTCAGTAGCTGTAATCCATTCCAACTTGATCAATTTATTTTCTACCGGGATGGCTGATAACGAAAGCAGCTTTACGGGTAACGGCTGCCCGCCACCGCTGTTTCCACCAACGCTAAATCCGCTGAACGTATTTAACCCTGTTCTTCTGGCAGATTTGATTTGATTGAAATCGGGAATAGCATGATGTGTCGCAGCCACTGCATGGTTGCCTTCAAAACCCCAGTTTCCGCTGTTCCAAACAGCTCGTTTCATTACTCTGAGTTCATCAGGGGTAGAGGCTAGTTCGTCCTGATTTTCAGCATTCAGGAATGGCGCTGCCAGTTGGATATTATATGGCAAGGAATCACCACTGTACTCAACCTGCCATACAAAATTTCCTTTCACATCAACCCAATTGCCGGTGCCATCTTCTATAGCATCCGAATGATCTCCATAAACATTGCCTATTAGGCCTACATTAGCCGTATCCGGATCGTGGTCGTAATAAGCAACGATTATAGAATTTCCGTTGCTGCTGTTGTCAAGCACCTCTAACACTGCCGGAGTGTAATATGCCTCGTTTGGTATTTGATGTACACCGGCTGTATCAATAATTCCTACAGGGAAAAGATATGACGCGGCATTTCCGATTTTTCTGAGTATTCTTCCCTGGAAGAATGCATCATTGGTATTGCCATTTTGCCGGGTGATTGCATTGCTGTCTGCACGAATCACAAAAATCGTTTTATAGCGTAAACCTGTTTGAGGATTGCTGCCATGGCTAATGAGCTTGCCTTTTTTCAGATGCATAAAATTATCTATCATAAGACTGGCTCCAAGCGAGGCAATGCTGTTATCGCCGGTGGCATTTTTATCCAATTCAAAGCTCGACACTCTTCCAACGGTAGTCTGCAGGTATCGAATATCAATGTATTGCTTAGTAGTTCCACTTACCTTAAACAATGCACAATTGATGTGCGCGCAACTAGTGTCATAAACTAATTCGCCCCATATTTTGGCATCTCCTTTCACTTCAATCCTTTTATTAGAATGAAAAATCTTTACTGTGTCTCCTTTAGCGATTAGGTCGTTTTCTATCCTTGTATTATTGATAAAAGTAACAGAATCGTTTGTTACATGAAGATTACATACCCAGCCATCATTTACTGTGAGCCTTTGTGGAATCAAGCCGCTGAGTATGAGCCTTCCCGGGTCTTCTACATTGTAGTTGTGTTCACAAGTAGAAATACCGCTGTAAATTCTGCTTGAACCCATCAATGCAACATTCTCTAAAGCGTACAAATCATATCCATCTAAATGTATTACTGTTCCCGGCCGCAAGGTGAGCGCTGCAACCATAAAATCATCTGATAGAATCCATGAATATTTTTCGGTTGCTACTACAACATTTATGCTATCTCCTCCATTGAATGGAGGGGCTTCATAATTTCTCCAGTTAAGGTCAGATTGAGTGCTGTTATCCTCTCTTCCTACCCACACATAGAATTTTCCCAGTTGGTCTGCTCCTAATGTTGCAGGATTTTTTTCTGCTCTGTAATCTCCGTCAAAATCATGAAATATATCTTCTAACTCATAACCTTTATCAATAGCATCTGAATTTGGCAAAATGTGAAGGTCTGTGGCAGATTTAAATTTGGGATCCCCCTCCGATGAGTTTTGCTCCTGTGCAGGGTAATATGCGAGTCCCCATTCTGAAAGCGTAGTAAAAACATTATAAGAATTACCATATCCTATTCCTCCTACTTTGTTGCTTCCAACATTATATAAGTTAAAATCGCAGCCAATAGATGACCACAAATAAGAGGTGTCTCTTGTTGATGTTGCAAATATGGGCACAGAAAGATTGGATTCGGCTTCATTAATTTGAACTACATTATTAAACAATCCAAGACTAATTGACTTTATACCTGTCAGCAAACTGGTATTAATCCTGAAAGCAGAAGGGTTATTTGTCATATTACTCACGCCAGCGGGGTCATGGTCGCCATTCATCAGGATTGAATTATAAACCACGTAATCTGTGTTTCCCCCAACGATTCCAATCCCAACCGCATGGTCTCCTGCTGTAGTATTTCCATTAGATAAGATATGATAGATCATATTATTGTATATCCGGTTTTCAGTAGGCTCTGCATCTTCTTTATTAAGATATACAATGGCCGCTGATGAATGTCCAGCCTGATTAACGATATGATGGATCTTATTTCCATCAATATGGATGTTTTTAAGCTGGACAATTCCCAAATTAATATCTGATTCGCTATCCCACAGATTATTTTGAAGTTTACCTAGATATATACCTACACGATCTGCGGTATCTGCAATATTAGTTAAATCGCCTCCTACATGCTTAATCTCATTCCCTCTTATTATAATGCCTTCTTGATATGAGGCAGCGATTCCAATTTGTCCGATTGCATCTATTCCAAATACATCTGGGCCGATAGTGTTGAAAAGGATAGAGTTCTTTTGGTTAAGTTGAGACGAGTCGCCTACAATAAAAATACCATATCTTACTCTTCTGATAAAATTCTTTTCAAATGAATTAAAATGATTACCCCATCCTTCAGCCATAGAAGGAGTAGATAAATTTTTATTTGCATAAATTCCAAAGGTTCTATGCGATGTGGTATTTTGTGGTGCACCACCTACAATGTTGCAAAACCTGACAGTATCGTGCTGGCATCCGTTGCTAGAACCGTTAGAAATAAGATGAATAACCGAGGTGTTGTTTGCTGAAGAATCATTTCTCAATGTTAATGCGCGTGTGGGATTTCCAGGAGATACACGTCCGTCTATAACAACTCTGTCTGCACCGTTCAATTTGATGATGGCATTGGCGCTTTTACCGCTTACCACAATACCTGTAGTGTATGGCTTGATTCTTAGCCGATAGCTAGGTGTATTTTTTAAAACACATCCATCATATTCTATCCATTGGTTAAGTGCGTGCAGGCCATTTTCGCCTGATGAAGAATTTCTTATCGTAACCTCGACATGCCCCGACAAAGCTCCGTTGTTGAGTGCTTCGAACAATCCATTGCTTTTAGTTAGTGAGAGAAAATTGGTATCGTTGGCTGTTCCCAGCGGATCTACTGTAAGCTTTCCAGAGTATGTTTTTATAGTACGAAAAAAGTTGGCAACATTGGAAACCGGAAATTGTGCAGACACAAGATTCACACTCGCAGGCGATGCGGCAAAAGTGGCACTGTTCCAACCGGTATTTCCTAAATTATCTTCCGCAATTACAAAATATTGTACGCTGTCATCTTTATTAGGTGCAGAGGTTAGTTTGGAAAAATCAAAATCAAATACAAACGGAGAAGATGAATTTGTTGCCTCCACAAATTTCCAGCCATTTGAAGTATTATCATTCGTAGGGGGAAGTACATTTGCTTCGCTTACTTTTTTATAATATAAACGGGGTTTAAAGCCGGGCAAGGTTTTAATTCCGTCGGGATCGGTGATAATAGCTGTGAGTGTAACAGGCTCTACTTTTGTGCAACTTACCGGAGTATAAGTAATGTTAGGGCCGCCGGCTTTAGTTACACTACCATACAAAAGTAGCGCCATTAAGAACAAACAAATTTTATTTTTCATATAATACTCTTATATGATTGACATAAATCCTCATTTTTTCGAAAAAAATCCTTTTTTTATGTCTTTTGATCAATCATTGTATATTAATTATTATGTTTCTTGCATTCAAAGTTTACACAAAATTTATGATTT
>JAVQWQ010000078.1:0-10998 GCA_033578915.1 Chitinophagales bacterium | reverse complement strand
CACCCGTAACATAAAAATTTACTCTTAAATTTGTATTATCGTAATAATACAAAAATTATTATTTTTATATTAACGCAATAGTACAAAATGAAGAAAGAGGTTTTTAAACAAATAATAGCCGATAGCATAGAGAACAGATACGCTGAAGTTAAAGAAAGAGAATTGCCTTTTACGATATATCACGGCAAAGCAAATTGCCTCATAGGAGTAAGACGCGGCGGAAAAACATCTCTGATGCAAGCCACCATAGCCTCGCTGCGCAGAAAGGTAAAACCGGAAAACACCGTATATATAAATCTGGAAGACGATCGCCTTTTTCCTCTCACACTTTCCGATTTAAACGATTTTATAGATGCATATTATGAACTTTATCCCGGTAAGCGCAGAGAAAAAGTATGGTTTTTTATAGATGAAATACAGGTAGTAGCAGGATGGGAAAAGTTTATACGAAGAGTGTTAGACACAGAAAATTGTTATATAACCTTGTCTGGTTCATCCGCACGCCTGCTAAGCAAAGAAATACATACCACTCTGCGCGGCAGAAGTGTAAGCACAGAAGTGCCTACACTATCATTTAAAGAATACCTCAACTTTAAAGGCATAGATGTAAATGCTCGCAGTACGCGAAACCTATCTTATATAAAACACGCGCTGAACGAATATTTGTTTAAGGGAGGCTTTCCTGAACTCACAAACATGCATCTAGCGGAAGCCAGAAGATTTTTGCAGGAATATCGAGACTTAATAGTCTATCGCGATTTAGTAGAGCGTTATAATATACGCGAATTATTTCCAATGCGGTATCTCATAAATCACCTGTTTAGAAACCTAAGCACCCTGCTCAGCATAAACAAACTCCACACCGACCTGAAAAGTCAAGGCATACCAATAAGTAAAACAACACTATATGATTACATAGGTTACCTCAAAGATTGTTTTGCTATTTATACAGTACCTATGTTTTCGCGTTCGCTTAAAGAGCAGCAGCGAAACCCGCAAAAAATATATCTAGTAGATACCGGTTTCGCACTCACTGCTTCGGTAGAAAGCGATTATACCAAAAGCTACGAAAATGTAGTCTATAATCACCTCCGCAGGCGATATGGAAGCGAAATATATTACTGGAAAGGAAAACAGGAAGTAGATTTTTATGTCCCGGAAGAGAAACTACTGCTTAACGTAACCTTCGACCTAAGTAATAAGACAACCTTTGACCGTGAGGTGAACGGCCTGATAGAATCCATGAAATCATTGAAAGTAAAAAAATCCATATTAGTTAACGCACAACGCGAAGACCACATATCGCTTGAAAAAATGGAGATACAAATACTCCCCTTGTGGAAATGGTTATTGTCGTAAATATATACTATCGTATTAATTCAAAACAAATTATTTTTATACTAATACGATAGTACATAATTGCTTTGATAATTATCAAAAAAATATTCAAATCACCTCTGAATCATCAGGCATGTAAGATGTTTTAGCACATGAGCCAGATTCTTTCACCACTTCAATTTCGTATGCAGATATTTTGTGGTTGTTTTTTATTAATCTTAGCATAAGTGTAAACATTTTCTTCTTTTGCATCATATAGTATAAGAGAGCCTTTTCTGCAATAAAATGTACTGACTGGATGAAAATCGCTTTAGCACAACTGAATTTTCATGTAGGTAACTTTGATGCCAACACGGCAAAAATACTTGAGGCCTGCGCTTGGGCGGACAAACTAGGTGCTGATTTGATAGTTTTTAGCGAGTTGTGTATCTGCGGATATCCTGCGCGCGATTTTCTCGACTACCCGCATTTCATTCAAGCATGCTCTGATTCGTTGAAAAAAATTGCCGATGCCAACTTTCAAGCAGGAATTATTGTTGGAGCGCCGGTTAAAAATCCTTCTCTTGAGGGAAAAGACTTATTTAATGCAGCTGTATTTATTCATCAGGGACGTATGCAGCAGATATTTTGCAAAACCCTGTTGCCCACCTACGATGTGTTTGATGAATACAGATACTTTGAGCCAAACCGAAACTTTAATCTGCTGCATTTTAAAGGAAAAAAAATTGCTGTTACTGTTTGCGAAGACATTTGGAATGTGGGGAATGAAAATCCACTCTACACTATTGCCCCGATGGATGAACTTATTACAAGTAAACCCGACTTTGCCATCAACATTTCCGCATCACCTTTTTCTTACATTCAACATAGAGAAAGATTGAAAATATTAAAAGCAAATGTGTCTCGCTATAAAATACCCTTGATATATGTGAATCAAGTAGGTGCACAGACCGAACTGATATTCGATGGTGGCAGTACGGTGATGCTGCCGGGAGAAAAAATTGCTGTTCAACTGCCTTTTTTTGAAGAGAAATTGCAATTATTCGATTTAGAAGAAGCTTCACAACCAGGCTCAGAAAAAATTGTTGCAGAAGTCCCGCTCTCAGAGATAGCGCTTATTCACAAAGCGCTTGTATGCGGCATCAAAGATTACTTTGCTAAACTAGGTTTCAAGAAAGCAATTATTGGCCTTAGTGGTGGGGTTGATTCTGCTGTTGTTGCTGTATTGGCAGCAGAAGCCCTCGGAAACGAAAATTTACTTTGCTTATTGATGCCTTCTGAATTTTCATCCGAACACTCCGTAACCGATGCCAGGCAACTTTGCCACAACTTAAATATCTCATACGAGATTATTTCGATACAACCTGTTTTCGAAACACTTAAACAACTCACCCGACCTTATTTTAAAAATCTTCCTTTCGATGTAACAGAAGAAAACATGCAGTCCAGAGCGAGGGCTATATTGCTTATGGCCTTTTGCAACAAATTCGGATATATTTTGCTGAACACTACCAACAAGAGTGAGGCTGCAGTAGGCTATGGAACACTTTATGGCGATATGTGTGGCGGGCTTTGCGTTATAGGCGACCTGTATAAGACCCGTGTTTATGAACTTGCTTCATACATAAATAGGGAACAGCAAATCATTCCGGGAAATATTTTACTCAAGCCACCCTCTGCAGAATTAAGGCCAAATCAAAAAGATACCGACTCACTCCCAGAATATTCCTAACTCGATGCTATTCTATACGAGTACATCGAAGAACGCAAAGGAATTGACGAGATTATAGCAAAAGGGTTCGAGCCTCATATCGTAAAAAAAGTTTTACGAATGGTGGATAGCAGTGAATGGAAAAGATTTCAGGCGCCACCTACACTCAGAGTGTCGCCAAAAGCATTTGGCATGGGACGCAGAATGCCTATTGAAGGAAAGTACTATTACTAATCTCTATGATAAAGATTCTCTCTTTACTGGCCATTGCATTAGCTCCAGCTATTTATCTGGCTATTCTTATTTATGGCAGAGATAAATACGAAAAAGAACCAAAGCGTGTACTTTTGATTGCCTTTTTATGGGGTTGCTTTAGCACCCTGCCTGCCGCTGCTATAGGAAAATTTTACATCCAGAACGGCATCCAAATATCAGAGAGCTTTTGGAAGACAGCTTTTTATGCATTTGTAGCAGTCGCGCTTACCGAAGAGCTTTGCAAATTCATCATGCTTCGGTTTCACGCCTATAATCACAAAGATTTTAACGAACCTTTCGATGGAATCGTATATGCTTCCTTTGTTGCTTTAGGATTTGCAACGGTAGAAAACATTTTATATGTATTCAATTATGGTTTTGGCACTGGCATCTTAAGGATGTTTACTGCTGTCCCGGCTCATTTTTCTTTCGGTGTAATAATGGGTTACTATGCCGGCAAAGCAAAATTTATACCCTCTCACCGCTTCTCACTTATGACGCAAGGCGTATTTTATGCCACAGTAATGCATGGCGCATATGATTTTTTCATCATGCAGCAAAACGCGCCCGCACTTGGCATTTTCACCATCGGAATCTTAGTTATGAGCTGGCGTATTAGTAAAAACGCCATCAACGAACTTCAGGCAGACAGTAAGTTTCGTTTTCATTACAACAACAAGACCTGAAATTTTAATTCCGAGAACTGCCAATAAAAAATCTCTTGCTAAATCTCAGCAGCCCACTTCAAACGATCTTGTTGTGAAAATTGCCAGGGCGCACCGTTATTTTCCATGTTTGCAAACATGCTTGCCCACTCGCCCGGCGCATTGCTTTCTTCCATAATAAGATTTCGGCGCAACTGAATAATTATATCAAGCGGGTTAATATTCACAGGACACTCTTCGACGCAGGCGTTGCAGGTTGTGCAGGCACGCAACTCTTCAATAGTTATGTAGCCGTTTTCAATTAATGATTTCCCATCATCTTTCCATACCCCATTATTAGCATCCAAGATTGCTGAAACTTCTTCGAGCCGGTCGCGAGTATCCATCATTATTTTCCTCGGGCTGAGTTTTTTACCTGTTTGATTGGCAGGACAGGCGGCGGTGCACCTGCCGCACTCGGTACAGCTCATGGCATCCAAAAGATTTTTCCAGCTTAAATCGAAAACATCCTTTGCGCCAAACTTTATCATCTCCGGTGTAGCCTGTTCGGAAGAAGCGCTAAATGCGGTTTCAGGATTCAACATTTGCCGCACCTCGCGGGTAATTTCAGGCATATTATTGACATAACCTTTTGGGGTGAGCCTTGAGAAATAGGTGTTGGGGAATGCCAATAAAATATGAAGGTGCTTTGATTTTGGCAAATACAATAAGAAGAAATAGACCATAAGAATATGCCCCCACCATCCTATACGTTCAATGATGGTTAAGCCTAAGGGTGAAATATTGGAAAATAGCGGTACAGCCAGCGAGCTAAGGGCAAATCCATAGGTGGACTGATGATTTTTGTAATACAAAGCGCTATCTCCGATATTCATCATAAAGATAAAAGTGATAAGCGTCAATTCAATGAATAAAATGTTATTTGCATCAATAGTTGGCCACCCTTTCATCTCAGGCTTATGAAACCGGGGCAACTTCAACATATTTCTTCGCCATAAAAAAGCGATGGTAACACCAAAGGTGAGCAAAGACATTATTTCTATAAAACTAATTACAAACACATATAAACCTTCGAGAAATGTGCCTTCTACTAAGTGATAAATAATTCTATGTTGGCCAGTAAAACCATCCAGCAAAATCTCTGCTAATTCAACCTGAGTGATAAGAAAAGAAACATAAATAACCAGATGCAAAAGAGCAGGTATGAGATTTTTAAACATCTTCTTTTGCCCAAAAGCAATCAAAAACACATTTTTCCATCGCTGAGCAGGGTTGTCATTAATCGTTTCTTTTCTGCCCAACATGATGTTGCGGTAAATTTTACGATATGCCAGATAGGCTTTATAAAAAACATATCCGCTGATTAGGGCAAAAATTATTGCCTGAATAATGTTTACAATCATTTTCCTATATTTGAAGTAGAAGCGAAAATATATGAACAAACTGTGTTTGCAACGATTTTGTTCACCTATTGATTGTATTAGTGCATTATGTACATCAGATATTTTTTAACGGCATGCAGCCTGTTTTACGGCTCACTTATTGCTCAGGAAAAACAAATGATTTCCCTGCGCGACCGTATGTATTTCAATAGAAATTTTCTTACCGATAAAACAACCGGCTTATTGGTAGAAGGGGACGAGCAAAAAGTTGCCGAGGCCTGCAGAAGATTTGATGGATGGGTCAAATTCACTGTGGGCAACATACATTCAGTAGAAATTCCCACTTTGAAGGTGCTTGATTTTGCTCACCAGCCAGGCATATATAGAATAGAAACTATTTCCGCTCTTGGCCACTTGATGATGGATACTGCCAGAATACAGAATAACATTGATAGTGCTCACCTGGGCTTTGCGCCACTTACATCAGGATATTCAGGAAAAGGTGTGATTGTTGGCATAATTGATGGTGGGATTTACTGGCAGCATCCCGATTTCAAAAATCCTGATGGGAGTACTCGTATCCGATTTATTTGGGATCAGTTAATTAATACCCCCACCAACTCGCCAGCTCCTTATAATTACGGCCAGGAATGGAGCTGGATAGATATAAATAGTGGCAAATGCACACACAGCCCTGCTTTGTCTGACTTTGGGCACGGCTCGACCGTAGCGGGTTGTGCCACCGGAAACGGCCGTGGGCTGGAATACGACACCCTTCGATATAGAGGTGTTGCATACGAAAGTGATATAATTGCCGTACGCATACCGGTTACAGGAAACAATTTTTTGGCACGTGTGGCCGATGCCATAGATTACATTTTCAAGAAAGCCGATGCGCTGGGCAAACCTTGTGTTATAAATACTTCTGTTGGCACTTATTATGGTTCAAGAGACGGTAATGACTTCACATCGCGCATTATAGATAGCCTCATTACGCAAAGAAAAGGGAGAGTTGTAGTAGCGGCTGGCGGAAATGGCGGGCATATTCCATATCACATCCGGCATGAATTAAAGGGCGACTCAGCCTTAACATATTTCCGTTACAACAAAAACGTGCCCGGCATTTATTTCGATTTATGGGCAGATACTGCTCAGTTTAATAACGTTGAATTCGTTGTCGGGGCCGTTAGCACAAAAACAGGAAAATCGATAGACACCGCTGCGACAGGACGATTTAACGTGATGCGCGATTTTAATCCCACTCAGGGAGGTGTGCTGCTTACCCGAACATTATTTGCAGATAATGGCGCGCAGGTATTAGCAAAAGTAGAAATGTATGCAGAACTAGTTCAGGCTACTTACCATGTAGAGTTTTTGATAACTCCTGTGGATACTTCCTTATGGTGGAAACTGCAGACGTTTGGCACCGGTGCCTGCGACATCTGGGCAAGCTCTGTCTTGATAGGCACATCAGACCCGGTAAGCGTGCTCCCTAATCTGATAACCAGGCCCGACTACCGCTACCCCGATTCACTCAAAACTATTGTTTCCAGTTGGCAATGCAGCGATAAGGTAATTACAGTGGGCAACTATACAAATCGCTCTTTTTATCTTGATGCAGACTCTATACCGCGCGATGCAACCGATGGAGGAATAAACACGGTAGGTGCACGCTTCATCACTTCGAGTTTGGGTCCCACAAGAGACAACCGCATCAAACCTGATATCAGCGCTACCGGCAGCACTATTATTGCCACAGGCGACCTGAATTTGATACCACAATATCTCACTACTCCCGGCAACAGGCTAAAAGTTGGATTAGGAAGAAAGCATATGCGCAACGGTGGCACATCAATGTCTTCTCCGGTTGTGGCAGGAGCGGCTGCGTTATATCTGCAAAAAAGGCCGACAGCACGTTGGGACGAGGTAAAACTGGCTATTATTCGCTCTGCCAAAAAAGACACATTCACCGGACCGGTGCCCAACTTTGCTTATGGTTACGGAAAACTCAACGTATTTCGTGCGTTGTCTCAGAGTTTCATTTATGGATGTACAGATACAGGCTCTCTCAACTATAACCCGGTAGCCAATCTTGATACCGGTGGTTGTATCAAAAAAATTTATGGCTGTACAGATACGTTGGCTGTTAATTTTATGCCATCTGCCAATGTCAACAACGGAAGCTGTATCTACGACACTATTTCGGGTTTTATCAATCCATGGTTATCTGGCCTAAGGATGAAAGTTTATCCTAATCCCTTTGATTTTTCAACGATTTTCACCATATACGGCCTGCCACAAATATTTTCTAAAGCTGAAATTCTTATCAGAGATGTGACGGGAAGAGATTTACTCCAAATCCCCATTTCTAAAGATATAAACCAATACAGCTTGAATGCAGAATCCTTGGCGACAGGCATTTTAGTTTACCAACTGATGATAGACAATAATTTAGTGATAACAGGAAAGTTGATTAAAAAGTAGTATCTCACAAATTGCTTACGTTTGCCCATATTGTTAACCCTGTAATGGCTGAGCCAGGTAATGATCTTTACAACGCTCAGCCTTTTACTTTTGAAAGTCTTCGCAGAGCCAGGCAATATACAGGGCAGTACGCCCAGGTAGAGTTTCTTAGTGTTCAATATGAAGAGGATGAAGAAGCTGTGCCTGATTACTTTAAAAAATTGCCAAATCTCACACGTTCAATCCGTGAAGTGGCCAATATTCCTTCTGCCAGAAAACTACCTTTAATTACAGACATTATCCATGCGGCTTTTACGCATTCAAGCGCAGAATACTTCATATACACCAACGCCGATATTATTGTATGCCCGAATTTCTATGAGGCGGTTGGCGCTTTGATTTCAAGTGGGTACGACTGTGTGAGCATTACCAGAAGAAGGATTACTAAAAACTGGAAGGGAGTGGATGAATTAAGCTTAATACAGGCTCAGTTGGGAAGGCTACACCCCGGATATGATTGTTTCGTATTTCACCGAAGCATGGTGCCGAAATTTAATTTCGGAAATATCTGCATCGGCACCGGGTTCACGAGCGTAGCTTTTATCTTTAACCTGTTAGCCTTTTCGCATCATCCATGCATTACGCATGATTTACATCTTACGCTTCACCTTGGCCTTGAAGTAATGCCGCCACTAGAGAAAAAAGTTTATCGCTACACGCGCCATCATTTTGAAAAAGATATTTACCCTTTACTAAAACCTCATTTGGACATTAAAAAATTTCCTTATTATGAATTACCTTTTCATAAACGCTTACTTAAATGGGCGCTTAATCCAAATTTTCACAGCCCTATCATGCTGGAACTGAGCGGCAAACCATTAAAAAGAAAAATTAAAGCCCTTGTGGATGAAATACGCTTTAGTTTACTGGAAAAAATATAATTAGCCTAAAAATTTTTTTATAAGGATAGCAGCATTATGGCCGCCAAAACCAAAAGTATTGCTCAAGGCCGCCCTTACCGTTCTTTTCTGAGCCTTGTTAAAAGTGAGATTTAGACGCGGATCAATTTCCGGGTCATCGGTAAAATGGTTAATGGTAGGCGGGACAATATCGTTTTTTACCGCAAGCAGGGTAGCAATCGCCTCAACGGCTCCCGCACCACCCAGTAAATGTCCAGTCATAGATTTGGTAGAGCTGATGTTCAATGTATAGGCATGCTCCCCAAAAACTTTTTTGATGGCAATAAGTTCCGCATTGTCTCCTAAAGGAGTAGAAGTACCGTGAGTATTAATATAATCAATGTCCTCTGGTTTAAGGCCGGCATCGTCAATGGCGCATTGCATAACAGCGGCTGCACCCTCGCCTTCCGGATGAGGGGCCGTGAGATGATAAGCATCGGCTGTGAGGCCGCTACCTGCCAGTTCACCATAAATTTTTGCACCTCTGGCCAGAGCATGATCTAAATTTTCAAGTACAAGGCAAGCGCCTCCTTCTCCCATTACAAATCCATCGCGGTCTTTGTCGTATGGGCGAGAGGCTGTTTCGGGACTGTCGTTGCGCTCACTCATGGCTTTCATGCTGTTGAAGCCGCCTATTCCTCCTTTTGTAATTGCAGCCTCTGAACCTCCGGCTACTATCACTTCTGCTTTTCCGAGCCTGATTAGGTCTAGGCCGTTAGACAACGCAATAGTTGACGATGCGCAAGCAGCCACCGGTGCATAATTAGGGCCTTTAAATCCGTATTTCATGGATATCTGGCCGGCTGCAATATCTGCAATCATCTTCGGGATAAAGAACGGATTGAAGCGAGGCACACCATCACTTAGTGCAAATTGTGTTACCTCTTCTTCAAATATCTCGAGGCCTCCGATACCTGAGGCCCAGATGACTCCAACCTTATTTTTGTTGATTTTATCTGACTCTAACCCTGCATCCGTTATTGCCTCAGCAGCTGCAATCATAGCATACTGGGCATAACGGTCAAAGCGTTTAACCTCTTTTTTGTCGAAATAACGAAGGGGGTCGTAATTTTTGACTTCGCATGCAAAACGCGTTCTGAATTTTGAGGTGTCGAAACGGGTAATGGGAGCAGAGCCGCTTTTCCCTGCCAAAAGCGCTTCCCAGAATTCAGCGATATTGTTGCCAATGGGCGTAATAGCGCCTATACCTGTAATGACAACGCGTTTCAGGTGCATCTGGCATCAGGAGTGAACCGGTTCTATGCCGGAATAGCCTTTTTTAAATATTCAATAGCCTGGCCAACTGTGGTTATACTTTCGGCCTGTTCATCCGGTATGCTGATGTTGAATTCTTTTTCGAATTCCATAATCAGCTCTACGGTGTCTAATGAATCGGCCTGTAAATCTTGGGTAAAGTTTGCTTCGGGTGTAACCTGGCTCTCGTCCACGCCAAGCTTATCCACTATAATTTTTTTTACGCGCTCTTCGATGGTTGCCATTGGCTAAAAATTTTGTAATAAATAAACAAGTGCAAACCTACACCATTTTTTGAGAAATGAAAACAATGCCCCTTTAGTCTGCTCGTAATAAAAACACATTTTAAATTTAAGCAAGTAACCATTGCCGGTTGCAACTTAATTTTCAACTTTGCCGTTAGCACAATAAGTTAAGAAGCACTGCGTTTTTGGTAATTCGTTCATGTTTTTCCTGGCTACATTATTTCTGGTTACTTTTTTTGTTGTACAATTACCCGGCCAGGATACTGTATTGCCTTTAAATTTCAACCCGGCTTTATGGTATCAGTGTAAAAGTAAAGTTACAACATCTAGTGCAAGAGGCGAGGCTTTATCTAATTATCTGGTTGAATCGGATAGCAAATCCTTGCCTTTTGTAGATGACTTTTCAAAGCCAAAACAGAGGACATTTAATTTTCCGCAGAACTATGTGTTTGATTCAATTCAAAATGCTTCCGGGCCCTGCGTAGATGCATTACTGCTTTCTACCGTTACAAAACGTTTTCATAAGGACACCTCATGGAATTATACCTACAACTTATTGACCAAGCAAATTGACTCTTCGGCAAAACTACCGGTTACTTTTGGTTATTATGCTTCTACAGGTAAAAAATGCCTCACGTTTGTTTCTTACACCTATAAATTCTGGCCCGAATATTATCGCTACACTTTTGATACTATTACAGGAGAAAAAAAAGACTCTACACTGGT
>JAVQWQ010000077.1:0-11060 GCA_033578915.1 Chitinophagales bacterium | reverse complement strand
TACCGTTGAATCATTAACAACCGGCGGATCATTGACAGGTATTACATTTATAGTAACACATGCCGTATCACAAGCTGCCGGAACTTCTGTATCGCAAACTCTGTAACAAAAGTTATCAGTGCCGTTAAAATTTAAATTAGGAGTATAGGTAAACGAGCCGTTAGGGTTTAGGGTGAGTGTTCCATTGGAAGGGCCACTTACAGGCGTTGCCGAAACTGTAAGCGGCTGTTGAGGGTTCGCAGGGTCAGCATCGTTTGACAGAACACCCGGAGCCGGAACAATTAAAGGAACATCCTCATTAGTAGTGTATGTGTCATCATTTGCTACCGGAGGACATGATGTAACCGTTGCATTTACTGAAACTGCATTTATGCTAGAACAACCATTGACAGTGACTGTGAGTGAGTATGTTCCACTCATTCCAGGTGTAGCATTTGGACGAACTGGATTTTGAACCGTAGAAGTATAACCACCAGGACCCGACCAACTGTAGGTTGCACCGGATATTGTGGAGGCAAAGAGGCGTAGAGTATCGCCCCAGCAACGCGGACTATTGGAAGTTGGAGAAGGCGCTGTTGGAGTTTGATTTACAGTGAGAAATACCGGAGCAGAAGGTGAAGAAGTACAACCGTTGATGGTTTGAGTTACTGTATAGTTGCCTTGATTTGTAAGTTGCACATTAGTGAGGGTTACAGGGTTGCCCGTGGCACTAAATCCCGGACCGCTCCACGAAAAAGTAGAACCTCCGGAACCTGTCGCAGCAAGTGTTATATTTTGACCGGTACAGGCTGGGTTGGGGTTAACAGAAGTAATGACAGGGGCTGAAGGAGTACTGTTAACTGTAACCGTAACTTGCGCTGTATCCGAACTGCAACCACTAAGTGTTTGGAACAAGAAATAGGTTCCAGAGTTCACTATTTGAACATTTGTAATGGTAGGGTTTTGTAGCGTAGAACTAAATGAATTAGGGCCGAACCAATTCCAAGTTGCAGCATTATTGCCAACTCCACTAAGGTTTAATGTTTGACCTGAGCAGACAGGGTTGGGAGAGGCTGAGGCAGTTGGAGTTGCAGGCTTGGGTAAAACAGTAACGGAGGTAGATGCGCTGGCCGTACAATTATTTCCATCTGTTACTGTCAAAGTATATGTCCCTGCAAAAGCGCTTACAGCGTTTGGCCTTGAAGGGTTTTGAACAGTTGATGAGAAAGAAGAGGGACCGCTCCAATTGTATGTATATGTACCGGTACCTCCACTGGGGGTAGATGTAAGATTAATTGTTCTGGTTTCACAAACTGGTGAGTTGCTGGAAACCGTAACAGAGGGGGAAGGATTGACAACAACAGATACTGAGGCGCTGGCTGTACAATTATTATTATCAGTTACAACAACCGTGTAAGTTCCAGAATGGGCAGTTGTTGCCGAAGGACGACTGGGGTTTTGAAGTGTGGAACTATAAGAGGCAGGACCAGACCATGAAAAAGTGTAGGGCGTAGAGCCTCCACTTGGAGTTGAAGAAAGATTGATGGTTGCACCTGAACAAACTGGTGAGTTGCTACCTGCTGTTACAGATGGATTTGTATTTACAACTACATTTGTTGAAGCTGTTCCTGTACATCCGTTTGCATCGGTAACCGTTACAGTATAAGTTCCGGCATGTGTCGTTTGTATATTTGGCCGCGTAGGGTTTTGAACTGACGCTGAGAAAGATGCCGGGCCACTCCACGTATAAGTAAATGGAGAGTTGCCTCCGGTTGGGGTAGCATTCAAATTAAGTGTGGAACCTACGCATACCGGAGAATTACTTCCTGCTCCAACATTTACCGCTGTATTAACTACCACATTTGTTGAAGCTGTTACTGAACATCCGTTGGCGTCTGTTACTGTAAGATTATATACTCCGGCAAATGAGGGAACAACGTTTGTTCGTGATGGATTCTGAACAGAACTGCTAAATGAAGCTGGACCAGACCATGAATAGGTAAAAGGCGTGGTGCCGCCCGATGGAGTTGAGGTAAGATTAAGTGTTCCTCCCACACATACAGGTGAATTGCTGCCTACTGTAACGTTTACAGCCGGATTAACAACAATGTTACTTGTTTGTGCCGTTGCCGTACAACCAAAGTTATTGGTAACAGTGACTGTGTAAACTCCTGAATGACTGGTCTGTGCATTTGGACGAGTAGGATTCTGAGCAGTAGAGGAAAACGAACCAGGCCCCGACCACGAATAGGTAAACGATGTCCCTCCGCTAGGAGTGGAAAATAGCTGAATTGTTGCACCGGCACAGTATGAAGAGCTACTACTGCTAGCCGTAACCGAGGGCGACTGATTAACAGTAATATTTTGAGTTGATGCCGTGGCTGTACACCCATTTGCGTCTGTAACAGTAACTGTATAAACACCTGAATGGGAAATCTGAGCATTGGGACGCGTTGGGTTTTGTGATGTTGCAGTAAAAGAACCCGGTCCACTCCATGAATAAGTGTAAGGAGTTGTACCTCCTGAAGGAGAACTATTCAACTGTATTGTCTGGCCGGTACAATATGTAGAGCTGCTGCTACTGGCAGTTACAGAAGGCGTAGGGTTTACTGTAACATTAATTGTAGCCGGGGCTGAGGTGCAACCAGCTACAGTTTGGGTCACACTATATGTACCGCCATGAGCCGTGGTTGTAATATTTCTAGTAACAGGTGCTCCTGTTGCGGTGAAACCTGCCGGCCCAGTCCAAGAGAGGTTGGTTCCGGTAGCATTTAGGGTAAGGACTCCTCCAACACAAATAGGATTGGGAGTAGCTGTAACACCCGTGGGTGGAGCGGGAGTAGCAGGATCCGATAACGTAAAAGGCCCTGCCAATGTATTAGAACTACACCCACTAATTGAAACAACAATATTGGTGTAACTTCCCGCACTGAGACCAGTAATTACTATCTGGCCGCTTGAGTTGGCAGTAAAAGTAAATGGTCCTTGAGGAGAGCTATTTCTATTATAAGTTACAGAATAAGTAGTATTTGCTAATAAGCCTCCTATTGTTATTGTACCGTTAGTTCCACTGCAAGTGGTAGGATTAGACTGAGACACAAATGAAATGGTGGGAGGTGTTACCACTGTAACCACTACGCTGGAAGAAGAAGAGGTGCATCCGCTTACTGTTTGTGTCACATTGTAAGTGCCCTGCATAGCCGAGGTAGCATTAGTTCTCGTAACAGGATTTCCTGTAGCAGTATAACCACCCGGGCCACTCCAGTTAAATGTGGCACCGGACTGACCTGTTGCAGACAAAGTGAAGGATTGACCAACGCACACAGGATTAGGACTAGAAGTTACATTAGTGGGAGCAGAAGGGGTTTGGTTAACAGTTACGCTAATGCTTGCGACAGAAGTACACCCACGGGCATCCGTAGCAGTAACCGTGTAAGTACCGGACATCGCAAGTGTGGCATTGGTTCGGACGAGTGGATTTACATTGCCTGCAGTAAATCCACCTGGACCAGACCATGAATAAGTGTATGGGCTAAGGCCTCCTGTAGCTGTTGCCTGAATAGTTAAATTTCCCCCTGAGCATACCGGCGGAGAAACAACACTAAGATTTATTCCAGGATCATCCCAGCATACAGTAATATCCAAAGAGTCAACTGCGCCAACGGGGTTTTTAATACGAATGCGAGCGGTTCCACAGCCTCTGAAAGAGGTAGTAGGAGTAAACCGAATACAGGTATCAGGCAATCCGGGTGCCGGAGAATATGAAGTAACGGTAAAATTGCTCCCTGATACAACACTTACACTAGTAACATCATGAGGGTAAGCACAACTGCGAAGGCGCAAACAATGTTCAATTTCAGTGCCAGTACATACTGTAGATAATTGGTATGAGTTGGTCGGTATAGAGGTTACCGGATCAAGTATTTCGATATTTCTATCATAACCGGATAAAAAACCATATAATCCTGTTTCACACGGTCCCGCTGCAAGTAACCCTACGTGAAAGTTTTCATTTGCTGTCATCACATTGTTGGCAGCGATGTGTGTGTTACGAAATGCCAGAGTGGAAAAAGAAGGTAAGCCGGGAACCACTTGAGGGGTTACTCCATAGAAAGATGCAGGTTGACCGTTTAGTGTAAATGATGAGACTGCCGCTGTAGGTATAACCACATAGACATTATTTGCTAAGTTTGGCTGACGCACAAAATTAACGTAGCGATTACCGGTACAGTTTAACTGGGGTATAATGGACATGCCTACCTCAGTGCAATTCTGACTGGAAACATGGTACAAATAGGCCGGCCGTGATGTGGTAATTAAATGAGGTGTACCATAAGGGCCCGTAGGTAGCTGATATTGCAGGTATTGGCCGGCATTTATAGTGCCAATACTGCTGCCATTAAAAAAAACTTGAGTGTTATTCGAATCCGCCACAACGATTATGTAATCACCCCACGCTAGATTGGAACTATCACCTCTAACAATAACATATTGCGTACCAATTTGATTAACAGGTACTAAATTATCAATACCTGCATCACAGGCCGGTCCGGTAAAAGAGCCGAGGTGATTTCCACCACTGGTAACGCTTATGGGGTGATTAGATGTAACTAATGCTCCTGATATCTGATTCGTAACATGCCCGTTGTTAGTTCTTATGACAACGGATTGCCCGGAGTCAAGAACAAAGCTTCGAGGATTTCCTCCCGGACCATTCCATCCTCCGGCATTAGGGTTTTCAAATGTAACAGTGGTGCCGTTTCGGGTTGCCATTACTGATACAAAATGTGAGTTTTGTTCAGCATCGCTGCCGCATCTCCCTTGACTACCTTGTGTTTGTGATGCCACCCTAAAACGAGTGCCCAAACCCACCACGCCTTTTAATGGTATAATTTCCTGATTGTTAGCTCTATTAACTTTTAAATATGCAGCCACCGGTACATTTGACCTGATAATAAAACCGGCATCCCCTCTGACCGCATTTAGGTTACCAATCGCTAATTGTCCATATGTTGCTCCAAGAGCAGGTATTTGTGTAGTAAAGTCTATAATAGTAGGGGTTCCTGCAACAACTGTGTAATTTTGATTAAAAGCCCCTCCCGGCGTTTGTACATTAACGGTAGCACTTGGAAAGGGTGTTGAAAGAACGATTTGTAATGGCTGATCTTGATATTCTGGAATTGGAGGAGCGAAAAAAATGCGATCCAGCTGCGCATGCGTTACTATTGAAAAAAAGGTAAAAATCAATAATAACTTTTTGCGTATAATGTGTATCATGTATATCTTAGTTTTATAATAATAATCAAATTAAGAAAATTTTTGTGCACAAATTTACAATCTGAGTGCATATTATCAGTTAAATCTTTTTCAAAAAGCAAATGAAATTTACATATGTAAATTTTTATTAATTGAATAATTAAATTTTGAATGAGCTTTCAAAAACATCTCTAATAACGACACCCTTGTATTGCTTTTAAGAATTTGAGTTTTATTCATTAAGAAAAATTTTGATAATAACAGAGAATAAGAAGAAAATATATGAAAGACGTTAAATAGATGATTATATGTTTAAACCGGTTGCTTACTTAGTTGAACCCGAAAAAGTTTAGAATCCAAAAATCTGATTCTTCCCTAAATTAATTAAGATATTAACTGATATAGTTTCAAAAAAACCTTTCTCTACTTCGGCTCCACTCCACGAACTCTTACGAGTTTTTTCTGAACTGTATCAATAATATCGTATTTTAATTCGTATGCTATCACCGAACCTTTTAAATACTTGCCGTTAACTACATCAGAGTTTAAAAGCGTGCCGCCACCGTCGAGAGTTAGGTTAATGTTATCGATAAGAAAGGTGTCGCCGGGAACATATTGATTGAATGAGGCTGATGTTTTGTTCTTCCTTTTTATCTCAACATAAGGAAAAGGCTCAGAAAAGAAGAACTGGTCAGCAATTTTGGTAAGTTGAAGTGTATCCTGTACTATGGTATAATTAAATACTTCATAACTACTATTGGGGGTAAATTGATACCTGCCTTCCACAATCGCACCGGCATCGGGCTTATTGCAGGCATGAGCAAATGCTAAAAAAGTTAATGAAAAAGTAAGATATTTCTTCATACTCAAACCTCTTAATTAAACTGATAGGAAAATTGTATAGTATAATTTCTGGGTTCGCCATAAATCCCGGGACGTGGCGTGTATTCCCAGTTCAACAAATTTTTTACAATAAAACCCAACTTCAATTTAGGAGTTATATTCCATGCAGCTATCGTGTTAATGATTAAATCTCCTTTAATTGGGCGATTCTCTTGCCTGCGCCTGAACTCGACTAATCCCGAAAATGGTGTTGCATTGAAGCCTTTTTCAAATCCGGTAAATAATGGGCTGATGAACGCATAATCAATATTTTCCAAATAACTATTATATTGAACGTTGAAGTTAAATTCCAAAACCTTCCATCCAATGGTGTAATCTAAACGAAAAGTGTGTCTGTTTCTATATTTCAAAATATTTTTCGATGAGGAAGATGTTGCAGAATATGAGTTCGGATTAGATACATCGGGCTGGCCTTTGCCGGCAACTTTAACCGGATCACCGTAAACATTGAACAATTTCAAATCGGATTTATCCCAGTCATCGCCTTGTATGCGTGGGTCTATATATGTGTATCCATATATAATATTCATGGTAACATCATTTCCAACTTTTCCGTTTACAGCTCCAAGAATTTCGCCGCCAAGAATTCTGATATTACCGATATTCTGCGAAGAAAAGCCGACTCCAAAAAGCGGATCAAGCGGTTGGTCGGGACGATAGTAGGGATTAGGCGTTCCCGAAACAATGTCGAACAAAGAGTTGCCGAACTGCCCAAATGTAAATTCCATCATATTCGTATAACCGTTGTAAAAGCCGGCCACATCTACAAAGCCTGTCCATTTACCAAACTTAAACCCTTGCTTCAACCCTACTTCTGCACTATATCCTTTTTCAGGCTTTACCCGCGGATTAGGATATATTCCAATAGCGCCTACGTTGGTACGTACATATTTCTCAGCAATAGTAGGGTAGCGAAATCCCTGGCCAAATGAAGCTCTGAGATATGTGGCCTCTGCTGCCTGATAATTAACTCCTAAACGAAAAACAGGGTAAGGCAAGTCTTTCAAACTGTTATCATCTTCTATTTGAAAATACTCCCATCGGGTACCCAGTGCGATGTTTAAGGTTTTAATGATTTTCAAGTCAGCTTGTGCATATACCGCTGCGCTATAACCTTTTTTATTGCCAAATAGAGATCCGGTAGCACCCTCCGGACTGCGCACATCATCATAAGTGCCAACAGCCCCGGCAAGGAAATTCATATTGAAATTATTCCTTTCTTTAAAAAATGGACGCGCGTACTGAAACTCTCCGTAATATTTTGTAGGAACTGAACCTTGCCCGGTATTATTATAATTTGGGCTTGTAAAAATTCTCGCTCTGAACAGATATTGATTATCTTTTTTATCGTAATAATTTATGAATGGGTCTATTGTAGCGCGATACGTTCTATAAACGCTCACAGAATTCGGCAATGGCTTATATCCCAGCGAGTCAATACCTGCCCAGATAAAGAAAGTCTTTCCCCAACTGTGATAAGCCGTGATATTGATTCCCATATTCAAGCCTTCCACCTGCTTTACTCTCCACCGGCATTTAATATTTCCGCGAAGCCAACTTCCGTCACTTGAATCGAGATGCCCCATGTTGCCCTCGTAAGCAAGCCCAGAGACTAAATCAACCTGGCCCAGCTTACGCCGGTCTGCAAAGTTGATATTTCCAAAAGCTCGGGTATCATTGTTCCAGCCTTTTCCTAAAGTAGAATTTGGGCGCGGCCCTTCATAAAAGCCGGCTGCCATCTGAACTCTGGTATAAGGTTCATTGCCGGCATATGCAGTACGCGCATTAATTATCCCGTTCAAAGCTGATGAACCATATAATGCAGAGGCAGCACCTTTGATAATTTCAACCTGTTCGATGTTTTCTACCGGTATAGCACTCCATTTTGCATCGGCAGCATCAGCGCTCATGATAGGCATATCATCATACAAAATGGAAACGCGGCTTCCGGCGCCATAGCTCCAACCAGCTCCACCACGAATATTGGCTTGTCCATCCACTACAGTAACTCCGGGCACACGATTCATACCGGCATCAAGTGAGTTAAGGTTATTATTTTTTAGCAGGTCGCTCTTCAAAACGTCCATTGAAACAGTTTCTTCACTCAACTTTTTTTCATATTTACTACCGGTAACCACTACCACATCCATGAGTTGCTCGCGCTCCACAAGAGTAACATTTAAGGTCTTCTTTTCACCCTCTGAGAGAGAAACCTTGATTTTTTTCTCCTCTTTTCCTACGTATTTAAATACGATCGTATAGTTACCTGCGGGAAGCGATAATTCATAGTTGCCATCGTAATCCGTTGCAACTCCCAAACCCTTTGAAGCATCAGCAATCACATTAGCACTTATTAGAGGTTCTCCTTTTTCATCTGTTACCTTTCCTGAAATTTTTGCATTTTGCTGTGCATGTGTATAAATAGAAAAAAATACCGCAGTTAAGAGTAACAATTTCTTCATAAAAATTTTAGACAATTTTATCCAAAAACTTCTTAGCAAACCTATATCATTATATGAAAAATCCAAATGATACCTTGAGGTGTAATAGTTTTCGAGTTTATCATGAATGATTCTAGACATTTTACCTAATGAAAACAATATTTCGTTTAAGCTGGAATGTACAACACCAACTAACAAATAATCATCCTATATAGATAATTTGGGAATCAGAGTTTAAAACGGAGGAAATTTGATTTACGGTTTTTTTCTTGCAGGTTTGACGCATGAATATCTCTAATCTTTCCGTTGTTTCATACAACGTAAATGGCATACGCGCTGCCGAAAATAAAGGCCTTAGCAGATGGGTAGAAAGGGTGAATCCGGATATTATATGTTTGCAGGAAATCAAAGCCAGCGCAGAGGAATTTCCTACACAAATTTTTGAGAAGTTAGGCTACCACGTCTATCTGTTTCCCTCGATTAAAAAAGGGTATAGCGGAGTGGGAATAATTTCTAAATACAAAGCTGATAATGTTGTATGCGGAATTGGGATCGAATCGCATGACCTTGAAGGACGCAACATACGAATTGATTTATCTACACTGAGTGTAATGAGTGCATATTTCCCGAGCGGTACTACAGGGGATGAGCGCCAGGCAATTAAAATGAAATATTTAGATGACTTTTTCGACTACATTCAATCGCTCAGGCAACAAAGGCCTAGATTGATTATTGCAGGAGATTATAACATCTGCCATAGAGAGATTGATATTCACGACCCTGTGCGCAACAAGGATGTATCCGGCTTTAAACCTGAGGAAAGAGCTTGGATGGAGAAATTTTTTTCCAATGGATTCACAGACACATTTCGTTACTTAAATCCTGAAGCAAGAGATCAATATAGTTGGTGGAGTTTCAGGGCAAATGCACGGGCAAAAAACAAAGGCTGGAGGATAGACTACATTGCTGTAACTGACAACTTAAAGCATCGTATCAGCGAAGCTAAGATGTTTCAGGATGTAGTGCACAGCGATCATTGCCCGGTATTTTGCAGATTAAACGGAATTGAATAGCTCTTTTGATACTTTTCTTTTTTTTTCATTACTAAAACAGCGTATGGATGGTTATTAATTAGAAAGTTATGCTATTTTTTAATTCCTCTAAGGATGACTTTTCTTAAACAACATGTAATTAATTTATTCAAAGCGATATATTTGCAGACTTTCTAATTTAAAAGTATTGTATGGGTAAAGGAGATAAACGCACCCGCAGGGGAAAAATTTTCAAAGGTTCTTTTGGGAACTCGCGTCCAAGAAAAGTAAAGAAAAAAACATCTGCAGCACCCAAAAAAGCTCTAACAAAAAAAGAGCCTAAGCCACTCGTAGAATCTACGGAAACGAAAACTCAAAAACGCACATCGACTAAGAAAAGTATTCCAAAGAAAAAGACCGCAGAGAGCAAACCTGAGGAAAAAAATAAAGAAGCTTCTGAGTGAGATTTTTTTGGAATAAACAAATAAAAAAAACCGCCCCTCATCGGGGCGGTTTTAAATTAGTTGACTTTTACTTGTTATCTTTCACTTCTTCATATTCGACATCGCTCACCGTGTCATTATTTTGCTGGGCTCCATTTTGCGAGTCAGTTCCAGCAGTTTGCTGCGCCTGGTATATGTATTGAGAAGCTGCTTGCCATGCTTGATTCAATCTTTCTGTAGCAGATTCAATAGCTTGCATGTTATCATTTTGAAGTGCGGTCTTTAATTCGGCTAAAGCACTTTCTATGGCAGACTTCTTATCGGCCGGTATCTTATCGCCGAATTCTTTGAGTTGTTTTTCTGTGTGGAAAGCAAGATTATCTGCAGCATTTCTCTTTTCTGCTCTTTCTCTGGCAGCACGGTCGGCAGCCTCATTGGCTTTTGCTTCGTTGCGCATGCGTTCAATCTCTTCTTTTGACAATCCTGTAGAAGCTTCGATACGTATGCTCTGCTCTTTACCCGTTCCTTTATCTTTAGCGCTCACATGCAAAATGCCGTTGCTATCAATGTCGAATGTAACCTCGATTTGAGGCACACCACGCGGTGCTGGCGGTATTCCATCAAGGTGGAAGCGTCCTATGGTACGGTTGTCTTTGGCCATAGCGCGTTCTCCCTGCAAAACGTGTATTTCTACACTAGGTTGATTATCGGAAGCTGTTGTAAACACCTGAGATTTTCTGGTTGGGATGGTGGTGTTTGCCTCAATAAGCTTCGTAAACACTCCACCATAAGTTTCCAAACCAAGGGAGAGAGGTGTTACATCAACCAGCACTATTTCATCTTTTACTTCTCCGCTCAGGATACCCCCTTGAATGGCAGCACCAACAGCAACAACCTCATCAGGGTTTACGCCTTTGGATGGTTTTTTGCCAAAGAATTTCTCAACTACTTCCTGAATTTTGGGAATTCTGGTTGAGCCTCCTACAAGAATTACCTCGTCTATATCA
>JAVQWQ010000076.1:0-11103 GCA_033578915.1 Chitinophagales bacterium | reverse complement strand
ACTCGGTGTGCCGGTGCTCGCAAACGTTGCAGAAATTTTTTTACCTATGATTCCGCTTTTGCCAATTCCGGAAACAATGATTCTCCCTCTACACTGCAAAATTTCATTTACGGCAGACAAAAGATGCGGAAAATGGCGCTTACCAAGCGCTAAAAGCGCCTCTGCTTCTATTTTCAATACTTCCCTGAAGTTTTTATCTATTTCACTAATATTCATGATGATGGCTTAGCCAGTCGCGTGCAATGTCCAATACTTGTTCAGTTTCCCAAATATGTTCAACATTTTCTAATTGCATAATTTTATCAAGAAGCTCGCTTTGTTTCTTTCCTCTGCGGAGAGCTTCTGCATATGGGGTTTGGTTAAATGTTACCATGCTATAAAGGGTTTGAAACTTGTCTGGAAAGAACTCTGCTATGCGCTTCTCAATTTTCATGCGAAGCTGAAAGTCGGGCCTGCCGCTCAGATCGCGCATTTCTATGAAATTATATAAGGCCAGTTCGGCTATCGCATCTGCATTTGGCTTGCGCAACTTTTGAAATTCTCCCAGAATTAAATCCCATTGAGAGTCATATCTGTCAATTAATTCATCTAAAATTCTCACATCTTCAAAACCACAATTCATGCCCTGGCCGTAGAAAGGTACAATGGCATGTGCAGCATCACCAATCAAGCATACGTTATTCACTTTCCATGGATAACATTTCACGGTAACCAATGAGCCTGTCGGATTTTTAAAGAACTCATCTGTCAATCCCGGCATCAAGGGCACAGCATCTGGAAAATGCATATGAAAATAATTTTGAACTGCCTCTGCATCAGGCAAAGATTCAAAGCTGTTTTCTCCTTGCAGTGGTGCGAACAGCGTACATGTAAATGTGCCATCTGGATTAGGAAGCGCTATCATCATAAAACGCTCCCGTGGCCATATATGCAATACATCATTTTCCATAACATGTTTGCCATTCCTGGGGGGGATGGTAAGCTCCTTGTATCCATGGGCTTCATGGGTTATGCTGAGATTGAAGTTATAGGTGCGCTGCATGCGGTATCGCAGCTCGCTATATGCGCCATCAGCGGCAAATACGACATCAGAGGATAAAGAGGTTGAAACTCCAGTATCGGTATGTAGCACTTTTAGAGTTGTAGATTCAAAGTCCACATCCATACAAACTTCTTTGAAGCGAAAATGCGCTCCTAAATTTTCAGCCGCTGTGATTAATATTTCGTTAAGCTTACCGCGGCTCACACTGTATATACACTGTCCTTCCTTTCCATAAGGTAAAAAGTTCTTTTCTCCTGAATGCTGATGTATCATTCTACCTTTCATGGGAAGCGCAATAGAAGATACCTGTTCTTTCAGGCCCATCTTTTCGAGAGCAGCCCATCCTCTGTTGCTTAAAGCAAGATTGATGGAGCGGCCGCCCGTATATCCTACGTTACGAGAGTCAGCACGCTTTTCAATTACGGTTACGTCCATATTTCTCTTTGCCAGGTAGCAGGCAAGCAACGAGCCTACCAAGCCCCCACCCGCAATGACTACACGACATTTCATGTGGATTTTTTTGCTATATTAATGAAAATGCAATTAGGTGAATCCAGTTTGCTGAGCTCCTCTGTTTTATTTTGATTTTTGCAGAATGTAAATGTCAAACTAAAAATCTATGCGTGGAAGGCTGCTTGTCTTTTCCACAACACTAACGATAATAAATTATCAGAGGTTTAAAGTGAAATTTATCTGCTATCAAGCTGAAGAAAAAAAGATATTTGCTTTTTATTTTTTTTATGCTGAACGTCCAGAAATTTACTTTTAATCCACTGGGAGAAAACACTTACGTAGTATGGAGCAAAAACAAGGAATGTGCCATCATTGATCCGGGTTGTTCCAATTCCTACGAAAACAAAATTTTATCTGATTTTATTGAGCAAATTCAACTCAGGCCTATAATACTGCTAAATACTCACTGCCATGTAGATCATGTCCCAGGCAATCATTATGTGGTTGAAAAATACAATATCCCATTATACATCAGCAGAGAGGAATTACCACTTCTTCAGTCTGCTCCGGAGGTAGCAAAGTTTTTTGGATTGAAATGCCCTCCTTCTCCTGCTCCTTCAGGTTTTCTTAGTGAAGGCGATATTTGGCAACTTGGAGAGGAAAAAATTAAAGTAATTTCTACTCCCGGCCATTCGCCCGGTGGCTTATCCTTCTGGGCAGAAGATAGCGAATGGATTATTGTAGGAGATGTTTTGTTCAATGGCAGTGTAGGCCGTTTTGACCTACCCGGCTCTGATGGCCCTACTCTTTTCCGCTCTATTCAGGAAAAATTAATGACACTTCCTGACCATGTCGTAGTTTATAGCGGCCATGGACCTGATACTACAATTGGAACAGAAAGAAAATACAATCCTTTCCTCCAAAATGGATTGCAAGGATTTTTAAGCTGATTCTATTATAGAAAGGCGCAACGCCGACAAGCCTCCCTATTACTTCATAGCAACTTGCTCATCACTGTAGAGCGATTGCATAATTATTTCCAAACTGGAAGGTGATGGTTTCAACATCATGCTATTCAGTTCTTCCTTCACTCGCTGAATATTGAAAAAATCATTGCTCAGTGAAGGATTTTGTGCCATTTCGCACTCTAAGTTAAGGAGCGCTGCGGGAGTAAGCTCTCCGTATGCTGCAAGAATAAGATCGTGCTGAGTAAAGGTTTGTTTCATGCAACTATATTTATATTTTATATTTTAATAGAATAACAGTAGAACGAAGACAGGAAATTTTTATTATGAATTTACGTAAGAATTCTATTAGAAGAACTCATACATTACTGAATTATTCTTATCAGGAAATGATTTTTATATCTGAATATAATAAATCATACTTCACTCACTGTCCCAACAGAAATTTTAATACTAATGTGATTGACAGCAACATAATAGAACCTCTCTGAACTATTCAAAAGGTAAGGAAAGCCACAGATATTTGTACATTTATAAGAAGTTTCTCATAAAAAATTATCAAACAAATTTTATTCCTATAGAAAAAGCACTGATCGATACATTATATTTTTTCGAAACATGAGAGAGATATTAGGACGTTTTTTTTCTTTTCTAAGAAGCCCTCGTACATGTAATTCTGCAAAACACAGTGTGGCAGACGTGGCACTATTTTACGATGAATACAACGACAAATTTCTACAGGTATATGGAGAAGTAATTCAGGCATTTCGCACACGCGATGTAGCCCACCTTTTAACATATCAAATAGAAGCCATGCAGTTGCGACCCGGTATGAAGGCGGTTGATGCAGGATGTGGCGTTTGCCGCCCAGCAATTTTTTTTGCACAAAAGGCAGATATTGAAGTACATGCGGTTACCGTAAGTAAGGTGCAATATGATAAAAGCATAGAAAATATCTCATCAGCAGGATTGCAGGATAAGGTTAAGGTTTTCCTTGGCGATTATCATGAGCTTGAATCACTATTACCGCATGATGCTTATGATGTGGTATTTTTTTTAGAGTCGTTCGGGCATTCTCCAAATCATGCAAGAGCCATAGACTCTGCATGGAGCGTGCTCAAACCAGGTGGTTTACTGTACATCAAAGACCTATTTCGGCGCGAACCATTGCAGCCCGAGCATGAAGCCAAAATTGAGAGAGAAATACAAAAAATAAATCAGGCTTATCGTTATAATATAGCTGACTTGTATCAGGTTTTAAAACATATCCGCAAGAGAGGTTGGATAGTCTCTAAAATAAAGACGATCGACTTACCACTTGAGCAATTTGAAAATCTTACTATATCTAACGAATTTCAGGAACTTACCGGTATTGCCCGAATTGAAAGCTGGGACGATTACGTGTTTCCGGTTGATTTTTTTGAACTGCATCTGATAAAGCCTGTGTTCGATTTATCGCAGGGATTAGATAAATATTTCCTTCAAAATTTACTGTACTTGCAGCATCGCCCGAAAAAGGATTAAAGCTTTTATCTGCATTAGCTTTTTTTCTTCATTGCAATCATCGTGAAATTGGGAGATTAAATTACCGGTTTCATGAATAGATTTTCTGCGCTGCAATACCATTGATATTATTAATCTTTGTAAAAAATGTAACATGGCTTCATCATTGGTATTAACGGTGGATTTGGGCACTTCCGGGCCAAAGGTGTCTGTGTTTGATCATGAAGCGCGTTTAATAGATAGCGCCTTCCATCCGGTTGAAACTATATTTACTCAAGACGGAGGCGTGGAGCAAAATCCCCGGGAATGGATTGATGCCATATTTAAGGCCTATTCCACTATTGTACAACGCGGAAAATTTGAAACCTCGCAAATTGAAACTTTTAATATCAGCTCGCACTGGAGCGGCACCGTACCAATTGATGCTTCGGGTAATACGCTGATGAACGGGATAATCTGGATGGATTCTAGAGGCGCCCACTGGGCAGGCCAGCTCACGCAAGGATGGCCAAGCATTGATGGTTATAACATATTTAAAATATTGAAATGGATTCGAATCACTGGTGGCGGCCCTACTAAGTCCGGAAAAGACTCCATCGCACATATCCTTTTTATTAAAAACAGGCTTCCTCACATCTATGAAAAGACAACATACTTTCTGGAGCCAAAGGATTATTTAAATTATTACTTCTGTGGAAGGATAGCCGCCTCGTACGATAGTATTACCCTGCATTGGGTAACCGATAACCGCGACATAAATAATATAAAATATCATGATGGACTGCTTAGAGAATGCGGGATAGATAAAGCCCGTTTACCTGAATTGGTTCCTGCCAACTCTCTGCTTGGAGAAATAAAAGCAGACATTGCCGAAAAGATGCGCCTTCCAAAAAAAGTGAAAGTAATAAGTGGCGCTCCCGATACACACGCAGCAGCAGTTGGCTCTGGCGCGGTAAAAGATTTTGAAGGGCACATCTATGTGGGCACATCAGGTTGGTTGCTTACGCATGTCCCTTTCAAGAAAACGGATTTATTTCACAACATGGCCACTTTTCCTTCTTCTATCCCTGGCCGTTATTTATTAATGAACGAACAAGAGACAGCGGGCGCCTGCCTGAATTTTATCAGAGACAAGATTTGTTTTCCAAAGGATAATATTTCTCAATTTGCAGCCCCGGAAAATTTCTACCGCCTTGCGGACGAGTTAGTATCACAAGTGCCGGCAGGGAGCAACGGTGTGATGTTTACACCTTGGCTAAACGGAGAGCGAAGTCCAGTGGACGACCATAAGCTACGAGCGACTTTCATAAACCTTAGCCTGAATACTACCCGTGCTGACATGATTCGCGCGGTTTATGAAGGAGTCGCCAACAACATGCGATGGTTGATGTATCATGTTGAAAAACTTACTTCAAAACGTTTTGATGCATTGCGCTTTATAGGTGGTGGTGCTAACTCTGATGAGTGGTGCCAGATTATGGCCGATACACTCGACAGAGAAATTTGGCAGATTGCTGATCCGATCAGCGCCAACGCCAGAGGGGCAGCACTATTAGCACTGGCGGCAACAGGCAAAATTTCTCTGAACGAAGTAGGAAGCAAAGTGCAAGTAAAAAAAGTTTTTTATCCCGATAAAAAGCTCCGTACTCTCTACGATGAACGTTTTGAATTATTTAAACAGATATATCTAAAACAAAAGAAGCTGTTTACACGTCTTGAGCCATAAATCTCAATCTTTACTACCCAGGCCCCTGCTGCTGGCTTCGTTTTCGCTGCTATGGTAAAAGATATTAAGATTAGCTGTGTCGCGCAAAAAATCTATGCTGATAATTTCAACTCGTGTAATCGAAAGTCCGGTGCGCTGCCTTAAATCTGCCAGCAATTCTTCACGCTTTTCAGGTTTTATGAGGTCAATTTTTTCATAAGTTACTTCCTTAAAATTTTCATGAGATATTTTCAATTTATTTTCCAGAACATATACGGCAACCAGCAATAATACATTGGCTACCAACAAGGCAGGCAAGCCAGTTTTTAAGCTTGCAAGCGCATTTATCATGCCGAGTGTTACGGAAAGAAATATGTACGACATTTCGCGCACGGTGATGCGAACAGTCTGAAAGCGCAGCATGCTGAATATGGCAAATAGTCCAAAGGCAAAACCTATTTTCAATACAGCGCTGCTGAGCAAAAAGCAGATAAGAAAATTGGTAAGATTAAACAGATAAAAGGTGAAGAAGAAATCCTTGTTTCTGTAATTTGGATAATAAATCAAACGAACTATTGCGGTTAGGAAGGCGATATCCAACAGCAGTCTTAGTAAAAAATTCCGAAAAGAATAGCCTGACTCTGCCCCTACGATGGATTCTAAAATTATCTCATCCATGTTCTGTTTTTTTTAATTGTAAAATAATAGGTTTAAAAAGATTGGCACGGACGGATTTTTCCAACAAGGCCACACCAATAGCATACTTACTGAACGGGGACTGGCGCAGCATTAGCGCATGGATAGCTTCATGAACTTTTTCCGATGGCCTAGAAGTTTCAGTCTTTATTTCGAGTATGGCGCAATTATTGAATGCAAGTTCCTGGTCTGACAGCCGAAATCGCAAATCAGTATCAATTGTTATTTTTTCTTCTTTAGTTTGATGAATTAAAGTAATTCTGTTGAAGCAGGTAAGCAGCTTTGGTTCAAGGCCGTGAATTGTTTTTTCTGCCTGACGAATAAGCAACCATTCCTGCTCTCCAATTTCAAACATCATTTTTTGCTGTGGTAGTCTCAGCTTACCTGTTTTAATGCCTTTGAACTTGTGTTTCACTTCAAAAAAAACTTCGCCACTAGAATGATACTGTCTAACTCTAACTTTTACCCTGTTGGGTTTTTCATTGTGGTGGTCATAGTAAAGTTTATATTGAGACGTATCGAAATACAAGGTTTCGTAAAAGTGTACAAGATGCTGCTGAATTTTAAGAACAGAGAAATGGCTTCGAAGCAGGTTTAAAAATTTTGCCAAAGATGAAACGGGCATGATGAATTTGCTATCGAAGCGCTGTGCGATAAGACTTACACCGGCCTCTGTGAGGGAGATAGATTTAAATTCTGACAGATACTTTTGTAAATCTTCTTTCAATTTTTTGTGTTATAAGTATGAAAGCTTTTTTATCTTCTTAAATACGTATGTTTGTTCGACTATGAGCATTACTAACTCACGCCCGGCATCAATTGATAATGATATCAAAAGAGAGAAAATCCAACATATTTTCATAAAAGGTGCGCGGATGCACAACCTAAAAAATATTGATGTGCTTCTGCCCAAAAATAAACTTATTGTTATTACAGGAGTTAGCGGAAGCGGCAAGTCTTCTCTCACCATAGACACACTGTATGCCGAAGGGCATCGCAGGTATGTGGAAAGTATATCTTCTTATGCACGGCAATTTCTAAGCCGTATGGACAAACCGGATGTGGATTATATCAAAGGCCTTTGCCCCGCCATTGCCATTGAGCAGATGGTGAGCACAGGAACCAACCGCTCTACGGTAGGTTCACTTACCGAAATTTACGACTATCTGCGCTTGCTATTTGCCCGCGTGGGAAGAACCTATTCCCCTGTAAGTGGAGCAGAAGTTACCAAGCATGAAGTAGGCGATGTTGTTGACTTTATTTTCTCGTTGCCGGAGGGAGAAAAAGTGTTGATTTGTTTTAGTGCCCAAACTAAAAAGACTGCCGAGGAAGAGTTGCGCATTCTTCTACAGAAAGGCTTTACACGCATCATTTGGGAGGGTAACATACACCGCATTGAAGACGCACTCTCAACGAAGTATATCCCAAACAATACGGGCGTTGAATTTCAGGTATTGGTTGATAGAATAGTGGTGCACTCTGATGATGAGGACCTTAAATCGCGTGTAGCAGATTCGGTACAGACGGCTTTTAACGAGGGGGGCGGTGAGTGCATGGTGGTGGTTGGCGAGCAGCAGAAAAAGTTTAACGATCGTTTTGAAGCCGATGGTATCACCTTTGAAACCCCTTCCCCTAATTTCTTCAACTTCAATAATCCTTACGGTGCCTGCAAAACCTGCGAAGGATTTGGCACGATTATCGGAATTGATGAAGACCTAGTGTTTCCGGACAAGAGCCTTAGTGTATATGAAGGCGCTATCGCTCCTTGGCGTGGCGAAAAGATGCGAGAATGGCTTCAGCCTCTGCTGGAAAAAGGTATATTATTCGATTTCCCGATTCATCGTCCATATTGTTATCTTACAGAGGAAGAGAAAAAACTCTTGTGGACAGGAAATGATTACTTCTACGGCTTAAACTATTTCTTCAAATATCTTGAAGAGAAAAGCTACAAAATCCAATACAGGGTATTACTCTCCCGCTATAAAGGCAGAACAACCTGTCCTGATTGTGGCGGCTCGCGCATACGCAAAGATGCATTGTTTGTTAAGCTAAGGCTTAAGCCTGTTAATGGAGCTTCTTTTTCTAAGAACGGGACAGACAAACACGATTATGTCAACATAGCTGATTTGCTACTTATGCCAGTAAAGCAGCTTCAGCAGGTGTTGCAGCGTTTCGAACTTACACCTCAGGAAGAAAAAGTTGCTACACGTATACTCGCAGAAATCATAAACAGAGTAAACACGTTAGTAGAAGTTGGCTTAGGTTATCTTACGCTCAATCGCTTGTCGAATACGCTGAGCGGTGGTGAGACGCAGCGTATTAATCTGACGAGGAGCATAGGAAGCAATCTTACTGCTTCTATGTATATATTGGATGAACCCAGCATAGGCCTTCACCAGCACGACACTGCCAACCTCATTCGAGTGCTGAAAAAACTTCGCGACCTGGGAAATACTGTTATTGTGGTTGAGCATGATGAAGACATCATGCGCCAAAGCGACTATATTATAGACATGGGGCCTGAAGCCGGCATTAATGGCGGACAGGTTGTAGGTGCCGGTACTCCGCAACAAATCATACAGAACGAACAATCGCTTACCGCAAAATATCTAAACGGAAAGCTTGAAATACCTGTTCCAACGATACGGAGAAAGGCATCTGAATTTATAGAAATTCAAGGCGCAGCTCATCATAATTTAAAAAACATAGATGTAAAAATTCCTTTAAAAGCTTTTACCGTAGTTACCGGCGTGAGCGGAAGCGGTAAAACAACACTGATCAAAACCATACTGTATCCTGCCTTGCTTCAGCACTTTAACTTACCTACAGTGAAACCGGGCACCCATCGCTTGATAACCGGTAATCTTAAAAGCATACAAGGAGTAGAAATGATAGACCAAAACCCGCTAGGCCGCAGCACGCGAAGCAATCCGGTAACTTATATTGGCGCTTACGATAGTATCAGAGACTTGTATTCCAGACAACCTCTTTCGAAAACCAGAGGTTTTACGCCGGGTACTTTTTCTTTCAATATACCGGGCGGCAGATGCGAGGAGTGCAAAGGAGAGGGAGAAGTAATTGTGGAGATGCAGTTTTTAGCTGATGTTCACCTGCGGTGTGAAGCCTGCAACGGAAAAAAATTTAAAGATGAGGTGTTGGAGGTTACCTATAACGGTAAAAACATTTTCGATGTTCTGGAAATGACGGTAAACGAGGCACTCGATTTTTTTAATGAACATAAAGAGATATGCACAAGCCTAGAGCCACTAAGAGAAGTAGGGTTAGGATATGTAAAATTGGGGCAATCTTCTTCGACACTTAGCGGTGGAGAGGCACAGCGACTAAAGCTTGCAACCTTTATTGGTAAAGGCTCATCCAGGAAGTCCATTTTATTCATATTCGATGAGCCGACTACCGGACTTCATTTTCACGACATTCACAAACTGCTTCATGCTTTTAATAAACTAATAGAGGCAGGCCACACCATACTTGTGATTGAGCACAACATGGATGTAATCAAATGCGCAGACTGGTTGATAGACTTAGGACCAACAGGAGGCGATGAAGGCGGGCATCTGCTGTATCAAGGTCCGCCTGAAGGATTAACCAAGGTTGCCAGTAGTCTTACCGGAAAATATCTCAAGCCCAAGTTAAAGAGGAAATAACCAGCTACATATATAATCTATTGCACATATAACAATTTGGAATAAATTGCACTTTGCAAATTCGATTTTAATTTTTTTGCGTTTGTGAAAAATAGCTTTGCAGGGATTATCATTATTAATCTGCTGATCGCAGGGAGTATTGTGGCCCTGTTGTTATTGCTTCTTTCCTGGGGATTGAAGGTTTACACACGACACGGACAGCAAATTTCAGTACCTGACCTCAAAGGTTTGACCTATGAAAAGGCAGCCGATATGCTTGATGCCTTAGACCTTCATTTGGTTGTTATGGATTCGGCATACAATGTGGAAAAGCCGCTGAATACTGTTTTGGAACAAAATCCCAAAGCCGGAGCTAAGGTTAAATCGGGGCGGAAAATCTATGTGGTGATGAATGCTAGTAAAGTTCCTACGGTAGAGGTGCCGGATCTTGCCGGCAAATCATCGCTGAAATATGCGAGGCTGCAACTGCAGAGTGTTGGACTGGTGCCGGGAAATCTGATATATCAACCTGATCCACACCTGAATGCCGTGATCGGTTTGGAAGTGAATGGAAAGCCGGTGGGTAAAGGCAGCAAAGTTCCAAAAGGGACTGTAGTAGATATTGTGTTGGGTAACGGAGCAGGAGGAGAGGAAGTGAGCGTGCCTTACTTGATAGGGCTTACCTTACAGGAAGCATTGTTTAGGCTGCAAGGGCGCGGGCTAAAGCCCGGAGCAATTGTTGTGAAATCCGGGGTTTCTGATAGCCTTTCTGCTATTGTTTACAAGCAGATTCCTGCATGGAGCGCTGAAGCCACTATCAAAACAGGAGAATCTATTGATATTTTCGTCGCAGACCAGTTGCCAGAGGGAATAGTGGTTGATCCGACTCTGTACGATGAGGCTTCGGATGAGGAGGTAGAATAACTGATTCTTTTTTGCTCAATAAGGGTGGAACAGTTTTAATAAAACTATTATTTGAAAGAATTTCGAGCTGATTTGTTTTTATTGTGTAGAATAGTGAAAATTCAAGCTCGTTGTTTTTGGTCTGTTTTTTCGCTTTATCTAATACCATAAAAAAAAGTGCTGCATAATTTA
>JAVQWQ010000075.1:0-11133 GCA_033578915.1 Chitinophagales bacterium | reverse complement strand
CTTTGGTTATAAAAGCTAACGTTGCCTCCGGTAACAGGCGTGCCCAAAGCTTCGCATGCTTTACTCATTCCCTGCAAAGCATGTACAAACTGCCAGTAAACATGAGGGTTATATGGATTCCCAAAATTAAGGCAGTTGGTTATGGCGCTCGGCTCACCACCGCTGCATACGATGTTACGTGCTGCTTCGGCAACCGCGATCTGGCCACCTACGAGGGGGTCTGCCCACACATAGCGGGCGTTACAATCTACGGTTACAGCAATAGCTTTATCTGAGTTTGTTTGTACCCTAATGATAGCTGCATCGCTGGAACGATTGACGGAAGTGTTTGCAAGCCCAACCATACTATCGTATTGTGTGTAAACCCATCTTTTGCTGGCAATATTCAAAGAATGCACCAGCATATTTGCCACACTAACAAGATCTTTGGGCTGTGTAACAGAATCAATATGAAATGAAAGATTTTTGGAATAATACGGAGGCTCCTCAAATTCACGCTGATACACAGGCGCACCACCACCCAAAACAAGACTTACTGCCGGAACCTTTGCTACTAATTTATCACCCATGTAATATTCAAGCATGCCATCTTCGGTAACTTCTCCAATAATGGCACAGTGTAAATCCCATTTATCAAATACTGCTTCAACTGCTTGCTCCATCCCTTTTTTTACAACGATGAGCATGCGCTCCTGACTCTCACTCAAAAGGATTTCCCAAGGTTTCATGTTGGGCTGTCGCGTGGGTACCCTATCGAGCCAAATACGCATACCCACTTTTCCTTTTGCGCTCATCTCCGAAGTAGAGCAAATAATTCCTGCTGCACCCATATCCTGCATGCCTACCACCGCTCCTGTCTTAATCACCTCAAGAGTGGCCTCAAGCAACAATTTTTCCTGGAAAGGGTCGCCAACCTGCACAGCCGGCAGATCGTTGATGCTTTCAGCAGTAATATCTTTAGAGGCAAATGCTGCTCCATGTATGCCGTCTTTTCCGGTAGCGCTTCCTACTATGTAAACCGGATTGCCTTTACCTTTGGCTGTAGCCGATATGATTTCATTTACATTAACTACACCTACACTCATAGCGTTTACCAAAGGGTTTGTTTGATATACCGGGTCGAAATAAACTTCTCCAGCCACAGTAGGTACACCAAAGCAATTTCCATAGTCGCCTATACCTTTCACTACTCCGCGCAACAGGTATTTGGTTCGGCTATTTTTTAAATCGCCGAAGCGCAGGCTGTTGAGTGCACAGATGGGACGCGCCCCCATGGTAAAAATATCTCTATGAATACCTCCTACTCCTGTGGCAGCGCCCTGATAAGGTTCAAGCGCACTGGGATGATTATGGCTTTCTATTTTAAAAGCACATGCCAGGCCATCGCCAAGATCAATAAGTCCAGCGTTTTCCTGCCCTGCCTCGGCAAGCAAATGCTTGCCTTTACGCGGTAGTTTTTTCAGATAAAGAATTGAATTCTTGTAGGAGCAGTGCTCGCTCCACATCGCTGCATATATGCTTAATTCAGTAAAGTTGGGCTTGCGTTGAAGTATTTCGGTAATACGCTGATATTCTTCTTCCAACAATCCCAGTTGTTTGGCTTGTTCAAGCGTCCCTTCCTGCAACGATGAGGTTAAGTCCATTCAACTCAATTTTTGTTGCCGCAAAGCTAACTTTAAAAGCAAACGTGCAAAGCCGTATATTTTATTCAATTACTTTTTAAAATTTATTGTTAAGTTTTTGTTACTATTGCTGAAAAACGTCTTCTATGAAAATGAAACATTTTATACTGAAGTTTACATGTGTAGCAATCATTGTGGCTACAAACGCTTTTTTCTCTTTTGCCCAGTGCCCAAAATTCGGGAGATTATACGATAAAATCTATCAGATTGACAGCTTTGAGGTAACATACACCACCGTTCGCCAGAACTATAACAAGATGGATGTTTTTGTACCAAAGGGCGATAATGCCACACGCCGCCCTTTGTTGGTTATGGCCCATGGAGGCGGTTTTACAGCAGGTAATAAGAACACCGACCCTGCTGTAAATTACTTGTGTAAAAGCTTTGCCCAACGAGGTTTTGTTACGGCATCTATTCAATATCGCCTTACTTCCGCTTTTAATCTTATAGATTCTATCATCATGATGCGTACAGTATTGTATGCCATACATGATGCTAAAGCAGCAGTGCGGTTTTTTGTAAAAGATGCCGCTACCCAGAACCAGTATAAAGTAGACAGCAACTATATTTTCTTAGGCGGAAGCTCTGCCGGGGCAGTATTAAGCATACACTATGCATACTTAGATGATATTGACGAAGTGCCGGCACCATTAAAAGATACGGTAATTGCTAATGGCGGCATAGAAGGAAACTCCGGCAATCCCGGACACTCATCGGCAGTCAAGGCCATCATTCCCCTAGCAGGAGGAATCAATAAGACATGGTGGATAGGCGCAAACGAGGAGCCCGCTTTATTGGTGCACGGAGACAAAGACAGAACTGTTCCTTATTACTTCGATCAGGTGTATCGCCTACCTCCCTACAACGCCTTTACTCTTGTAACACTTTTTGGTTCAGGTTCTATTGACACAGCGCTGACAAACAGAGGAATACCTCATCAACTTAAAACTTACTTCAATTACGATCACACCCCTTGGGATACATCATTTGCCCTGCGCGTAGAAATTGATTCTATAGCAAGAGAATTTATATATCCAATGATATGCAATAATTTCCCGCTTTCAACGGATGAAAAGATTGATTTTGCATTCCTCAATCTATATTCAGGAAATAACCCCGGAGAAATTTTTGTTGAAAGCAGTCTTGCGCAGATTTCTTCTTTTGAAGCCTATGATATTTCGGGTAGAAAAATTCAGGAAATTATATTTGAATACCCTAACAACATTCAAAGAATCAATACTCAGGAATGGCCAGAAGGATTTTATGTATTTAAATTTTTTACTCATGATAATCTGCCCATAGCCACCAAAAAAGTTTGGTTGAGTAAGTAATAAAATGCTTCAAATGACTTTTAAATTCTCCATTAGTGTAATGAAGTATATTTTCTTCATGACAAAAATCATGAAGTACACTTTCAAAAGTCATTGTAAATGGATTTTAATAGCTTTAAATTTGTAGTATAAAACCTAAAACTATGAGCAACATTACAAGAAAACTGGAAAACAGCCTTCTAGGCCCTTTCTTTCGCGATTTTTTTGATGCGGATTCTTTTTTTAATCTTTCAACAGGTACCATGCCGGCAGCTAACATTGCTGAAACCGATAAGGAATATTCGATAGAGCTGGCAGTGCCGGGATTTAAAAAAGAAGAATTTAAAATCAAAGTGGACAAGGATGTGCTGACCATCAGCGCAGAATCAGAGAGCGAGACTAAAGAAGAAAAAAAAGAGTACACGCGGAGAGAATACAACTACAGTAGTTTTTCCCGCTCATTCCGTTTGCCTGACAACGTAAAAGATGATGCTATTAAGGCCCGTTATGAGAATGGAATACTGAAGCTTTCTCTTCCAAAAACTGAACAACAAATCACAGCCACCAAAGAAATCAAAGTCGAATAAATCTCCGGCTAATCTGGCAATGAATATTGTGGCAAAGGCTGCCCTTGTAATGGGGCAGCTTTTTTTATTGAATTTAAATTAACTTTTCGTAACGCACGTACAGTATCACTGCTTTGCTGAAAAACTTCTTTCTTCGCAACTTCTTAATAAAGCTTTATGATTAAACTTAAAAACAATCGTTACGAAATAGGAGGAATAGCGGCAGAGGAATTATGCAGGGAATATGGTACGCCCCTTTACGTATATGATACAGGCGTAATGGAACAACAGTACAAACGACTAACAAATGCCTTCAGCGAGATTCATCAGCAGGGAAAGCTGAAAATAAAATTTGCCTGCAAGGCATTGAATAATATTAATGTGTTACGCTTTTTCCGTCAACTGGGTGCAGGACTGGACACAGTGAGCATTCAAGAAGTTTGGATGGGGTTGAGAGCCGGCTTCGCCCCATCGGATATTATCTACACGCCAAACTGTGTTTCCATGGAAGAAATTGATTTGGCAGTTAAAGAAGGCGTTCAGATTAATATAGATAACCTATCTATCTTAGAACAGTTTGGCAGCAAATATGGCGGCTCTGTACCGGTGTGCATAAGAATAAATCCTCATGTTATGGCCGGCGGCAACCTGAATATTTCCACCGGCCATATAGATTCCAAATTTGGTATTTCGGTCTATCAAATGCGCCATGCCGAGCGTATTGTAAACAGCCTGAATATGCGGGTAAACGGACTACACATGCATACGGGCAGCGATATTGTGGACATAGATATTTATTTACGTGCTGCAGACATACTGCTGGAGCAAGCTGCACTATTCCCTCATTTAGAGTTTATTGATTTTGGAAGCGGATTTAAAGTTCCATACAAGCCCGACGATTACTTTACCGATATTGACGAATTGGGCGAAAAACTTAGCAGGCGTTTCAACGAGTTCTGTTCTGCTTATGGAAGTTCTCTTAATTTATGCTTTGAACCTGGCAAGTTTCTCGTAAGCCAAAGCGGAACATTTTTAGTAAAGGTGAATGTTTTGAAACAAACCACTGCAGCTATGTTTGTAGGAGTGGATTCCGGTTTGAACCATTTAATCAGGCCAATGTTTTACAACGCATATCACCACATCACCAACATAAGCAATCCTACCGGCAAGGAAAGGATTTATACTGTGGTAGGATATATTTGCGAAACAGATACTTTTGGTTGGGACCGCAAGATAAACGAAGTTCGCGAAGGAGATATTCTCGCTTTCAGCAATGCCGGCGCGTATGGTTTCACAATGGCTTCTAACTACAACTCACGTTTCAGGCCGGCAGAAGTTCTGGTGCATCGTGGCAGGCACTACTTGATCAGAAAAAGAGAAACAATGGATGATTTGCTTCATAATCAGATAGATGTACCTGAGTTACTCACTGAAAAATTATTATGCTCATAAAACCATGCGGCTAATCAGGGAGTTACTCGTTACGAAAAAAGAAGTATCACTAACTTTGCTTTATGAATTTTAAAAAACCAGATAGCAGCGATGTGGCTTTTTTCAGAAGCCTAATAGGAGAAGAAAACGTGTACACTGATGCTGCTACACTTCAGAAATATGCCTCTGACGAAACGGTGGATGTTTCTTTCAATCCTGATGTTGTGCTTAAACCAAGCTCTGCAGAAGAAATTTCTGAAATTTTAAAGTATTGTAACCAACATAAAATAGCCGTTTCTCCCCGTGCAGCAGGTACAGGCCTCAGCGCAAACAGCCTTCCGGTTCACGGAGGAGTTTCCTTGTCTGTTGAACGCATGAACCGTATCATCACTATTGATGAGCGCAACATGCAGGCGATCACAGAGCCGGGAGTCATCACTGAGCATCTGCAGAACACTGTTCGTGAAAAAGGCCTTTTTTACCCACCAGACCCCTCGAGCCGCGGGAGCAGTTTTATCGGAGGTAATGTGGCTTGCAACAGTGGCGGGCCGCGCGCTGTAAAATATGGAGTGGTTAAGGATTATGTGCTCAATCTGGAAGTGGTCATACCTTCCGGAAAAATTTTTTGGACAGGAGCTAATGTGCTGAAAAATTCCACAGGCTATAACCTCACTCAACTTTTTGTAGGCAGTGAAGGTACGCTTGGGGTTATCACCAAAATTGTATTGAAATTAATCCCTCATCCCCAAACCAATGCTGTAATGCTGGCCCCATTCCGCAGTATGGAAAAGGCATCAGAAGCCGTTGGCGCCATCTTCCGAGCAGGCATTGTGCCTTCTTGCCTTGAGTTTATGGAGCGCGAAGCCATAGATTTGGTTTGCCGGTTTTTGGGAGATGTTACTATACCAATAGATGCAGATACACAAGCCCATTTACTCATAGAAATTGACGGCAATGAATTAGACCAGATTCAACGCGACTGTGAAAAAGTTTACGAAGTACTCAGCAACTTCGACTGTGGAGAAATTTTGTATGCAGAAAGCGAAGCACAAAAAGCCGACCTGTGGCGCATGAGGCGCAACGTTGCATACGCTGTAAAAAAGACAGCTATTACAATAGAGGAAGATACGGTTGTACCTAGGGCAGAACTGCCGGAACTGCTCAAAAGCGTAAAATTGTTGGGAGAGAAATATGGCTTCAAAAGTGTATGTTATGGCCATGCAGGCGATGGCAATATGCACATTAGAATCATAAAAGGAAATCTCAGCGATGAAGCATGGAAAAATGAAATTCAAGGAAAAGCCGTTAGAGAGCTTTTTGAAAAAGTACATGCATTAAATGGAACAATAAGCGGTGAGCATGGAATAGGTTGGGTGCAACGCCCTTATATGGATATAAAATTTGATGCAGAACACCTCGCACTTATGAAAGGAATTAAAGCAGTTTTTGATCCTAACGGCATTATGAATCCTTCAAAGATTTTTTAGCACACAGGCCTGATAATAGTTACACGTTGAACAATATGGAAAAAATAACCAGTTATCCGAAAGATAAAATAAAAATCCTTTTGTTGGAAAACATCAACGATGCGGCTGTTGATGAGATAAAAAATGCGGGTTATCCCAACGTTAGAAAGCTACAAACGGCTCTTGAAGAAGATGCGCTGATACAGGAGTTGAAAGGAGTCCATCTGCTTGGAATCCGCTCAAAAACTCAAATCACCGAAAAGGTTCTCAAAAAAGCCGATAAGTTGCTAGCCATAGGGTGTTATTGTATCGGTGTTAATCAAGTAAATCTCAAAGCTGCAACTGCCAGGGGAGTGGCGGTGTTCAACTCTCCCTATTCCAACACGCGGTCTGTAGCAGAGTTAATTATCGGGCTAAGCATCATGCTTATCCGCAAGATACCGGAAAAAAACAAAGCAGCACACGAAGGTTTATGGCTTAAAGATGCAAAAGGATGCTACGAGTTGAGAGGCAAAACGCTCGGTATCGTAGGTTATGGAAATATCGGTTCACAGGTGAGCATTCTGGCAGAAGCCATGGGTATGAAGGTGATATTTTATGATGTAGAAAGCAAACTGCCGCTTGGCAACGCGCAAAGCGCACGTACGCTACGCGAAGTACTGCAGAAAGCCGATATCGTTACCCTTCATGTGCCTTCTGATGATACAACAAGAAATATGATTAATTCGAGCACCCTGGCCTGGATGAAAAAAGGCGCTATACTCATCAACTACAGCAGAGGAGATGTTGTGAATATCGCAGACCTTGCAGCCGCGCTAAGGGAGCATCATTTGAGCGGTGCAGCGATAGACGTTTTTCCTCAAGAGCCGGAAAAAACCGGGGCCGCTTTCCATACGGAGTTGGCAGGATTTCCGAATGTCATCCTCACCCCCCACATTGGTGGAAGTACTGAAGAAGCACAATATAATATCGGACTTGATGTTACATCTAAGTTGCTGAATTTTCTTGAAAAGGGTATTACCACAGGTTCTCACTCTATTCCACCTCTGAATCTTTCCCCTCAGGCTAATACACACCGCATTTTACATATACACCAAAATGTGCCGGGCGTACTAGGGCAAATCAACTCGCGCTTATCCAGGCATAAAATCAATATTTTGGGACAATATCTACGCACCAACGAACATATCGGATATGTGGTGCTGGATGTCAACAAGGCTATATCCAAAGAAGCACTAGCATTGCTCAAAGAAATAAAGGAAACCATCAAGGTTCGTTTGTTATATTGAAATTAAAAGATCGGGCAAAAAACAATTCCATCGTTGCTGCGCCTTCTACCCAGATATATTAAGGTCAGCTCAAGCGCTCCGTAGTCAATAGTTTTCTTTTGCAAATCCGATATCGTAACATCATAGCTAGCGCCGAATTTAAACCCTTTGTAATCAAAAGAAAAATATGCAGATACCGCATCTGCAGATATTCGTTGATTAAAAAAATTGTTGGTGCGCACAAAAGCTCCAACAGCAATTGTCGCCACTGGAGTTATGTCGTAAGCTGTAATTAAAGAAGGCATCATCTGATTGGTTTGTACCTGCGACATATAGAATAGTCCGGGTATCAAATGGACTAGTCGTCCAACGGTTATGTCCACAGCGCTGTGAAAATTCCATCGAAGAAACCAGCGTTTCAACGAAGTTTGAATAAATCCATCGCGCTGCTGCAACACATTGAAGAAACTTGTTCCGGCATATATAATCGTGCGTTTACTTATTCTTCCAAACCACAGCAAGCCGGTATTCATATTGAGCATGTTTATACTCAATTCATCGAAATTCTCTCCGTTTGAAAGTGACGGAATATAGGTTGCTCCAATAAATTGTGAAGAGTACTTCAGGTTGGCAGCCCTTACTTGTTTGTTGCTGAAACCAACCTGCACGCCTGCAGAAAGCCTGTGGTTATTCTTTTTATCCAACGTTTTAATGAACGCAGCAGAAAAGCAGCCGGTAAAGCTGTTTAATAGTCCGCTGCCGGTTTGGTCGCTCACAAAAAGGCCTCCCAGCCCAATCGCATCCTTTCCTATCATGATAGGAGCATCTACAAAAAACGAAGGAGTGGCATACATGGAATTAAAAAATGATGAAGAAGTGACGGAAAACCATTGGGTGCGATACGCTGCACCAAGCCTGAAGCTTCCTCGGGTAAACCCTGTAAGTGCTGGATTTAAAGTAAGTGGCGAATTAAAAAATTGGGTGTAGTGAAAGTCTTGACTCTCTGACCTAAGAACTACAATCAACAGAGCCGATAAAAAATATTTCGCCCTAAGTATGCAATTCAGCATACATTATTTAGACGCAAAGTAGCAAATTTTGGTAGCATGAAAGCATATTCGTGCTGGATATTAGTTTGTTTTCAGGCTATCAACCAGAAATTTATGATTGTTTCACTCTAATCTAATGAAGCCCAAAGTATCTGTTTTAATAACATAAAAACTGTTTTCTTATCTAATAAGCTTGAAATAAAAGTCTATGATATTAAAATATGATAGGATGATAAATGAAGTTGGACGTTTGTAACTAATTCAAAGCAGATAATTATTAAAAAATTATTCTTATTCGAAATTCAGGAAAGTCGGGGTGGCAGGATTCGAACCTGCGACCCCCTGGTCCCAAACCAGGTGCGCTGACCGGGCTGCGCTACACCCCGTATCCTTCTGCTGTTAATCCTATCATTCAAAAACAAGCGGTGAGAGAGGGATTCGAACCCGCGGTACCCTTTTGGGGTACGACAGTTTAGCAAACTGTTGGTTTCGGCCACTCACCCATCTCACCAATTTTTTGTTATTTATTTTTTGACGGCCTCTTCTTTTTCAAACATTGCTAATTAATACAAGTACAGACTGAAGGCTGCGTTTTTTATAAACTCCGAAATATAAAGAACGTTATTGCATGAATAGAACAAGATTTCCAGAACATGCAATTCCCACAAGTTAACCTGCAAATCCTTTTGTGCTTCAGAATTATTAATCTGTAATAACAGCAGAATTATAAGATTGCAGGTAGCAGGCAAAGCTAAAAATTATTTCACCGAATAGAAATAATTTGCCGATTTCAATTTTTCGGCCGCCCACAAAAAAATATTTATATATTTGCAAATTGCATTTAGAGCTTTGTGAGGGATTAAATGTTTTCACGTGAAAGGGCTGCGCGACTTTTCGATTCCTTTTGTGGGGCTGAAGTTGGGAATACATGAGTTCTTTTACGATTTGGATAAAGCGTTTTTCGATCACTTTCCGGATTCCCCCATCGGTGAATGCGATGTTAAAGTGAAACTAGAATTCGACAAAAAAGAAACGTTCTTTATATTAAATTTTTTCATAGACGGCAAAGTAACCGTAGAATGTGATCGCTGCCTTGCCTTATATGAAAAAGAAATCTTCGGAGATTATTCCTGTGTGATAAAACTTACGGATAATTCACCCAGGTTTAATGATGACGATGAGATTATTTATATCAGCAAAGATGATACACATTTTGATGTTTCTCATTTGCTGTATGAATACGTAGCTTTGTGCTTACCCTTGCGCAAAATTCCATGCAGGGAGCCAGGTTTAGATGAACGCTGCGACAAAGAGGTCTTAAAATATCTCCGCCAACACGTTGAAGACACACGTGAACAGGATATTGTAGACCCGCGCTGGGAAGCATTAAAAAAATGGAATTCAGATTTAAACAATTAAATAATAACATAAATCGAACAAAATGCCAAATCCGAAACATCGCATCTCAAAAGCGCGCAGAGACAAGCGCAGGACACACTACAAAGCTACCGCTCCTACCCTGGGCATTGACCCTACAACTGGAGAAGCTCATATTCTTCACCGAGCCCACTGGAGCGAAGACAAGTTGTACTACAGAGGCAAGGTAGTGTTTGAAAAAGCAAGTAAGTAATCTCAGCGCATTATTGCACTTAAACAATTCGAGTACCCGTTTGTCCACGCAAGCGGGTTTTTTGTTTTATACAACATGTTATGTTAAACACGGGCAGCGAATATGTTAAAGCCGTCAAAAAAACCGCGTTGATCGGCTTTCCTATTACAGCCGGCCACCTTAGCCATGTGTTAATGGGTTTTTTTGATACTATACAGGTAGGCGGGTTAGGCCCGGATTATATTGCTGCTTCGGGTGTGGCAACAGCAGTTTATTGGCTTTTTACTCTTATAGGCACAGGTATTTTATTTGTCGTTGCCCCAATGATTGCAGAAGCCTTTGGAGAAAAAAAGCCAGCAAAGGCGGTGTCCATATTTAAGGATTCTATTGCACTAGCAGGAGTAATATCATTCATTACCACGATATTCTTCTTCTTATTGATAAAAAAATTTGAATGGTTTGGCCAGCCTAAGCACATCAACATACTTGCCATAAAATATTTATGGATAGTAAATTTTTCCACTCCGGCGCTAATCTTTTTCACTGCCGGCCGCCAGATGCTTGAAGGGCTTGGAAAAACTACCCCTGTGATGATTATCAATTTTTCAGGGCTGGTGTGCAATGTAGCTTTGAACGATATCCTTATTTACGGCAAGATCGGTCTGCCGGCAATGGGCATACAAGGCGCTGCCACAGCAACCTGTATCACAAGATATCTTCAACTCATCGCTATCTTCTTTGTTTTATTCCGG